>WAKU01000057.1 GCA_015523195.1 Thermococcus sp.
CCGTTGACGTCGGTCGCCCGGCCGTCGTTTATCAGGTTGTAGGTGAAGGTTGGGTTCATGACGGTCCAGGGGGTGTTGGGGTGTTCCTCGCCGCGGAACCAGCTCAGCATGTACGTCCATACGTAATAAGTTGATGCCCAAGCGTTGCACGAGCCTATAAAGCCTTGGTTGCCTATTGGAGGCAGGTAGAGGCTGTTGTTGACCGAGGATGGAATGGAGGGGGAGGCACTTGGGCCATTCCGTGCGAGCGCGATTAGAGCACCCTTCAGGATCGGCGGCAGGGAACTGTACGAAGGGGCCGCCTCGATCAGTTGAAGGTAGCTGTCCGCGGTCACGGGTTTGAACATGGAAGTTCGTTATTGCAGAGTACTGCTCGGGGGGCACGTCAACGGCACCGGTACTAAAGGGAGGTTGCGCCGAGGAATAGGCCGCCCCGGATAGGAGCAGCAGGATCAAAAGGAGGATGACCTCTCTTCTCATCTTCATCAACCACCTTGACCGTCAGGGACTGCCTCTGAGCACCCACTTACACTCCAAAATTTAAAAGGCTTTCTCAACTTGAAGGTGGAAATCCCGCCGCGCTCTCCCTGGCCCCAAGGCGCCCGATGCACCCCAATAAGGTTTATAATCTCGGCCCTCTACTTCCTTAGGAGGGAAGCCGATGAGCTGGAAAAGGGGAGCCTACCCGGAGTTCACCATGGAGGATGCCGTTGCGCTCCTCTTCGCCCTTCAAATCCCCACCGGCAGGAAGACGGTTTCGGAGTTCCTCGAGCTCGGGGAGGGCAGCGTGCGGACCCTTCTCAAGAAGCTTCTCAGCCTGGGCCTGATATCCTCAACCCAGAGGGGGCACGCCCTCACCGAGAAAGGGACCGAACTCGTCGGGAGGATTTCAGAGCACATCTCCGAGGCGAAGCCGGTTGGAAGCGTCGAGGGATTGCCTGCCTACGCCCTCGTTGTGAGGAACCCCGGGGAGTTCAAGAGCATAGAGCTCCGCGATGAGGCGATAAGGTTCCACGCTAAGGGCGCTCTCCTCCTCGTGGTCAGAGAGGGGAGGGCAGTCTTCCCCGAGGACGGGAGACCTTTGAGCGAGGCGATGCCGGAGCTCGCGCGGGAGCTTGAGGGACTGCCCCTCGAAGAGGGGGACCTTATAGTCGTCACCTGGGCCGACAGCCCGGCGAGAGCCCTGAAGAGCGCCTACCACGTCGCCCTTTTCCTGAAGGGTGAGGAACTCCCGGAGGAGATAAAATCGCTCGTGAGGTGAAAGAGTGAGCGGGCTCATCTTAGCCCTTGACGTCTACGATAGGGATAGGGCGCTTGAGATAGCAGAGAGCACAGCTGACTACCTCTGGGCGGTGAAGGTGAACTGGCCCCTGATAATCGGCTCAGGCCTCAAAATAATCACCGAGCTGAAGCAGATAACAGGACTTCCCGTTATAGCCGACCTGAAGCTCGCGGACATACCTAACACGAACCGCCTGATAGCGGGGGAGGTCTTTGGTGCGGGGGCGGACTACATAATAGCCCACGGCTTCGTCGGGAGAGACAGCGTTAAGGCCGTTATGGAGCTCGGGGAGGCGATAATAGTTGTGGAGATGAGCCATCCTGGCGCGGAGGAGTTCATCCAGGCAGCAACAGATCGGCTCATCGAGATGGCCAACGAGCTTGAGCCCTTCGGCGTCATAGCCCCTGCAACGAGGCCGGAGCGCGTTAGCTACATCCGCTCGAAGCTTAAGCCGGGGATTAAGGTTATAGCCCCCGGCGTCGGGGCTCAGGGCGGAAAGGCCGGGGAAGCCATAAAAGCCGGCGCTGATTATGTGGTAGTCGGCCGCGCCATCTACGAGAGCGAGAACCCGCGGGAAGCCGCGAGGAGGCTTTCTGAGGAGGTGGAAGCGTGGAGCTGAGGGCCAAGCACCCGCTCAGCAAGAAGGAGATAAAGGAGATAATCCGCGAGATGAGCGAGGTATTCGGAGAGGAGATAGCCGGAAAGATGCTGGGCAGAAAGGACAGGGTGGAGATAGCGGAGTTCGACAAAACGACCGAGATAATACTCGTGAACGGGAGGCCCTTCTTCATAAGGAGGAAGGAACTGGTCTTTCCTCTCGTTATAGCCCTCTACGAGCTGTCCAACGAAGAGGACTTGAGGAAGTGGCCGAGGCGCGTGGTCGTTGACGAGGGGGCCGTTCCCTACATCCTCAACGGGGCCGACGTCATGGCCGCGGGCATAGTCGATGCTGACGAAGGCATTAGGGAGGGGGACTTCGTCTTCGTGGTCGAGGAGAACTACGGAAGGCCCTTAGCCATCGGGATAGCCCTCATGGGCGGAAAGGCCATGAAGGAGAGGTCAAAGGGAAAAGCGGTTAAGAACATCCACCACGCTAAGGACAAGATCTGGCAGGTCACGGTGGGCTGAGATGGGGGAGAAGGGAATAAGGGTTCTCGTGGGAGGGGTTTTCGACATACTCCACGTGGGGCACGTCCACTTCTTGAAGCAGGCGAAAGAGCTCGGCGACGAGCTCGTGGTGATCGTTGCGCACGACGAGACCGTCAGGAAGCTCAAGAGGAGGGATCCCGTGAACACGGCCGAGGACAGGGCGGAGCTCCTGCGGGCCATAAGGTACGTGGACGAGGTCTACATAGGCTCCCCCGGGAGGATAGACCTCGAACTCGTGAAGAGGATAGACCCCGATGTGATAGCGATAGGACCTGACCAGAACTTCAACTGCGAGAGGCTGAAGGAGGAGCTGAGGGAGCACGGCATGAACGTCGAAGTCATCAGGATTCCATATCCATACAAGAGCGACAGGGCGAAGACGAGCAAGATAATAGAGAGGATCATAGAGGAGTTCTGTGAATGATCAGGGCCGGAAGACCCTGTCCGACAGGACGACCATCCCCCGGCTCGTTATCTTAAGCGGCCTCGTGTTCTCGTCGACGGCGCTCCCCCTGAACTTCGTGACCCTCACTCCCCTGACGAAGGTCCCGTTGACGTCCCTTCTCAGGAGCTCTATGACGCCGCTTACCATGTACTCCTCAACGTTCGTCCTCTCCTCCTCCGAGACGAGCAGAACCGTTGTGTTCTTGCGGTGCACGGCCTTTAGAAAGGGGAGCAGCAACTTCCGGTATTTGAGTTCGCTCTCCACCGTCAGCTTCATCATGGTGATGGGATCCACCACAACCCGTGAGTAGTCCTTTCCCTCCACCTCGGAGATTATCGAGCTCAGCAACCTCTCCATGCTCTCCCCGAACTCGACCCCGGGGCTGCCCGTGAAAACAACGCTCTTCACATGATCTATTGGCGTCGCGTCGACGAGCCTGAAGTGGGGGTCATCAAACTCGAAGCCGATGCTCCTCATGTTCTCCACGAGCTGCTTCGAGGGCTCGCCGAGTGTTATGTAGAGCACGTCCTCACCATTCTTTACACCCTCCATTGCAAAATGCATCGCGAGGATCGTCTTCCCTGTTCCAGCGGCACCCTTGAGAAGGTAGACTCGCCCTTTAATGAGCCCCCCGTTGAGCATGGCGTCGAGCCCGGGAACGCCGGTAGAAACCCTGACCATGCCAAACACCACGTAAGCATACAGGGGAACATTATTTAAACGTATCCTCACATGAGAACTTGCCCCCTCATTTCCCTGGGAAAATAGTTCAAAAGAAAAACGTAAGAATCAAACCCTGAGCCTTTCGAGGTATTGCCTCAAGAACTCGGGCTCCTCCCTTCTGACGGCACTCATGAGCTCGTCAAACTTCTTCTCACCCAGTGCGAGGCGGAGGTAGTAGTAGAGGTTAACCGCGTCCTCGACGATCACGCTCTGCCTCCTCCCCTCCTCCGCGTAGAGCTCTATGAGCTTCCTGTTCATGTCGAGGCTCACGTAAAGGGTTTTCTGCTTCTTCTGGGCCTTGAGGCCCTCCTTGGTCTTCCTCACCTTGGGTTTGGAGGGCCTGGTGAGCTCGTCAACGGAACCGGAAAACAGCTTCGGAAGTTTACTCTCCTTCGACAAGTCCGATCACCTCTCTCGTGAGTTTTTCAAAGGCCTTAGCAGCCCTTCCACCGGGTTCATAGTCGAATATGCTCATCCCCCGGGCCTGGGCCTTTTCTAAGGCTATCGCCTTCGGTATGGTCGTCAGTATCGGGGCCTCCGGGTAGGTCTCCCTGAGTTCCCTGAGTCTCGTCTTCGGAACCTTCGTCTGCCTCGTGAACTTGTTGGGGACGAGGCCGAGGAGGGAGAGGGACTCGTTGGTCTCGCTCCTTATCATCGCCATGAGGTTGAACATCAGCTGCATACCTATGACCCCGAAATAGCTCAGCTCCAGGGGTATGAGGACGAAGTCCGAGGCCGTCAGGGAGTTCACGAGGAATATCCCCATGCTCGGGGGGTTGTCTATGAGGACGTAGTCGTAGTCCGGGAGTATCGGGTTTATCGCCTTTTGGAGCCTCCTCTCCCGGTTGTAGGCATTTATGATCTCTATCTCCTTGGCGGAGAGGTTGAGGTGGCTCGGCAGGAGATGAAGGTTTTTCTCAACTTCGACTATTGTCTCCTCAACGTCGGCCTCCCTCATCATTACGGTGCCCACGTTCCTCTCCTCGTGCTTGAGCACGTCCATCCCAATCAGCCCGAAGGTAAGGTTGAACTGGGGATCAACGTCCACGAGAAGGACCCTTCTGCCGCTTCTCGCGAGGCTGTAGCCAAGGTTCAGAGTTAGAGTGGTCTTCCCGACCCCGCCCTTCTGGTTGGCCACACTGATTACAACGGTCATCCTACCACCCGCTGACCTAAACACGCGGCCCCTTAAAAGGTTGTTGAATTAAATAAAAAGGGTCAGAACAACTCGATGTCCTCGAAGATCTTCTGAATGCGCTTGTCCCCGCTGCCGTTTGCTGGCTTTTTAACGCCTCCACGGCCGGTTATGATGTTATACAGGTCATCGTCGTGGGCCCTCCTCTCGAAGGGAACCGGCTCGGACTTCGGAACAACAACCCTCGAACCCGCCTGGAGGGCGGTTTCGCCCCCGATTATGTGGGGGCTCTCGACCCCCGTCATTATCACCATGGCCCTGACGACCTTGCCCATGTCCTCGTCCACCCTCGCACCCCACTTTATCTCCGACTTGGTGCCCAAGTTGTTGTAGACGACTTCCATGGCGTCGTTGATCTCTCGGAGGTTCACATCGGGCCCCACGGTGAAGTGGACGAGAGCCTTGTTGCCGCTGCCGAACTTGACGTCGAGCATCTTGTTCTCCAGGGCCGCTTTAACGGCCTCGACGGCCCTGTTCTTGGAGTCGCTCTCGCCTATTCCTATCAGGGCCGCGCCGCCGTCCTTCATTATGCTGTAAACGTCGGCGAAGTCAATGTTGACCATGGAAGGGAGTTTTATGGTCTCGGTTATGCCCTTCACCATCCTGGCTATTATCTCGTCGGCGAAGCGGAAGGCCGCGTTGATCGGGAGGTTCGGGACGAGCTGGAGGAGCTTGTCGTTCTCTATTATTATGACGGTGTCGGAGTAGTGGAGGAGCGCCTTGATCCCGGCCTTCGCCTTCTCAATCCTTATCGTCCCCTCGGTTTTGAAGGGGAATGTCACGACGCTGACAACAAGGGGTTCTTTGAAGCGACCGCCGCTGTTCCTTGCCCGCTCCTTCACGACCTTGGCGACAACTGGCGCGGCGCCAGTCCCGGTGCCGTTGCCCATTCCAGCGGTTATGAAAACGAGGTCCGCCGGCCCTATTGTCTCGGCGATCTCATGGGCGCTCGCCTCCGCGGCTCGGTAGCCGACCTCCGGGTCTCCACCGGAGCCTTTTCCCTGTGTTATCTCCTTTCCGAGGAGGAGCTTTTTGTGCGCCTTTATCCTCGCGAGGTGCTGGGCGTCCGTGTTCATGGCTATAAGCTCGGCCCCCTCTACTCCGAGCTCGTAAAGCCTCGTTATCGTGTTGTTGCCAGAGCCGCCAACGCCCACAATAGCTATCTTTATAAAACTGCTGAGATCCTCTCCAAGAAGATCCTCCTTCTCCACCTTGGGCCCTTCATCTATATCAAGTTTTATCCCGGCCTGCTCCAAGAGTTTAAACACCATTATCCATACCCCCTCCACCTGGCGATTTCCATCACCTTATGATGTACTCGGGAAGCTCTTCATCGTTGAAATCCATCTGGAGCTCCCTCTTTAGGAAGTCCCTGAGGGCCGCTCTGATTATTTCGCTCCTGTTCGGGTAAATACCGCGTTTAACGAGCTGGTCCATGGCGTTAATGAGGTTCTGGGGCATCTGCACGCTTATGATGCGCATCTTTGTCATCCGCTGTATCACCCAGTCCAGTGGGTCGCTACTTTAGTTAGTGCTTTAAGTAGTTAAATACTTTGCGGCTCTAAAATAATATTAATGAAATATGAATCTGAAAGAATTTTTTGAATTTTTAATTTATACAAAAAATTTTTAAAAAACCGTCCCCTTCGGGGGCAAACGTTATAACCTCCCCGGAAAACCGTTACGGGGTGGAGGGAATGAAGACGGCTTACGGCGTGGAGGTTCTACCCGTTGTGATAGAGGATCCCGGTGGGCTGGTGAAGGAGGTGGGGGGCAGCCTCCAGATAGTGAGAGCTGCTTGCATCGAGGCCGTCGTCCACGCGGCGGTTCTTTCGGCGAGGGCCTTTGAAAGGGGCACAAACCGAGCCAAGACCCCCGGTGGTGAGCTGCTCCTCCGCCTCGCGGGGACCCTCCAGATAAGGGATGCGATAAGTGAGGTCGGCCTGGCCAAGGGGCCCGGCTACCTCGTGATCTTCGGGGGTAGCGCGGAGGAGGCGAGGCGGAAACTTGGCCTGAGACCCTGGAAGGGGGAGCACTGCCCCCGGGAAAAGCTGAAGCCCCTCCTGGAGAGGGCCGCCATGGTTGAGGTTTTGTGAGCTTCCGGGTTTCGGCGGGTTCCAGGTTAAATTTATAAAGCGACTGGGGGCAGTTCTGAGATGTCCGGGTGGTTTCAATGAGGTACAAGAGGAGAAAGTACTTCATGGCCGGGAGAATCAATCTCATCCAGCGCTCCAAGATAAGGGAGCTCTTTGAGAAGGCCAGGAGAATGAAGAACGTCATATCCCTCGGGATTGGGGAACCCGACTTCGATACGCCGGAGATAATAAAGGAGGCTGCCAAGCGTGCCCTCGATGAGGGCTACACCCACTACACGCCCAACGCGGGCATCCCCGAGTTCAGGGAGGCGATAGCCGAGTACTACAAGGACTTCTACCGGGTCGATATAGACCCAGACAACATCATAGTTACCGCGGGGGCATACGAGGCAACCTACCTCGCCTTTGAATCCCTTCTGGAGGAAGGTGACGACGTTATAATCCCCGATCCGGCCTTCGTTTGCTACGCCGAGGATGCGAAGATCTCCGAGGCCGGGATACTGAGGATACCCCTGAGGCCGGAGAATGGCTTTAGAATGGACCCGGATGAGGTAGTGGAGTTAGTGACCAAGAGGACGCGGATGATAGTCATGAACTACCCGAACAACCCCACTGGGGCCACCCTCGACAAGGAGACCGCCAAGGCCATAGCCGATATAGCCAAGGACTACAACATCTACATCCTCAGCGATGAACCCTACGAGCACTTCCTCTACGAGGGCGCCAGGCACCACCCCATGATAAAGTACGCACCGGACAACACCATACTCGCCAACAGCTTCTCCAAAACCTTTGCAATGACCGGGTGGAGGTTAGGTTTTGCCATAGCCCCGGGTCAGGTAATACACGACATGATAAAGCTCCACGCCTACATCATCGGAAACGCTGCGTCCTTCGTCCAGATAGCGGGCATAACCGCGCTGAGGGACAAGAGAAGCTGGGACGCTGTGAAGGAGATGAGGGAGGTCTACTCCAAGAGGAGGAAGACGGTCCTCCGCTACCTGAACGAGATGCCCCACATAGAGCCCTTCAGGCCCAAGGGGGCCTTCTACGTCTGGGCAAGGATCGATCCAGAACTGGACATGAGCAGCGAGGACTTCGCCAACTGGCTCCTTGAGAACTCGGGGGTCGTTGTCATACCGGGAACGGCCTTCGGGAAGCACGGCGAGGGCTGGATCAGGATAAGCTACGCCACTAAAATGGACCTCCTTACAGAGGCAATGGAGCGCATGAAGGCCGCCCTTGAGGGGCTCTGAGGGTGAGGGCCGGGATGAACGTTAAAGCGATCCTCCTCGCGTCTTTTTCACTCATAGCCCTCTACTTCCTCGGGATAGGCGTCCTGTCCTGGGGCTACCCATTCCAAGTGGCCGGGGCGGCCTTCGCGGCACTGCTCCACATTGGGATCATCTGGGGCATCCTGGGGGGCCGTGACTGGTCTATAGGCCTCGGCAAATACGTCTCCTTCCTCGACCTGATATTCTCCATACTCTGGATGATGCTCGGTGTCATCCCCCAGGGGGCGGCCCTCTTTGCCCTCTCGACCCTCAACTTAATACTCCTATCGGACGAGGAGGTTGAGGCCCGGATCCTCGGGAGGGAGTGATCTGCTGAACGCCACGAATCCATTCAAAACACCGGGCGGAATTTGAAAAAGACCGCGTTCTCTCGATTTTCCTTGGGTTTGCAAGCTGTTTTTTCGGGGAAAGCCTTTTTATCTCCCGGTTCGATATGCATCTGCAGTCAGTTAGGGGGGTTTGCGATGGGCGTTGAAAAGGTTCCGAAGTACAACATACCGACGAAAAAGGTCGATTACGTCTTTATTGAGCTCGACAGGATGAGGCCTCACGAGCAACTCGTTCAGAAGGAGCTTGAGGACTTCATAGAGAGCGTCACCGGCTCCGGCATCTTCTGGAAGCCGATGCTCCTTGCCGAGATACCCGGCACCGGGGACTACCTCATCGTCGATGGCCACCACCGCTGGGCAGGCCTCCAGAAGCTCGGGGCTAAAAAGGCTCCATCTGTGATACTGGACTACTTCAGCGACGACGTTAAAGTGTACACCTGGTACCCCGCCTTCAAGGGCGACCTCGAAGCCGTCGTCGAGAGGCTCACTAAAGAGGGTCTTGATGTCGTTGAGGATCCGGAGGCTGAGGAGAAGGCCGAGCGCGGTGAGGCAGCCTTTGCCCTCGTGGGGGAGAAGAGCTTCCTCATACCCGGCGGTCTCAGAGAGCAGAAGGTCGTGAGCAGGGTTCTCGACGAGATGAACCAGGCTGGGGAGATAGAGCTGATCTACTACGGCCTCAAGGAGGATGCGAGGGAGGACATGGCCAAGGGTGAGGTCGATTACGTCTTCATCAGGAAGGCCCCGACAAAGGAGGACGTCATGGAGCTCGTGAAGAGGGGTGAGGTTTTCTCCCCGAAGACGACGAGGCACGTCCTTCCATTCAATCCAGACAGGATAGACGTCAAGCTTGAGGAGCTCTTCTGAAGGTTTTTAAGCT
The DNA here is from genome assembly GCA_015523195.1 of Thermococcus sp. GTDB lineage: Archaea > Methanobacteriota_B > Thermococci > Thermococcales > Thermococcaceae > Thermococcus. Next base: position 9,392 of record WAKU01000057.1, read on the forward strand.
TCCCCTCCTTTTTTCGGTCTGCCCGATGACGACGGATCAACCGGCTGAACTGTGATGAGCAGTCCAGGAGACCGAGGGCCTGCATATGCACCTACATAACCACTTACAAAAAAAGTACTTATAGACAGGCACCGTCCATTCCTCAGGTGAGAGAATGGGAGTGCTCAGGGTCATAAGCTCGATGTTCATCCAGACATTACCAAGTTCTCAGAGCCCTTACCAACTCCACCGGGCCATGAACTTTGAGATAGTGGGCTCCCGGGGGCAGGTAATGGAGAGAGAGGCCCTCCTCATCACGAGGCCGGGAAATGACGTCCCCGATGGATGGGAGAGCGTTTTTGTGAGTTCCGCACCCGGCTTTCTCGGCCCCCGGGAGCTCCCGAAACTGAGGGAGGTCATAGTGAGCTACCTCAAAAACAGGCCCGGTGGCGCCGTGGTCATCGACTGTCCGGAGTACCTGGCCGTTTACAACGGATTCAAAGCCTTGATGAGGTTTCTGCACGCGATAAGAGACTACGCGATCCTGTACAAGGGCAAGGTCTACTTGGTTACCGGGGAGACGGCGTGGGACAGAAAGGAGTACGCGGTTCTCAGGGGGCTTGAGGTCTGAGCCACTCATCAAGCTTCACAGGGCTTTTTCTGAGCTCCCTGAGGGTGAGCACGTACAGCCTCCTGCCATCCCTGCCGCGCCTTATCCTCAGCTTTCCCCTCTCCTCGAGGAAGGATAGAAGTGCCTTGACGTCGCGTTCCCTGAGGCCGAGAGCGGCAACTCCATCCCAGAAGCGGCCCGCTGTGCAGCCGGCGAGCTTAAGGGCGAGCCTGTGGGCAAGCTCAACCTTTTCACCGCCCCTCGCGGCGAGGTAGGCCTTGAAGAGGGGTTTAACTTTTTCCCCTTTCATAGAATGAGTTCCGCAGGGAAAATATAAAACCGTTTCTTTGGGAACGTTTTTAAACTCCTCTGAGTATAAGCGGTGGGGGAGCCCATGGGGAAGCGGCTTGTGCTACTGGCAGTGCTCTTGGTGTTCCTGATAGCACCCTCCGTCACCGCAGGCAGTCATGGAAGAACCGTCTACGTGGCCAAGTTCGAGGGCGTTATAACGAGCTATTCGGTGGACCAGTTCTCAAGGTACATCACGACCGCGGAGGAGAACAACGCAGAGGCCCTCATCATAGAGATCAACACCCCCGGTGGAAACGGTGAGGCGATGCAGGAGATAATCCAGCACATACAGGAGTCAAGGGTCCCCGTTATAATCTACGTCTACCCGCGGGGCGCCATAGCGGCATCGGCCGGGACTTACATAGCCCTCGGCTCCCACCTGATAGCGATGGCCCCGGGCACGAGCATAGGGGCCTGCGAACCGATACTCGGCTACGCTTCCAACGGGAGCATAATCAAGGCCCCCAAGAAGATAAGGAACTTCTACATAGCCTACATAAAGAGCCTCGCCGAGGAAAGCGGGAGGAACACGACGGCCGCGGAGGAGTTCATAACCGAAGACCTCAGCCTGACGCCGGAGGAGGCCCTGAAGGCGCACGTGATAGAGCTCATCGCTGAGGACCCAAGCGAACTCCTCAAGAAGGCAAACGGGATGAAGACCAAAATCCCGGTCAGCGGGAGGGGCTACGTAACACTCAACTTCACGGACGTCAGGATCGTCCAGATGGGGCCCTCCTTCAAGGACGAGGTCGTCAAGTTCATAACCGACCCCACCGTGGCCTACGTCCTCCTCAACATCGGCATACTCGGCCTGTTCCTCGGCTTCCTGACCCCAGGCTGGCACGTCCCCGAGACCGCCGGAGCTATAATGCTGGTGCTCGGTCTCATAGGGCTGGGCTACTTCGGCTACAACACAGCGGGCCTCGTCCTGATCTTCCTCGGGATGCTCTTCTTCGTGGCTGAGGCCCTTACCCCCACCTTCGGCCTCTTCACGGTTGCGGGAGTGATAAGCATGATCCTCGGAGGCATAATGCTCTTCGGAGGCGGCAACGGCTACCTGATAAAGAGCTCGACCTTCTCAATGCTCAGAATAGTCATAATCCTGACGTCACTCCTCATAGCACTGTTCTTCGTCTTCGGGCTCGCCGCCGTCATCAGGGACAGGAGAAGGAGGGCCCAGACCGGAAAGGAGGAGATGATAGGCCTGAGGGGCAAGGTAGTCCAGGAGCTCAGCCCGGAGGGGATGATAAAGGTCAGGGGGGAGCTTTGGAGGGCCGTTAGCAAAACCGGGGAAAGGATCGCCGTCGGTGAAACCGTTGAGGTCGTTGGAATGAACGGGCTCACCCTCATCGTTGTCAGAGCGGAGGGCCCGGGTAAAGAAAGGGAGGTGTGAGAATGGCAGGGGCAGGAGCAATTGTTTTGGGAATAATTTTGCTTTTCGTTTTGATTTTGCTTGCAAGCGCCATAAAGATAGTGAAGGAGTACCAGAGGGCAGTGATCTTCAGGCTCGGTAGGGTCGTTGGTGCCAGGGGTCCAGGGCTGTTCTTCATAATACCCGTGTTCGAAAAGGCAGTCATAATTGACCTCCGTACGAGGGTTCTCGACGTTCCGGTGCAGGAGACGATAACCAAGGACAACGTGCCAGTCAAGGTGAACGCGGTTGTTTACTTCCGCGTGGTCGACCCGGTGAAGGCGGTGACGCAGGTCGCCAACTACATAATGGCCACAAGCCAGATAGCCCAGACTACGCTGAGGAGCGTTATAGGTCAGGCCCACCTCGACGAGCTTCTGAGCGAGAGGGAAAAGCTCAACATGGAGCTCCAGAAGATAATAGACGAGGCAACCGACCCATGGGGTATAAAGGTCTCAACCGTTGAGATAAAGGACGTTGAGCTCCCAGCGGGCATGCAGAGGGCCATGGCAAGGCAGGCCGAGGCGGAGCGTGAGAGGAGGGCGAGGATAACCCTCGCCGAAGCCGAGCGCCAGGCGGCAGAGAAGCTCAGGGAGGCGGCCGAGATAATCAGCGAGCACCCGATGGCCTTACAGCTGAGAACTCTTCAGACGATAAGCGACGTGGCGAGCGACAAGAGCAACGTGATAGTCCTCCCGCTCCCGATGGAGATGCTCAAGCTCTTCAAGAGCTTTGCAGACGCTGGAGAAGCCGTCAAGAAAATAGTCAGAGAAAAAGAGGCCTCCGAGTGAGGCCGCTAATTTTTTAACTTTTCTCCCCCGCACCCCCCGGGTGTTTGGGATGAGCACTGCCCATGGGATCGACGCCGCAAAGCACAAGCTGATTGAGAGAATGCTCTCTGCCGGGGCCCTTCTCTTTGGAAGGTTCGTCCTCACCTCAGGGAGGGAGAGCGACTACTACATCAACGTCAAAAAGCTCGTCACAGACCCGGGTTCCCTCGCCCTGATAGCCGAGATGATCGAGGCGCTAACCGGGGAAAATGGGATATGCTTCGACAGGGTCGCCGGGCCCGAGCTCGGGGCAGTTCCCATAGCCACCGCCGTCTCCCTCCGAACAGGAAAGCCCCTCGTCATAATAAGGAAGAGGCCGAAGTCCCACGGCACCGGGAGCTTGGTGGAGGGCGAGGTCAGGGCAGGAGACTCAGTCCTCATCGTGGAAGACGTCACCACAACCGGGGGAAGCGTCCTCAGGGCGGCGGAGGTCATAGAGGGATTAGGGGGAAAGGTAAGCGCCATAAGCGTCGTCGTTGACAGGGGAGAAGGCGCGGCGGAGAGGATAATGGAGAAGGGCTACACCTTCCTGCCCCTGATCCACGTCTCGGAGCTTTTGGAGCAAAAAGTTAATACAGGAGGGGAGCCAACCCCATAGGGTGGTACCATGGAGCTGAAGGTTGAGAGCTTCGAGACCAGCCTGCCCCTGGCCCTCAGCGGCCTCCTGCTCCTCGGGGCCATGATAACGGTTTTGGGGATCCCAGCTGGAGGGGCCGTCAAACTCGGCTGGATACTCTACGATATAGGCATAGCCGGCATACTCTTTGTTTTCCTCCAGGAGGCCTTTGAGGCCGAGAACCCGCAGAACATTAGGATAGCCATGCTGATAGCGGCCGCTATAGTCGCCGTCTGGGGCTTTAAACTTTAGGGCAACCCTTTAAACGCCCTCCCCTACTTTTTCTGGTGGGACGATGAAGGAGGGAATGAGCAGCGTAGACATACGCTACGTCGTGAGGGAGCTTCAGTGGCTGATCGGTTCCCGCGTTGACAAGGTCTACCACGACGGCGACGAGATAAGGGTAAAGCTCAGAACCAGGGAGGGGAGGGCCGATTTAATCCTCCAGGCCGGGAAGCGCTTTCACCTCACGAGCTACGTCAAAGAGGCCCCGAAGCGGCCGTCGAGCTTCACGATGCTCCTGCGGAAGTACTTAGCCGGCGGATTCATCGACGCGATAGAGCAGCACTCCTTCGACAGGATAGTCAAGCTCCGGGTCGGCGGCTACACGCTGATCGGCGAGCTCTTCGGAAAGGGGAACATCGTTCTGGTTGACCCCGAGAACAGGATCGTCTCGGCTTTGCGCTACGAGGAGTACTCAGACCGCTCCATAAAGCCCAACGCCGAGTACAGGTTCCCGCCGGCGAGGGAGAACCCTCTGGAGGTCGGCTTTGGGAGGTTCCTTGAGCTTATGAGGGAGGACGAAAACTTAGAACTCGTCCGCGCCTTAGCGAGGAAGCTCAACATGGGCGGCCTCTACGCCGAGGAGATCTCAATCAGGGCGGGCTTTGAGAAGACGGTGCCCGTCAGGGAGCTGAACGACGGGGATCTTGGAAGGGTCTACGAGGCTATGCTGAGAACATTCAACGACGAACCAAAGCCCAACATAGTCTTTAAGGACGGCAGCATGCACGACGTCGTCCCGATAGAGCTGATGGTTTACGAGGGGCTTGAGAAGCGCTATTTTAAAACCTTCAGCGAGGCCCTGGATGAGTACTTCGGGAGGATAACGGTCGAGAAAGCTAAGCAGGAGCAGACGAGAAAGCTTGAGGCCAAGAAGAGGGCCCTTCTAATGACGCTCAAGAAGCAGGCGGAGATGCTGAAGGGCTTCGAGGAGGGGGCAAAGGCCAACCAGGAGATAGGGGACCTAATCTACGCGAACTACGCCCTCGTTGAGCGCCTCCTGGAGGAGTTCAGGAAGGCGACCGAAACCCTCGGATGGGAGGAGTTCAAGAGGCGCATAGAGGGGGGCAGAAAATCCCGGAACAAAGTTGCCCTCATGGTGAAGGCCATTGACCCCAAGGAGAAGGCGGTAACGATAGAGCTTGAGGGGAGGGGGGTGAGGCTTTACCTCACAAAGAGCCTCGGGGAGAACGCGGAGCTCTACTACGAGAAGGCCAAGAAGTTCAGGCACAAGTACGAGGGCGCTTTGAAGGCCTACGAGGATACCAAGCGGAAGCTCGAAGAGGTCGAGAAGCTCATCGAGGAGGAACTCAAGAAGGAGCTGAAGGTAAAGAGGATCGAGAGGAGGAAGAGGAAGTGGTTCGAGAAGTTCCGCTGGTTCGTTTCGAGCGAGGGCTTTTTAGTCCTGGCTGGCAAGGACGCGGGCACAAACGAGATTCTTATAAAAAAGCACATGGCTGAAAACGACCTCTACTGCCACGCCGACGTTTATGGAGCACCCCACGTCGTAATCAAGGGGGGACGGAAAGCCGGCGAGAAGACGGTGTTCGAGGCCTGCCAGTTCGCGGTCTCGATGAGTCGCGCATGGAGTCAGGGCCTCTACTCTGCCGATGCCTACTGGGCCTACCCGGAACAGGTGACGAAGCAGGCTCCGAGCGGGGAGTACATGGGGAAGGGCGCCTTCATGGTCTACGGAAAGAGGAACTGGATGCACGGGCTTCCGCTTGAGCTGGCCGTTGGCATAATCAGCTATGGAGGAGAGGAATACGTCACGTGCGCGCCGGTGAGCGCAATGGGGGCGCACACAAAGCGCTACATCGTCATAAGACCGGGGAGGCTTAAGAAGGGCGAGCTCGTCAAGAAGATGCGCGGGATCCTTGAGAGGTGGGGCTACAAGGTCAGGGAGGAGGATCTGAACGCCATCCTCCCGCCGGGCGGAGGGGAGATAGCGGAGCTTGTGGGGGGTTCGTAAATGCTGATCCGAGCCTTCGTTCCAGCCCACGTAACGGCCTTCTTCGCACCCGTAAAGGGAGAAGATCCCCTCCAGACGGGTTCGGTTGGGGCAGGCGTGAACCTGTCCAAGGGGACGAGCGTCTTCGTGAGCGTTGAAACCGGGACTTTGGAGAGGCACATCCACGTGGCCTTCAACGGGGAGCCGGTGAAGAGGGAAGATGCAGTAATAAGCTACTCAGTGGCAGAGGAGATAGTTCCGAGGGACTTCACCGGGGAGGTTGAAATCTGGCAGTACTTCGACTTCCCCAGCGGCTACGGCTTTGGGAACAGCGCTGGAGGGGCCCTTGGAACGGCCCTGGGCCTCGGCTACGCCTTCGGCGGGACCTGGCTGAGCGTGGCAAGGATCGCCCACAGGCACGAGGTCGTAAACGGCGGCGGGCTCGGGGACGTCGTAGCGCAGCTTGCAGGAGGAATCGAGGTTCGCGTTAAAGCAGGCGGGCCCGGGGTTGGGGTCGTGGACAACCTCTTCTTCGAGGATTACAGGGTTCTTGTCGTTCCGCTCGGGCCGTTGCACACTAAGGAAGTTCTGGACGGGGACGTTATCAAATCAATCGAGGTCGAGGGGAGGAAGGCCCTTGAGGGCCTCCTCAGGGAACCGAGCCCCGAGAGGATGATGGCCCTCGCGAGGGAGTTCGCGGAGAGAACCGGCCTCCTGAGCGGTGAACTGCTTGAGCTTGCGAGGGAGCTCGACAGGGTCCTCTCCAACCCGAGCTCGATGATAATGCTCGGAAAGGGCCTCTTCGCCCTCGTAAGCGAGGAGGAGCTGGGAAGGGCCAAGAACCTTTTGGCTGATCTGGATGTTCCCTACGATGCCGCTGGGGTCTACAGGGAAAGGCCGAAGGTCGGAAGGTGGGTGGGTTAACACACTGACTCCCTCGGATAGGACGGTTCTGTGAAATGAGTGCCTTTCCAGCGCTCGGACTCATCCGGTTTTCCATTATCTTTCTTCTCTCGAAAGCCTCCCCCTTCACAGCGGGGAGAAGGTCAGTTGGAGGATAGGATGTTTAAAAACCTCCCCACTACCCTTTTATCCTCCTCCACCCTATTTTCCCCGGTGGTGAAGATGGGCGACATGCGCTACTCAGAGCTGGCCAACCTCTACAGGAGCCTGGAGAAGACGACGCTCAAGACCCTCAAGACGAAGTTCGTGGCGGACTTCCTGAAGAAGACGCCGGACGAGCTCCTCGAGATAATCCCCTACCTCATCCTCGGCAAGGTCTTCCCGGACTGGGACGAGAGAGAACTTGGCGTCGGTGAGAAGCTCCTGATAAGGGCCGTTGCAATGGCCACCGGCGTTCCCGAGAAGGAGATAGAGAACTCGGTTAAGGACACGGGCGACCTCGGTGAGAGCGTTGCCTTGGCTTTGAAGAGGAGGAGACAGAAGAGCTTTTTCTCCCAGCCCCTAACGATAAAGCGCGTTTACAACACCTTCGTCAAGGTAGCTGAGGCCCAAGGTGAGGGGAGCCAGGACAGGAAGATGAAGTACCTCGCAAACCTGTTCATGGACGCCGAGCCGGAGGAGGGCAAGTACATAGCGAGAACCGTTTTGGGGACGATGAGAACCGGTGTGGCCGAGGGGATCCTCAGGGATGCCATAGCGGGGGCGTTCAACGCAAGGCCGGAGCTGGTTGAGAGGGCCTACATGCTCACGAGCGACTTTGGACAGGTGGCCCGGGTGGCCAAGCTTGAGGGGAACGAGGGGCTGGCCAGGGTTCAGATACAGATAGGCAAGCCGATAAGGCCGATGCTGGCACAGAACGCGGCCGGTGTCAAGGACGCCCTCATGGAGATGGGTGGCGAAGCTGCCTTCGAGATAAAGTACGACGGGGCAAGGGTTCAGGTTCACAGGGACGGGGACAGGGTGATAATCTACTCCAGGAGGCTTGAGAACGTTACCCGCTCGATACCCGAGATAATAGAGGCCGCAAAAAGCCAGCTGAAGCACGAAAGGATAATCGTTGAGGGCGAGCTCGTCGCGGTAGGTGAGGGAGGGAGGCCGAGGCCGTTCCAGTACGTCCTCAGGCGCTTCAGGAGGAAGTACAACATCGAGGAAATGATAGAGAAGATCCCAGTCGAGCTCAACCTCTTCGACATACTCTACGCTGACGGCGAGGCTCTAATAGACACTCCCTTCAGGGAGAGAAGGAAGAGGCTTGAGGAGGCCGTTGAGGAGAACGAGAGGATAAAGCTCGCTGTCCAGCTCGTTACGAAGAGTGCTGAGGAGGCCGAGAAGTTTTACAGGGAGGCCCTGGAGCTCGGCCACGAGGGGCTGATGGCGAAGAGGCTCGATGCCGTCTACGAGCCCGGGAACCGCGGGAAGAAGTGGCTGAAGATAAAGCCCACAATGGAGGACCTCGACCTCGTCATAATAGGGGCCGAGTGGGGGGAGGGGAGACGGGCACACCTCCTCGGCTCCTTCCTCGTGGCAGCTTATGACCCCGAGAGCGGCGACTTCATCCCCGTTGGAAAGGTCGGGAGCGGTTTCACGGACGAGGACTTGGCCGAGTTCACGAAGATGCTGAAACCGCTGATAACGGGTGGAGAGGGCAAGTTCGTCGAGATAGCGCCAAAGGTTGTAATCGAAGTCACCTACCAGGAGATACAGAAGAGCCCAAAGTACAGAAGCGGTTTTGCGCTGCGCTTCCCGCGCTACGTGGCCCTGAGGGAGGACAAGAGCCCGGAGGAGGCCGACACGATAGAGAGGATAGCCCAGCTCTACAAGCTCCAGGAGAAGTTCAAGGCGAGGAGGTGAACTCGAACTCCAGAATTGGGGTTTCATCTTTCCCCAAAATTCTATCCGCCACCCCCTCAGTTCTGAGCACCTCAACCGCAACCGCGGCAAGGGAGAGGAAACCGAGGGCCATTAGAGCGTATATCGCCTCCCCGCGGTATCCGCCAACGTAGACGAGGAGCGGGAGGTCGTAGAGCGAGTGGTAAACTGAAGCCCGCAGATAGCCCCTCCAGCTCCCCTCCACGATCAGATCAGTTGCAGCTATGGAAGTCAGGGCCACGTGAAAGCCCACCAGGGCAAGCCTCAGAAGGGCCATCAGGGGCACCCCGATGATCAGCAGCATAATTGAGTAGAGCACCGCCTCAATGAGGCCGAAGAAGAAGGCCGTCCCTAAGGTCTTCTTCCAGAGCACCCACCCCTCCTCGTGGAACATCTTAACGGGGAGCAGCTTTGAGAACTCCTCTATCGGCCCCACGAAGATGCCGAGCAGCGTCATCTGGATCAGGCTTACCCTGCCGGCAGAGAATAGGGATGGGGAAAAGGGGTACTCCATGAGGGAAGCTACTAAAATGGCCATCAGACCCAACAGGAAGGAAATCAGCTTCCAGCTCATGGGAGGAAGCCTTTCCCACTCCCCCCTTACCCTCCTGTAGGTTAGGATGCCTATCAGGGATACCACGAGGAGGGCGGCGTAGGCGTAGGGCTTTACAACCCCAAGGTCGAGTCCGCCTGCCATTCTGATCCCCTGATGGGTGGGCTCCAGGGCTTCACTTGAGCCTTATCGCATCGAGGTTGTTGGGGGCCCTTGTCGAGAGGCTGAACTTCTTGTGGATGCTTGAGGCAAGGTCGAGGCACTTCTGGGGCTCCCCGTGGACGGTGATTATGCGCTCCGGCCTCGGCCTCAGCCTGGCGACGTAGTTCATGAGCTCCTTTCTGCTGGCGTGGCCCGAGAAGCCGTCTATTGTATGAATCTCCATGTTTACCGGAACGACCTCCGTCCTGCCGTCCTCCCCGACGAGTGGTATCTCCTTAGGTCCCCTCTGAACCTGCCTTCCGAGGGTTCCCTCAGCCTGGTAGCTCACGAAGATTATGCTGTTCCTCGGGTCCGGGGCGAGCTGCTTGAAGTACTCCACGCTCGGCCCGCCGACGAGCATGCCCGATGTCGCTATGATTATCGCCGGTTCACCGCTGTCTATTATATCCTGCCTCTCGCGGGAGTTGGCGACGCTCTTGAATATCGGGTTGAGGAAGGGGTTGTACCCCTCGTGGAATATCTGCTCCCTCAGCCTCCTGCTCAGGTACTCCGGATAGGCCGTGTGAATGGCGGTTGCCTCCCATATCATCCCGTCGAGGTAGATGGGCACCTCAAGGCCGCCTATCCTCGCGTACTCTTCAAGAACCATCATTATCTCCTGGGCCCTCCCAACGGCCATCGCGGGTATAAGAACCTTCCCACCGCGCTTGATGGTCTGGTGGATAACTTCTATGAGCCTCTTCTCCGCCTCCTCGCGGGGCATCTGGTAGTCGTTGCTCCCGCCGTAGGTGGACTCCATAACGAGGGTCTCCACGCGGGGGAACCTGCTTACCGCGGGCTCAAGGAGCCTCGTCGGTATGAACTTGAAGTCACCGGTAACGGCGATGTTGTGGAGGCCGTTCCCGATGTGGAGGTGGACTATCGCGGAGCCCAGGATGTGGCCGGCGTTGTGAAGGGTGAGCCTTATATCGGGGGCGATGTCCCTTACCTCACCGTAATCAAGGGTTATTGTGTGCTTTATGACCTCCTTTATGTCCCTCGGACGGTAGAGGGGCTCGATGCCGTTCATGTGCTGTATCTCGATGAAGTCCTGCTGGAGGAGGGTCATGAGATCCCTCGTGGGCGGCGTAGTGTATATCGGCCCGTCGAAGAGCTTGTAGCGGAAGAGATAAGGCAGCATGCCGCTGTGGTCGAGGTGCGCGTGGGTGATTATTATCGCATCGAGAAGCCCTTCGTCTAAGACGTAGCGGAACTCGGGGGCATCGAAGTGGGGGTATGCCTTGAGCGGATCCCTCGCGGCCGCTATGTTAACGCCGAAGTCAACGAGGACGTAGCTCTCGTCCGTTTGAACGAGCAGGGCGCTCCTTCCAACCTCCCTGAAGCCTCCAAGGCCCGTTATCCTTATCCACCTGCTCTTGTACTCTGGCTTCCGGTATATGGTCCTGCCCACCTGCCTCAGGAACTTCCTCCTGTCCCTGGCCTCAGCCTGCAGTATGCCCCTTATCGAGTAGATGGTCTGGCTCTGTATCGGAGGCGTGCGAACCGCCTTGGGGGCCCAGTGAACCTTCTGAGTTATGGTGCGCAGGGTCTCGCCGTTCTTCCCTATCACGAGGCCCGGCTTCCTCGCCTCTATTATGACCTCCCCAACGGAGGGGTCGAAGCTGATATTCGTTATCTCCGCCTCTGGGGGAACGAGCTGTTTTATCATTTCCTCGGCCTTCTCCGGGGGAATCAGTATCTCCGGGTCGGGCCTCACGCTTATGCGCTTTTTAAGTATCTTGGCAAGGTTCCTTATTAGGTCCCCGTCCCTCATTATCGCCTCGGGGTTCTTGACGTATATGACGAGCTCGGGCCCCTCGAACTCGACCTCGGTGACCTTGGCTTCTTTCGGCACTATCTGTTCTATAACTGCCCTTATGTCCCGCAGTATGTCCTCAACGAAGGTCTCCCTCCTGATCAAGATCACCACCTCACTGGAGAAGGGCCTCGACTTCCTCGCCCTTCATCTCACGATATCCATCCTCTGTGATGGTAACGAGAGTTATCTTCCCACCCGTGAAGACGTCCCTCTTTATGGCCGCCTTCAGGGCCCTCGCTGCGAGCTTCACGGCATCGTCCAGTCCCATGCCCTCGGAGAAGTTCTCTTCGAGAACGGCAAGGGCGAACTCCATTCCAGAACCTGCCGCCACGTACCTCTCCTCCGTGAGCCCGCCGGCGGCGTCTATCGAGTAGAGGGCCGGCTTTGAGTCGTAGCCGCCAACGAGGAACCACGCGAAGTAGGCGTAGCCCCTGCCCTCGTGGAGTATGTTGGAGAGCAGTGTGGCAAGCGCCTTCACCGACATCTCCCTTCCAACCTTCGCCCTGTAAAGTCTTGCCTCGGCCCTCAGAACCTTAACCAGGCCGAGTATGTCGCCGACGAGCCCCGCGCCGGCCACCGCCAAGTGATCGTCCACCTGAAAGACCTTGGTAACCCGCTCGGACGTTACCATGCTCCCGAGCGTGGCCCTCGTATCGGCTGCCAGCACGGTTCCGCCCTTACACACGATACCAACGATGGTCGTGCCCTTCGTTGCCGTTGGCTCTCCTCTCAACCGTAACACCCCTGACTGTCTGTGTTAGAACAGAAAAACCACAATGGCCATTGGGCAAAGGGTATTTAAAGATTTCGCATTCCGCATGGCTTCAAAGGGGATGGTCAGAAGGTGTAGTAGTCGACCCCCTTCCTCTCCCCTCCCCTCACCTGCTTCCTGCTCTCCTCAAAGTTCCGGTAGTAGTCGAGCATGTAAGGGGTTATGCTCGGCCTGATCTTCTTCATCGCGAGCTCGAAGTCCCTCTTCGAGACCTTCAGGCCCTCAAGGAACTCCTCGCTCTGCTTTTCAAAGGCCTCCTTAGAGGCCGCGGCCGCCCTCCTCAACGCGATCAGTGCCGCTTCTCTGACGAGCGCTTCTATGTCAGCGCCGCTGTAACCCTCAGTCCTCTTGGCGAGCTCCTTCAAATCAACGTCAGCCGAGAGAGGAACCCTCTTAGTGTGCACCTTGAATATCTCAAGCCTCGCCTTCTCGTCAGGAGCAGGAACGAGTATCAACCTGTCGAACCTGCCCGGCCTGAGGAGTGCTGGGTCTATGATGTCCGGCCTGTTCGTAGCACCAATCACCACAACACCACTGTTCTCCTGAATACCATCCATCTCGGTAAGGAGCTGATTGATGAGGGTGTCTATGTACTTTGAACCCTCGTAGCTCCCCCTCGCAGGGGCTATCGCGTCTATCTCGTCTATGAAGACGACCGTTGGGGCCGCCTGACGGGCCTTCCTGAAGATCTCGCGGATTCTCTTCTCGGTTTCCCCGACCCACTTGCTCAGCACTTCGGGCCCGCGGATGGCTATGAAGTTGGCCTCGCTCTCGTTCGCGACTGCCTTCGCGAGGAGCGTTTTTCCAGTTCCCGGCGGGCCGTAGAGGAGTATTCCCTTGGGTGGGGTTATGCCGAGCCTCTCAAAGGCCTTCGGGTATTTCAGGGGCCATTCTACTGCTTCGCGGAGTTCTTGTTTGACGTTTTCTAAGCCTCCTATGTCGTCCCAGTGGACGTTTGGGACTTCGATCAGGACTTCTCTTAGTGCTGAAGGCTCGACCATCTTCAAAGCCTCGTAGAAGTCCTCCTCCCTCACCCTGAGCTCCTGGAGAACCTCAGGGGGTATCCTCTCGTGCTCCGGGCTCACCTTTCCTTCCCTGATGAGCCTCCTGAGGACGACCATCGCCGCCTCCCTCGCGAGGGCTGCTAAATCTGCACCAACGAAACCGTGGGTTCTGTTTGCTATCCTCTCTAACATCCGGGTTATGAGCCTGCCCTTAACCTCCGAGTAGGCCTCCCCGTAATCCTTCAGGATGGACTTTACCTCCTCGGGCTCGGAGGCCTTCTCAATCTGGAGCTTCAGCCTGGAGAAATCCGCCGGGTCAATGTGGAGGCGGTCCTTCATCTCGTCCAGTACCTGGAGAACCTCCTCCTTCTCGAACTCCGGTTCGAGCGGCATCCCCCTCGTGTGTATCTGGAGGATCTCAAACCTGCCGTTCTTGTCGGGAACCCCAACTTCAATCTCCCTGTCGAACCTGCCGGGCCTCCTCAAGGCAGGATCAAGGGCGTCCGGCCTGTTGGTTGCAGCTATCACGATGACCTTCCCCCTGCTCTTGAGGCCGTCCATCAGGGTGAGCAGTTGCGAGACGACGCGCTTCTCGACCTCCCCCACAACCTCCTCCCTCTTGGGGGCTATCGCGTCTATCTCGTCTATGAAGATTATGCTCGGCGCGTTCTCCTCAGCTTCCTTGAATATGTCCCTCAAGCGTTCTTCGCTCTCCCCGTAGAATTTGCTCATTATTTCAGGCCCGTTTATGGCTATGAAGTGCGCGTTGGCCTCGTTCGCGACCGCCTTCGCGAGGAGCGTCTTACCGGTCCCGGGCGGGCCATAGAGGAGGACTCCCTTCGGCGGTTCTATTCCAAGGCGCTCGAAGAGCTCCGGGTGCTTGAGCGGAAGCTCGACCATCTCCCTTATCTTCTGGATCGCGTCCTCTAAGCCACCTATGTCCTCGTAGGTGACCTCAGGGATCGACTCCTCCATGACCTCGACGGACTGGGGCAGAACCTCTATCTCGGTGTTGTAGCTTATCTGGACTACGCCCTTTGGGACGGTGTTCACAACAACGAACTTGAGCTCACCGAAGGCCAGCGGCATCGCCTCAAAGATGCCCCTGATCAGGTCGTCGAGGGGGCTCCCGCCGTAGTAGCTCTCGGAGCGGCTGCTCGCCACGACTATGTCACCCTTTGCAACCGGCCTCCCGAGGAGGTTCTGCTTCACCATCTCCCCCGGTATCTGGAGGATGACGCCCTTCTGGGCCGGCGCGAGCACTACCTTCTTGGCCTCCTTAACTTCCGCCTTCCTTATCGTCACGTAGTCGCCTATGCTCACCCCGGCGTTCTTCCTTATGTAGCCGTCCATTCTGATTATGTCGAGCCCCCTGTCATCGGGGTGGGCGTTCGCGACTATAGCTGCAGTTGAGCGGGTTCCCACGAGCTCGACGATGTCCCCCGTGCTGACCCCGAGCTTCCTCTGGTAAGCGCGATCAAAGCGGACTATGCCCCTCCCAACGTCCATCTTGAGGGCTTCCGCAACGCGGAGCTTTATCTCATCGACCTGTTCCTCACGGTTGAATATCACCTTCACCACCTCACGCTCAGAACTTGTTCAAAGGGGTATAAAACCTCACCGTTTTCCCCGGGCTTTCTTCTGTCTCTCTATGGCCTCCTCAATCGTCATGTTCCCGAGGGCGACCTCCCTCGCTAAGCTTGATGATATCGTTATGTTGCCACTCAGCTCCCTGCTCCTGCGCTTTATGTACTCAAGCTCGCGCTTGGTGGGCTCCTTAACGTTGAGGAGCTCCCTGATCGAGTACTCCCTGCCCTCCCTGAGGCCTATGTTTATGGCGGCCACTATGTCCCTCAGCCCGGGTGAATCGGTGTTTCCAACCTTCGGGCTCGTCCTTGCCTCGTTGACAAGAACGACCCGGTAATCGTAGCCCAAAACGGCACCAAGGGCCTTTAAGGTCAGCGTCCTGTACCTCTTCGCCCCGTGGCCTATCTTTATCAGGGCGGATGGGTACCTTTCGAGGAGCTCTAAGATCAGGTCAACGTCCCTGGGGTTCCTCATCCTGTGAACCTCAACGACCCTGTTGTCGGCGATGACGCTCACGCCGGGCCTTTCACCCGGGTCTATCGCTATGCAGACCCTCTTAAAGCGCTCCCTGCCCTCAAGCCTCGCGAGGAGTTCGTCTATGAAGCCCTCATCCAGGGCCACGATCTTGACCGGAAAATCCAAGTTCCGTGCGGTTCTTTCGTCCGTGACAACTGCCTCCACATCGAAGGGGATCTCCTCCCCCGGCCTCAGGCTGTAGAAGCCTATGCCCTGGGCCTTGAGGGCCTTCACGACCATGTAGTAGACCCTGACGTCATCGGTGATGACGGCAACCCGCATGTGCCCCACTCCCCATCCGCCTTCAAAAACTTTTCCAAACAAGGGGCGCGCTAAAGCCGGGAGCCCTCCCACCCAACTCTAACGCCCGAGTCAAAGACCCTCTTGGAGAGGAGCCTGAGCCCCTCGTCTTCCCTCCTCTTCGACTCATCGAGCAGCTCAAAGGCGAGAGCCTTCAGGGCCAGGGAGAGCTTGTAGTTTCCATCCCAGAGGAGCTCCCTGAACACTTTTTCCTCAAAGAA
>WAKU01000058.1 GCA_015523195.1 Thermococcus sp.
AGGTAATCTGGGACATCCTCTTCGGCTGGGTGGCCACCCCGACAATAGCCATAATCATCTCATTCATCGTTTACCGGCTCTTCGCCGTGGTCGGCCTCGTTTAGGGCCTCGACCTTGATGCCGAACTTCCCCAGCTCCTTCAGTGCCCCGAAGGGGAGGAGGGCCTTCACCCTGACAGGACCCGAGTAGTCCACGCCTAAAACCTCCCCCACGGACTCGATGAAGCTGACAACCCTCGCAGGATCCGTCCCGTTGGGCACGACTACCTCAAGGGGCCGGTATTTTGGAAGGTGAGGTATCAGGCCCTCAAGGGCTCTGTAGAGCCCTTCCAGCTCCCCCTCCTTTGCCGATGCCGTGACAACACCCCTCACGCTCGGGGCGTAGAGCTCGCATAGCTCAACCACCCTGCGCCTTTTCTCCTCGGCCTCCTCCCTTCCCAAGAGGTCAACCTTGTTCATCACTATGAGGGTGGGCTTTTGAAGGGCCTTCAACTCCTTTAGAATCCTCAGGGAGGCGAGGAGCTTCCTCCTAACTTCCCCCCACGGTTCGCTCGCATCGAGAACGAGCAGAACAACGTCCGCCCTGACTATCTCCTCAAGCGTTGAGTGGAAGGCCTCGACTATGAAGGGGGGAAGGTTGTCTATGAACCCAACCGTATCTGTAACCAAGACCCTCCTGCGCCCGAGGCCGAAGCGCCTCGTCGTTGTGTCGAGCGTTGTGAACATCTGGTTCCCGGCTTCGAGTCCTTCTCCGGTGAGGGCGTTGAGGAGGGTGGACTTTCCCGCGTTCGTGTAGCCCGCGAGCGCGACGAGCAGGAACCCCAGCTCCTCCCTCCTCTTCCTCCTTATCTCCCTGTCCTCCCTTATCTTCTCAAGCCTCTTCCTTATCCTTCCCATCCTCCTGCGGACGTGCCTGAGGTACTGCCTGGTCTGATACTCGCCCATACCCTTGAAGCCCGCCCTGTCCCCGAGGCGTATCCTCCTTATGGCCTCCTTGACGAAGGGGATCTCGTAGTGCAGGGAAGCGAGCTCGACCTGAAGCTTCGCCTCCTTAGAGTGCGCCCTCTTCTCAAATATCTCAAGGACCAGCTGCCATCTGTCTATCACGTCAACCCTGAGCTCCTTCCAGAGGTTGTAGGCCTGACTTGGTGTGAGCCTGTTGGCGAAGACCACCCTATCCGGCCCGAGCTCCATCACAAGCTCCTTAAGCTCTTCAAGCTTTCCCCTCCCTATGTTGTAGCCGGGGTGCTCCTCCCGCCTCTGTTCCACCACGGCTAAAACATCGTAGCCCGCACTTCTCAGGAGCTCCTCGAACTCCTCCCTGCTGAGGGATTCTCCCCTTGAATACCTGATGACGCCTATTGCTTTCATCCCCTTCACACCCACTGGGGAATGCTCAAAAGGCATTCCCAGCTTTCCCTTCCTGTCCATCCTTATAATTATTTCAGCCCCAAACCTTTTTAACCGGGCCTGCCATCAGCCGTTTGTATGATAGCGCTGGGTATAGAGGGAACCGCGCACACACTCGGCATAGGCATCGTCACAGAGAGGAAGGTTCTCGCCAACGTGTTTGACACCCTTACTACCGAGAAGGGCGGCATACACCCCAAGGAGGCCGCGGAGCACCACGCCAAGCTTTTGAAGCCCCTCCTCAGGAAGGCCCTTGAAGAGGCCGGCGTGGGCATGGACGAGATAGATATCGTGGCGTTCTCCCAGGGGCCGGGTCTCGGTCCATGCCTCCGCGTTGTCGCCACAGCCGCGAGGGCCTTGGCCATAAGGTACGGCAAGCCGATAGTCGGGGTGAACCACTGCATAGCCCACGTCGAGATCACCAAGATGTTCGGGGTTAAGGATCCGGTCGGCCTCTACGTGAGCGGCGGCAACACGCAGGTTCTCGCTTTGGAGGGCGGCCGCTACCGCGTCTTCGGGGAAACGCTCGACATAGGCATAGGGAACGCCATAGACACCTTCGCGAGGGAACTCGGCCTCGGTTTTCCGGGCGGGCCGAAGATAGAGCAGCTCGCCAAGAAGGGGACGAGGTACATCGAACTCCCCTACGCGGTCAAGGGGATGGACCTCAGCTTCTCAGGGGTTCTGACCGAGGCTGTGAGGAAGTACCGCACCGGAAAGTACCGCGTCGAGGACTTAGCCTATTCATTCCAGGAGACCGCTTTCGCTGCCCTGGTGGAGGTCACGGAGCGGGCCGTTGCCCACACCGGCAAGGAAGAGGTCGTGCTCGTCGGGGGCGTTGCGGCAAACAACAGGCTCCGCGAGATGCTCAGGATAATGACGGAGGACAGGGGAATAGAGTTCTTCGTCCCGCCCTACGACCTCTGCAGGGACAACGGGGCGATGATAGCCTACACGGGCTTAAGGATGTACCTCGGGGGCGTAAGGTTTAAGATTGAGGAGACCGTAGTGAAACAGAAGTTCCGCACCGATGAGGTTAAAGTAACGTGGGGTTAAGGTGGCCTCGATGGAATTGATAGTGCCCCTCTATCAGCTGGTCTACGATGTCGCCGTCTTGACGGCACTCGTTTACGTGTGGTACTTCTTCCTCAAGAGGTGGAACCGCTACGCCGCCGAACTCAGGACTTTCGTCCGTTTCACTGCCCTGTTCATATTCTTCGGGGTTCTTGGAAGGACGATCGATCTCATAAACGACTTCGTTGTGATACCCCACGCCGAGGTTATCTACGCGGTCTGCTATTCGATATCAATAATCGGGGTCATATACACCACCGTTCTGTACGTCCTCATCGTGGAGCGTTCCTACATCCCAGAGGTTAAGGAGTCCCAAAAAAGCATGAAGGAGTCTGAGAAGCTCAAGGGGGCCTTCGTCGTCATGGGCTCCCGGGGGAAGATATTCGAGGTCATAGACCTCATAAGGTCGCTTAAGGTCCCCGCGCTGGTGTTCACGAGGAACCCCTACCTGTACCAGGGACTGGGAGAGTTCGTGGGCGTGGTTTGGGTAACCCAGGCCACCGATAAGGGGATCCCACCAACGCACCTGCACGTCATCCAGGATCATGCCATAAAGTTCATCAAGGGGAAGGAAAGGGCTATAATCGTCCTGGACTGCATAGAGTACCTCCTACTCTACAACGACTTCCCTGCGGTTTTCAAATTCCTGGTGAACCTCAAGGATCACGTCGTTGCCAGTGGAAACGCCCTCGTAATGTTCGTGGAGGAGGGCACCCTCGACGATAGGCAGAAGGCGCTTATACTGAGGGAGTTTGAACCCCTGTGAGGGTCCGCCATGGGGAGGCCCTACCGAAAGGTCGTCGTCGGGGGAACCTTCGACAGGCTCCACCTCGGCCACAAGGCTCTGCTGAGAAAGGCCTTTGAGATTGGGGAGTACGTCTACGTCGGCCTGACTTCGGACGAGATGATACTCAACAAGCCCTACGCGGAGAAAATCCTCCCCTACGGGCTTCGCCTGCGGGATCTTCTCAAGTTCTTCGAGGTCAACAACTACTCCAACTACCGCGTTATAAAGATCCACAACGCCATAGGTTTCACGGACAGGATAAAAAGCCTGGAGGCCATCGTTGTAAGCGAGGAGACTTACAAAGGGGCCCTAATAGTTAACAGGGCCAGGAGGGAGAAGAACCTCCCGGAACTCGATGTAATCACCATAAAACTCATAAAGAGCAGGATAGGGCCCAAGATAAGCTCATCCCTCATACGGGCCGGCCTCATAGACCCCTTCGGTAACCCCATGAAAAAAGGTTAAAGGCCCGTCGGCTCGTCTATGAAGAAGACCTCCAGGCTGAACTTCTCCCTTAAAAGCTCCATCAGCGCTTTGACGCCCAGCGTCTCCGTCTTGTAGTGGCCGGCAACTAAAACGCTCTGCGGAAGATCCATCGCCGTCAGGTAATCTGCGTGGCCGAACTCACCGGTTATGAGCAGGTCAATCCCCTTCCTCCACGCCTCCTCAAGGGCGAACGCCCCGGCCCCGCTGACCGCTCCAACGGTTTTAATCTCGCGCTTCCCGAACTCGTAGGTCTTAACGGTTGTATCGAGCTTCTCAGCTATTATCTGCGCGACCTTCTCGATCGGCTGGCTCTCCTCGAACTCACCCCAGAAGCCTATGGAGAGCCCCCTGTACTCCCCGAAAGGCCCTTTTGGCTCAAGGTCGAGGAGCTTCAAAAGCCCAACGTTGTTCCCGACCTCTGGATGGGCATCGAGCGGTAAATGCGCCGCGTAGAGGTTCAGGCCGCTCTCGAAGAGGGCCTTTAAACGCCTGTAGTGTATCCCGGTTACGTAGCTCAGCCCGCCCCATATCATGCCGTGGTGAACGACGAGCATGTCGGCTTTTCCTTTTGCGGCACGCTCGATGGTTTTCAGCGTTGTATCAACGGCGAAGGCAACGCGCTCGACTTCAGGCTTCCCTTCAACCTGCAGACCGTTGCTGGACTTGTCCGGATAGGCCGAAACTTGGAGGTAATCGTCGAGGAAGGCAACTAACTCGTCGCGGTTCATTTCTCACCCTCCAGCAGGTTTTTGATTCCCTCTTCATCAAGGGCTATAACGTTTTCCGGCATGTTCTTGAGCTTTCTCGCGATGATGAGGTAGTGAACTTCACCCTTCCAGCCCGTTAATTCCGCCTTCTCCTTCAGTTCTTTAAGGAGCTTCTCCCCGTTCTGCGCCCGCTTTCTCCATTTGCACTCCCCAAAGAGTGCTTTTTTCCTTTCAGCGTCGAGGGCTACGAGGTCAATCTCGTAGACCCTTCTCTCCCCGCTCTCACGGTAATAGCCCCAGCCCCTTCCGATGACGGCCGGCCTGAATGGAAGGTGGTCTCCCGCGAGCCTTAGAATCTCCCGGCAGATGAAGTCGAACCTTTTTCCAACGTAGTCGGAAAGGTTGCTCTTGACGTCCTCCCACAGCCTCTCCCTGTCCACCTCGTACTCGCTCAGCCTCGGGTGCACGAAGCGGAACCAGAAGTTGAGGAGCGGGTGTCTGATGTAGAGGACGTTCCCCTTCCCCAGAACTGCACTGTCGTAGCCAACCAGCTTGAAGTAGTTCACGAGCTCGTGGAGCTGTCTCGTTATTGAGGTCTCCTTTCTGTTCAGGTAGCCAGCTATCTCGCTCGGTGAAGTTGCTCCATTGGCTATGGCCTCAAGGATGTCGTAGTAGACGCCGGAACGCTTTCCGAACTCAAGGGACAGTATTCTCGGCACTTCCTCCTCCAGCGGGGCTGAGTATGAGAAGACCAGCTCCTCAACGATTCTCTCGGCGCTTTCGCCTTCCATGCCCTCGTCTTCAACCGCCACCCAGTAGCGGGGAAAGCCCCCAAAGACGGAGTAGAGAACCATGAAGTCGTCAAGCTCCCTTATTCCGACTTCCCTTGCCATCTCGTAGCTCTCCCTGATGTCGAGGGGCTGGAGGTGCAGTTCCCGTTTTATCCTCCCATAGAGGGGTTCCTTTGAGTCCCTGAAGAGCTTCTCGACCAGTCCTATAGTCGAGCCTGTGAATATCATAAGTATAGGCCTTTCTTCGTTCTCGTCTATGAGTTTTTGAAGGGTCGAGTAAACAGCCGGCTCGACGAAGCGAAAGTCTTGGAACTCGTCGAAAGCTACCGCCCCCTCAAAGCGCTCGAACAGGACTTCGAAAAAGTCGTCCCAGCCCTTTAGTTCCTCCCTCTTTGAGATGATGCCCTTCTCTCTCAGTATCTCTGAGTACTCCCTGAGGAGTGAGGTAGAGCTCTTTCCCCTGTTGACAAAGAAGTAGAGGTCGCTCCCACCCAAAAATTCGCGCAGGAGCCTCGTTTTCCCTACTCTCCTGAGACCGTAGATTGCCACCGTGTACAGCTTTTTCCAGGAGCGCTCACGGGCTTTCTTGAGTACCTCCATCTCCCGCTCCCTGTCCACGAAGCGCATTGTATTCACCAACTGAATTATTCACTAAGTGAATATAAGCTTTTCCCGCCCGGCAAAGCCTTTAAAACCGCACCTTAGAGGTGTCAAGAGGTGTTGGGATGGGCAAGTTTGAGAAGGCCGTTGAGGAGATAGCGAGAGCTGTCTTAGCCGGTGAGATAAAGGACAGAGAGGAGCTCAACCGCTACAAGATAGCCGTCTCCAGGAAGTATCACCTCTCCAAGATACCGGGCAACTCCGACATCCTAAAGGCCATTCCTGCGGAGGAGCGCGAGCGCTTTAGGGAGCTCCTAAAGAGAAAGCCGACGAGGACGATAAGCGGAGTCGCGGTAGTTGCTATGATGACGAAGCCCTTTCCCTGTCCGCACGGCAGGTGCATCTACTGTCCCGGCGGGCCGAGCGTCGGTTCTCCCCAGAGCTACACTGGAAAGGAACCCTCCGCGCTAAGGGCCGTCCAGAGCGCCTATCATCCCTACATCATCATGATGCGCCGCCTTAAACAGCTCACCGACATAGGCCACGACGTTGACAAGGTCGAGGCCATAATCCAGGGGGGAACCTTTCCCGCGGTTGACCTCGATTACCAGGAGTGGTACGTCAAAGAGGCCTTCAAGGCGATGAACGACTTTCCACACTTCAAGGACATCGAGAACCTTGAGGACAAACTTGTCAGGCTGATAGTCAAGGGGGATAAGTCCGTTTTGGGGGACGATCCCAAGTTTGAGGAAGCCTGGCTCAAAACGCACAGGAAGCCCTACCACTATCTCGAAGACGAGCAGAGGAAGAACGAGAAGGCCAAGGTCAGGATGGTCGGCTTAACTATTGAGACGAGACCAGACTGGGCCTTCGAGAGGCAGATAGACAGGATGCTCCGCTTTGGAACCACAAGGGTTGAGCTCGGCGTTCAAACGATTTTCAACTTCATCCACGAGAGAACTAAAAGGGGCCACGGAGTTGAGGAGATAGTTAAGGCCACACAGCTTTTGAGGGACGCTGGTCTTAAAATCAACTACCACATAATGCCCGGTTTGCCGGGGAGCAACTTCGAGAGGGATCTGTACACCTTCAGGACTATATTCGAGGATTCCCGCTTCAGGCCGGATATGCTCAAGATATACCCTACCCTCGTCACTGCAGATGCCCCTCTCTACGCGTGGTACAGGGCTGGGAAATACAGGCCTTACACTACCGAGGAAGCAGTTGAGCTGCTCGTTGAGGCCTACAAACACTTCCCCAAGTGGGTTCGCGTTATGAGAATCCAGCGCGACATTCCGGCGAAGCTCATAGTAGCTGGAGTTAAGCACTCGAACCTCGGTCAGTTGGTCTTCAACGAGCTGGTTAAGCGCGGTATAAGGCCGAGGGAGATAAGGTTTAGGGAAGTCGGCCACCAGATGCAGAAGTTTGGGGTTGAACCCGAGGTGGAGCACATAGAGCTCCTCCGCGAGGATTATGAAGCCGCTGGAGGAAAAGAAATCTTCCTCAGCTTTGAAGACGTGAAAAACGACGTCCTCATAGGCTTCTTAAGGTTGAGGATTCCGAGCGAGAAAGCCCACAGGAAGGAGATAAACTGCTGTCCCTCGGCAATAGTCAGGGAGCTCCACGTTTACGGCCCCCTCGTGCCAATAGGTGGGAAACCGAAGTACGAGTGGCAGCACCGCGGCTACGGCAGGGAGCTCTTGAGCGAGGCCGAGAGGATAGCTCGCGAAGAGTTCGAGGTCAAGAAGATGCTCGTAATAAGCGGTGTTGGTGTAAGGGAGTACTACCGCAGGTTCGGCTACAGGAAAAACGGTCCCTACGTCGCGAAAAGGCTCGATAAAAGTTACGCAGACTACAAAAAGGGAGGGGGCTTTGACGCGCACCTCAACACTTAAGCCGTCATCATCTCCTCCTGGAGTCTCTTCATCTCGGCTTCCTTTACGGCCTTTTCATGCTCCATGTCCCCTTTGCTTCCCTTGAGCCTCTTCGAGAGCCTTACCAACGCCTCCTCTGGGCCGTAGCAGATGAGCAGATCGCCGGGAAGGACTACGGTCTCGCCGGTCGGCGCACCGACGTAGATCTCTCCTTTCTCCGTCTTCCTGTATATTCCGAGCACGAGGATCCCTTCCTTATCAAGCTTCAGCTCCTTAAGGCTCTTGTTCGCCAGCCAGCTCCTCCTCCTTACCTTTATCTGGGAGATGGAATAGCCCTTTGTTATGCCCAAGAGCTGGCTGTAGTCGTAAACCCTCAGTTGAGGGAAGGCTTTAGCCAAAAAGCGCTTTATCCAGCGCCTCATCCAGCGCTCAGCCCTCTTGGATGTGAAGATGAGGTAGAGGAGGAGTAAGCTCAGGACGAGGATTGAGATTGATGTTATGGCCTCGTTCCTGCTCCTTCCTGCGAAGGTCAGGACGAGGGTGGCTATGGCGGAGGTAATTCCCGCGCTCCCCAAGAAGATCAGAACCCTGATTATCTTCCTCCTGACGGGGTGGGAGACAACGTACTCGCTCTCGCTCGTCGTGAATCCCGCACCGGAGAAGGCGGACTGGGCCTGGAACGAGGCGATGTCCTTTGAGAGGCCCGTCATTTCGAGGGCTATAGCCCCCACCCTCACGATTGCCATCGAGAGCGTTATGACGAGGATCAACGAGATGAGGGCTATCAAGGAAATCCCCTGCAATATCTCGCGGGGAACGTTTTAAAACTTCTGCCGACTTCGAAAGCCTTTTATGGGGTAAGGGCTCTGGCCCGAAAGGGGAAGAACTTTTAAGCTGGAGGAAGAGGGATGCGCTTCAAACCGAGGCCCTTCACGGAGCCGGTTTCCTTCAGATGCCTTTACTGCCTCGACTGCTGCAGGGGGAGACACGTCTACCTGACCTTAAAGGACATAGAGAGGCTTGTGAGAGCTGGGGAAGACCCCGAGGAGTTCCTCACGATCTCCATAGAGGGAGGCAAGGTCCGCTTCGTCCTCAGCGTTAGGGAGTGGGATCTCGGCTGCGTCTTCCACGACCCGGAAACCGGAAAGTGCAGGGTTCACGCCGTTAGGC
Organism: Thermococcus sp.; assembly: GCA_015523195.1. Taxonomy (GTDB): domain Archaea; phylum Methanobacteriota_B; class Thermococci; order Thermococcales; family Thermococcaceae; genus Thermococcus. The sequence goes on from WAKU01000058.1 coordinate 8,899, forward strand.
CAGCGATATGCAGGATATATCCTTTCATGGTCTCTAAGAGACCCCTCGGGGTTGAAGGAGAGAAGCCTTTCAACTACAGGGGTCAAACGCTGTGGCTCTACTACGACGAGAGCTGCCCGGGGGTAAACGCGGAGGAGCCTGAAACGACGATAACGCCGGAGGAGATAGCCGAACTCGGCGTCGAGTTCGAGAGGGAGCTTGAGAGAACTGACGTTGACGGTCTATTGGGGCTTCTTAAATAGAGCGCCTCACTTGAGGTACCCTTCAAGCTCCCTCACGGGCCTCAGCTCCGACGAGAGAAGCCCCATGGTCTTCTCGTCCACCGCCTCCCCATCGGCCACAACGATGAGCATCCCCCTGTTCATGGAGGCTATGTCCTTGAGGTTCATTATGAGCTTGAGGACGGCTTTATCTCCGTTTTCGAGTATCAGGTACTCAAGGCAGTCTACAAGAACGACCTTGTCCATGTTGGTCTCCTCAAAGAACCTCCTGATGTTGTCCCACAGGGGTGCAAGCTTCGTGGGCTCGATCGCGTCCTCATGGTTAACCTTGGAGACCCATATCACGGGCACGAGCTTGAGGCCGAGCCTCCTCCTGAATACGTCCGGGGGATCCCTCGTCACGGCGAGGCCGGGGATCCTCTGTCCCTTGGTCAGCTCAATGAAGAGCCTGTAAGCGGTTTCCCTGTCCCCAAAGTAGCCCCCGTAGGAGAACTTCTCAGTAGGCTCAACGGCGATTGGTACTATGGAGTACCTGTTCTTGGCGAAGGGGATGTAGAGCAGGATCGAGGAAATGAAGAGAAAAAACGCCCCAAAGGTTAGGAGAACGGAACGGGCCACCGAAAAAGCAGCGTTCCCGTACAGGACGTCCGTCCTCAGGAGAACCCCTATCACCTGGGCGAGGGCCACGAGGATAAAAGCCCCTAAAAGTGAATTGAAGACGCGGATGAAGTACCTGAAGCGGAGGTTCCTCTTGGTGTTCTTCTCCATCAGAAGGAGGAGGGCGACTATCATGAGCGAGAGGATCAAAACTATCAGGTCCCTCACGAAGTAGCCCTTGGAAACTATGTGCATAATTGAAGTTGGCCCCTCAGGTATTAAACCTTTCGCAGGGCTAAGCTTTTAAGTCCCCCACCGAACTTGGGCGGATGGATGGGCTGAGGTACCGAAGGGCATCGGCATGGGAGTACGAGCTGATACTCCGGGAGGCCGAGAAGTACGGCGAGCTGAGGCAGGGCACCTTCGCCGTCGTTGAGGGTCAGTTCAGAGACGTCTACGCGGTGAACGATAGGGTGTGGAGGGAGATAGAGGGACTCAAGCTCAAGCCCTACGCCTACGGAACCTTCGTGGGCACGATAAAGGTGGACAACCTCGTCGAGAAGTTCTATCCCAACGTCGAGTTCTTCTACTTCGTTGAGGTTGAGAGGAACTACGCCGTCCTAACTCCAAAGGCGGGCTTCCTCTTCACCACAGGAAAGGACGTCCCAAGGAGCGGCGTGCGCTCTTACAACTGGCGGGGGACGAAGAAGCTCGTAATCTACGACGAGAACGGCGTGATCCTCGGCATAGGCAGAATAAACCCGGAAAGCGGGAAAAAGTTCATCCTCAACGTCACCGACATCGGGGAACTCCTCAGGAGGAAGCGCTGACTTTTCTTACCCGACGTAACCTTTTTAAGGGGTTGGGGGATAGAACTCAATAGTTACAAGAGGTAACTAAAGGAGGTGACGCTCATGGCCAAGAGGGTTAAGACGGGCATCCCAGGTATGGACGAGATACTCCACGGAGGGATCCCGGAGAGGAACGTCGTTTTGCTCAGCGGCGGCCCCGGTACTGGAAAGACCATCTTCAGCCAGCAGTTCCTCTGGAACGGACTTCAGATGGGCGAACCCGGGGTTTACGTGGCCTTGGAGGAGCACCCCGTCCAGGTGAGGGGGAACATGGCCGGGTTCGGCTGGGACGTCAGGAAGTACGAGGATGAAGGATTGTTCGCGATGGTTGACGCGTTCACAGCCGGAATAGGTAAGAGCAGGGAGTACGAGAGGTACATAGTCCACGACCTCACCGACGTCAGGGAGTTCGTAGACGTCCTGAGGGCGGCCATCAAGGACATCAACGCCAAGCGCGTTGTCATTGACTCGGTTACAACGCTCTACATCAACAAACCGGCCCTCGCGAGGGGCATAGTTATGCAGCTGAAGAGGGTCTTGGCCGGGTTGGGGATTACGAGCATCTTCGTCAGCCAGATAAGCGTCGGCGAGCGCGGCTTCGGCGGCCCCGGTGTTGAACACGGCGTCGACGGCATAATCCGCCTCGACCTCGACGAGATAGACGGCGAGCTCAAGCGCTCGCTGATAGTCTGGAAGATGCGCGGGACGAGCCACTCCATGAGGAGGCACCCCTTCGAGATAACAGGGGAGGGGATAGTGGTCTACCCGGACAAGGTGCTCAAGAGAAAAGGGGTTGTCTAGCTCTGACAAAACTGAACGGAGGTGGTGGAGATGGTGGAGGTTCCGCTGAACCCGATCGGGAGGGAGGAGATACACAGACTCGAAAGCGTGCTCCTCTTCGCGACCTTGTTTAGGCCAGAGGTCATAGAGCTTATAAAGGATCCCACCGAGAGGCTGACGTGGGTTGACAGCTTGGCAGTAGCCGCTGGAGCGATAGCCAGGGAGAAGGCCGGCATGACAGTTCCGGAGATAGCGGAGGAGCTTGGAAGAACGGAGCCCACGATAAGGAAGCACCTCAAGGGCGAGACCAAGGCGGGCCAGCTCGTGAGGGAGACCTACGAGCAGATCAAGCAGGGGAAGCTCGACGAGCTCGTCAAGAACATCGAGGTTCTGGCCAAGGGCGGCGAGTTAGTTCCCGCCGAGGAGTGCGAGAGACTCAGGCGGGAGAAGGAGGAGCTCGAAAAAGAGAAGAGGCAGCTTGAGGCCAAGGTAGAGAACGTCCGCAGGGCCCTCAGGGATCTCCTTGAGAGAATGGGCTAAATCACCCTATTTCCCATTTCTTCTGAGAGCCTCCTCCCATGTCATTATCATGTGGGTGTACGTGTCGTCGTCCTCGTAGATGCCGCGCTTTATCTCGGAGACGTGGGCGTACTTGGCCTTTATCTTGTCGAGGATGTAGTCAACGGCACCCTCGGGGTCAGCCTTCGTGCCGCAGGTGTAGACGTCTATCGCGGCGTAGCCCCTCTCCGGCCAGGTGTGTATTGAGAGGTGGCTCTCGGCAACGACTACCATGCCGCTCACACCGGTTGGGGAGAACTTGAAGAAGTGCGTCATCTTGACCTCCATCTTCCCGAGTCTCGCAGCCTCAAGAAATATCTCCCTCAACCTGTTGGCATCGCCCAAAATACCGGGATCGCAGCCGGCAGCCTCAACAACGTAGTGGAACCCGATGGTGTCTACCTCCCCCATGGCCCTCACCCCCCTTCTCTCTCCACCATCCCCTTTTAAACTTAAGCCCGCGAGACTGCAACCTGTCCATCCTCAGGGCACCACTAATTTTAAAACCCGATGGCGTTATTATGTCGGTAGCATGAATTGTGAGGAACGTCCTCAAAAGCACAGCGGGGTGTGATCATGGCATCGAAAAAGAAGGCTCAAAACGTCCCCCCCAGGGACATGACGATCGAGAAGCGAAGGAGGAGGCTGTCCTTTCTTATTAGAATGAACTACAGGAAGATGATAGTCTACCCCCTGTTGGTGTTTTTGGCGGCGGCCCTGATACTCGCCGTCCACCCCCCAGGGATGGGGATAGACCTCAAGGGAGGCGTTGTGGTAACGGTTTACCACGTTGACGCAACCCCCGGTTCCCTCGCCAAATACGTCCAGAGCCAGACTGGCTTTCAGGTACGCGGTGAGGGCTTTTCCGATCCAATAACGAAGCTCAGCGGTATAAGACTCTACGCACCCGCCAACGCCAACATAGACTCCATAGTATCGGCAATAAAGGAGAAGTACCCCAACGCGGACATAACCCCGAGGAAGGTAGATCCGACCTTCGGCCGGATAGCCCAGAGGCAGGGGATAAAGGCGGTGATATACGCTTTCCTGGGCATGGCCGTGGTGGTGCTGCTGTTCTTCAGAGACCTCGTTCCCTCGGGCACGATAATCTTCTCGGCCTTCTCTGATATGACGATAGCCCTCGCAACGATGGCCATCCTCGGAATCGACCTGACGACGGCTACCATAGCGGCGCTCCTGATGCTCATAGGTTACACGGTAGACAGCAACATACTCCTTACGACGAGGCTCCTCAGGAGAAAGGAGGACACCATGGAGGACGCCTACCTGAGCGCGGTTTCAACTGGGTTCGCCATGAGCACGACCACACTGGGCGCCCTGACGGTTCTCTGGCTCATCTCGACGTCCCAGGTAATAGACAACATCAGCATCGTCCTCATCTTCGGCCTCTTGGCGGACTTCATGAACACATGGATACTCAACGCGGGTGTGCTGAGGTGGTATCTCTCGGGAAGCCACAGGTTCACAATAAAGCTCGGGAGGGGTAGGTAATGGCTAAAAGGAGAAGGAAAAGCCTCAAAAAGCTCCTCTTGAACTGGAAGGTTCTCCTGCTTATCACCTTCCTTGTCGGCTCACTGGCGGCATTGGCCGCCAACGGACTAACCTATGGAATAGACATAGGCGGCGGGGTTGCGTTAGTGGCAGAACCAGAGAAGCCCATAAGCGGCGATACAGTCAACGGCATAATAACCTCCCTCCAGAACAGGCTGAACACCTTCGGCGTGAAGGACATAACGATAGAGGCCCAGCACGACCCGGAGACGGGGCAGAGTTTAATAGTGGTCAAAGTTGCCAACGTGACCCTTGACGAGGCCAAGCAGATAAAGGAGCTGATAGAGAGTCAGGGTGTTCTTTACATGGAGTTCAACGGGGTGATCTTCGCGACTGGGGCCGAGGTGAGCGTCCCCTCCGGACAGTGGGGACTCGACCCCCAGAAGTGCCCAACCTGCTGGCGCGTCGGCTTTATGCTCTCCAA
>WAKU01000059.1 GCA_015523195.1 Thermococcus sp.
TCAATGGCCTGCCTGTATTCCTCGACCCACCTCAGGCTACCCGTTCCGGGATCCACACCCATGAAACCGAGGTCGGGGCCACCGAAGCGGGAGGAGAAGGCCACAACTACCTCGTTCCCATCGAAACCCACGGCGTTTACGTACTCGTCGTAGTTCTCCCTGCCGTAGATGTGAACCCACTTAAGGTTCCCCGAGGAATCGAACTTTATCGCCCCAACGTCAAGGGCAGAGGCTATGCCGTCGCGGTCGTAGGGGTCGTCCGGGTTCCTGTGGTGCATGTGGGCGTAGAGAGGTGCGATTACGATGACCCCGTCGCCCGTTGGCTGAAGCCTGATGCCTCTGTAGCCGCCGTTTGAGGGCTTGAAGGCCCTCCCCCAGAGGGCTTTTCCGGAGGAGTCGAATTTCACGAGGGTGAAGAGGGGATCTCCCGGCATCCAGTCGCTCGGGGCCGAGACGTTGACGACGCCGTTCGTCATCAAAACGACGTAGACGCCATCTTCCCCAACTGCGATGTCCTGTACGACCTGAAACTGTCCGTAGGGGAGGTTCAGGGGGAGCTTCCCGCTGAGGCTGAAGTTCTTCATCCAGAGCACCTCACCCATCGGCGAGAGGTGCACTAAGACGGCTAACCCGGCCCCATGGCTCCCGAGGAGGTAGTAATCACCTTCGTTCCCAGGGATTAATGAGATCGGGTTGTAAACACTATCGAACATCGTTTTCTCACGCTGGACGTCGTAGACTACCTCCCATGCGCTGGAGGAGCTTGCAAGGGGCAGAAAGAGACCCGCAACAAGAAAAAATGCAAGGAAGACACCGAGCTTTTTCATCTTTTACATCTCCCATGGCTTTCCGATTTCAAAACTTTTATTGAGTTCGTGAACCCCCAGGAGAATGCCCAAGGAGAGGAATGGGCCATAAAACCCGTAAAACGCATCATACCAACCTCCTGACGAGCCTCCAGAGCCACCTCACGGGTAAGAGGAATACCAGTACTGCCCCGAGAAGCAGGAAAAAGCCCAGTAACGGGCCCAAAATATGAAAGCCCGTGAGATAGCTTTCCATACTCATCCCTCCACGTTCCTGTAGGCTATCGTTATCCTGTGGGAGCACTCAGAGGTCTTCTCGTGGCTCACGAGGGCGAAGACCGTGTAGGTTCCATCGGCGTTCCTGTTGACGTAGACGTGGCCGGCCTTTATCTCACCACCCACCTCGTCGCTCGGATAGCCCGAGGAAGGGACGTCATCCACGGTAACGTCCTCTATGCTCATCTCGCCAATGTCAACGTAGTGGCCGAGCAGAGCGGGGTAATCAACGCACCAGGGTTCGGCGGAGAGATCAACGTCCTCCCATCCGTTGCTCCAGCCCGCTTTGACTTCCCCGGTCGAGAACTTGACCGCCATCGCGCCGTTGGTGTCGAGGGTTACCCTATGAATTTCCCCGAGGGCTCCGGTTACCTGGCTCGGTGAGGAGGTCGTCGAGGTCGAGAAGGACTCGTAGCACTCCCTCGCCTTCAGGTAGATACTGTAAGCCTCCACGGCCTCTTTACTTGACTGGTTCTCGGCCATGAGTTGCGTCACGTTGTTGTAGGCCTGCACGTAAAGCCTGTAGGCGTCTTCCTTGTTGTCGGGGCAGGTGAAAATCGCTTTGCTCTCGTTTTCAGGCGGATAAACCGTAACGTTCCCCTCAAACTCGTCGAAGACCCCGTCGAAGTCGTAGTCGTGCAGGTCGGGGTTCCCGTCGTAGTCAACGTCCCTCTCGTCTATGATTCCGTCGCTGTTCAGATCCCACGCATCGGCCTTCCCGTCGCCGTTGGTGTCGTAGAGGTCTGGAATACCGTCCCCGCTCATGTCCCACGAGTAGCTCTTGACCCCGTTCAGCTCGGTTATCCAGGTGTCGGTCTTCCCGTTGTAGTCGTTGTCGAGGTACGCGGTATCGAGGTTCCCGTCGCCGGTTGTGTCAATGTATATGGCATCAACAATTCCATCGCCGTTCCTGTCCCGCGTTATGACGTAGCTGCCGTTGACACTCACAGCCGAGAGACCCTTTCCGACGTAGACGTCCGGGTTTCCGTCATCGTCAACGTCGTTCCAGCCCGGTTTCAGCGTTGGCTGATTCGGCGTTTCCGTTGTGCCTGTGCCCGCGGTGGATGTACTTCCACCCGAGCTGCCCTTTATGTGGATCACATCGTGTATTACCTGCGGGTTGGTGTGGTAGACGTAGAGGCCCGTGAGGATCAGGAGGATCAGCAGAATGGCGGTGAGTTTACCCATTGTTCCCCACCTCCACGAAGTTCATGTTGAGCCAGCCGCCGCCGACGCGCTTGAACTTCTTGCCCGTCTCATAATCCTCGTAGATCCCCGGAATGGCCGTTTCGTGGAGGACGTAGCCGTTCCAGGTGAACCATCCCTGGTTGCGCTCCTCTATCTTCTTCCTGAGGTTGATGATGGCCCCAACGGTTGCATCTGCCATGTTGCCGAAGTAGCCCGTCGGGTCGAGAAGCTTGCCTATCTTTGTGGCCCCGTCGAGGACTATTATCGAGACCTTGGCGTTGTTCGGAAGGTTCATGTTCTTCAGGTCGTTCGCGTGGTCGAGGAGGGCCTTCGCGTCCAGGGCGACCATGTAGACCCCTGCCGGGGTTGTGAAGAACTTGACCTTCTCCGCCCCCTTGAGCTTGACGGTGTTGCCGACCTTCTCGAAGTTATCGGCGACGAACTTCGACCAGTCGAGGACTCCGCCGGAGCTGTACTGCCCGCCCACGAGCCACTTCGGGGGCTGAAGAACGCCGGTCAGAATCAGATTCGTTATCGCCGCCTTCTCCGCCTCGTCCTTCGCGTACTTGTAGATGAAGCTCTCCATCTTGGCGTCCCTCTCCACCGGGTCGTAGCGGTACTTCTCGGCTATCTGCCTCAGCTGGTAGCGCTTCTCGGGGTCGTTCGCGAATATCGAGAGGAGCGCCCTTATCCTCTGCTGGCCGTAGACCCTTCCATCCATGTAGGCGTTCATCTCGGCAACCATCCTGTCCGGATCCTTGATGTCCCTGTCGTGTATCTCCCTGAGGTCGTCCTCGTAGGCGTTGTAGAGTGAAGTGTAGGCCGGGTGAAGGCTCTTGACCTTCTCAAGGTAGTCAATGTGACGCTTCATTATCGACTCAGCCCACTCGAGCTTCTTCTGATAAACGCACTCGTCGCAGGTCGCTATGTCCGGGTCGTCGCAGTCCACTAACCCGTCCCCGTCGTTGTCTATCATGTCGCCCGGCTTTTCTTCGTCGTTCGCGAGGATTATCCCAACGCTCCCGCTCGCGAGAAGCGTCTCCTTGGAGTTAACGGTTCCGTAGACCTCGACCTTCACAGTCCCCCTCTGAGGTTCGCTCAGGCCGCTGTTCTCAGCTATCACGAGGTCTTCAATGGTGCCGTCGCTGTACACCCTCGCCTTGCTCCTGCTCCCGTCCGGGGATGTTATCACCGCGTAGGGGTTCTTGGCATTCCCCGAAACCTTAGCCTTCACTGTGAACAGGAACATCCCGAAGCCGCTCGATGAGGTGAACCTCTGCCCCTCAACCGGGGCTGTTATCGTGAGCTGGACCCTTCCGGGGGTTGTGGTCGAGACGGGTTTTCCTGAAGAACTCCCCCCTCCGGAGGAAGTAGTTTGAGAAGATGGAATTCTCATAGTGCTGTTGGGTATCCTGCTCAGATATATGTTGAGGAGAACGGGGGTGAGTCCCTCAACGTCGCAGGTGGCAGTCTCCTTGACGTAGTGCACCTTACCGAAGACCAGGTAGTGCCCAACGACGGCAACGTAGGTGTGCGTGATCTCTGTAGCGGTACTGCCGTCAGAGCCACTCCACGCACCCACTTTTCTGAAGTCGGCATAGTTCTGCCCCTCGTTGAGCTTGTAGTGGTAGGTTATGTACCCCTCCTTCGTGCCATTCCAGTAGTAGCGTGTCGGACCCTCCTCCTGCCCCACTAAAAGAAGGATCCTTCTCCAATCCTCAACGAACCCCTTGAAGCTCTCCCCGGGTGCATTCTCATCCGTGTAATAGGTCGCCGCTAAATAAATGCTTTCTCCATCCTGACGATGGCAGTGGAAGACCTGAACCACTTTGTATGTTGAGCTCCCCCCACCTCCCTCATCATAGGTGGAGGAAAGGGTCAAACCGAGGGACTCAGCCTCCTCTTTAGTCACATAGGGGGCTCCATCCGGAAGCTGGGAGGGATCCAAATACTGGGTAGCGGAAACTGAAAGGGCAAGGAGAAGCATGAAGCCCAAAGCCAGAGCCAGTCCCTTAAACACAACGTTCACCTCCTTAGAAGCCCCGGGAGCCGACCTCGCGAGGCGAAAGAACACCGCGACTGCCCCAATGAGCAGGAGGGGCCTGAGGAGCGGGACGATAACGTTAAAGCCCGTGAGGGGTTCCAAGGGCATGAACTCACATCCCGGCAAAACCATCTCGCGGAAAAGAAAAGCGGGACAGGTTTCGCATTCTTTTTAACAAATTACGCATTTCTGGGTAATAAACCTTTCGGAAAAGAAAATTCGAGGAGAAATTTGTAAAACAAATTTCATTCAAGGCCGAAGATCTATCGCCAAACTGGCCAGTTTCCTTGCCCTCTCCAGAGAAACTTCGTTTTCAACCTTCCCATTCCGCTTAATCCACGTCCCAACGATGAAGCCGTCCGCGTGCTTCCACAGCTCGGGGAGGTTCTCGTAAGTGGTTCCGGAGCCAACCAAAACCGGAACGGGGGCGATCCTCTTCGCTAAGGCGAGCCTTTCGATATCAACAGGCTTTCCAGTGGCCTTTCCGCTTACAACTACCGCATCGGCCAAACCCCTCTCAACGGTGTCCCTCAGGGAATCCTCGAAGTCCGAGAAGTGGACGGCGTGTTTGACGTGAACATCCGCGAAGACTTGAATTTTGCTCGGGAGAAGCCTCCTCAGCCTCGCTAACTCGTGGGCGATGCCCTCTATAACCCCCTGGTCAGTGTAGGCTACACCGCTCAGCACATTCACCCTTATGAAGTCGGCCTTTACGGCGTAGGCTATGGAGTAAGCCGCTATGCCGTCGTTCCTGAGGACGTTTATTCCCAGAGGAAGGGAAACCTCCCCGCGGATTTCCTTAGCGACCGCGGTGAAAGCGGCGACGGTGGTTTTGTCAACGTACTTGGGGAAAGGTACGTCGCCGAAGTTCTCGACCATTACCGCGTCGAAGCCCGCTTTCTCAATAGTTTTCGCGTCCCTGAGGGCTGCTTCAACGACCCCATCGAGGTCGCCTTCGTATCTGTACGAGCCGGGAAGGGGTTTGAGGTGAACCATCCCGATGAGGGGCTTTCTATCGAAGTCCATGGTATCACCCTAAGCTGAACTGCTGAAGGCGGTAAGTCGGAGGGCACTTAAGGCTTTCTCCAGGCTCATCGGTTGAATTCATGGCCCGGAACAGAAAGCCTGATATACAGGTTCATCCCAGATACAATGGGTGGAACCCGTGGGAGTGCAGGAAAACCCGAAACTGCCGAAGTCAGTTGTCAGGCACATTGAGCCGGATGAGAAAGTTCTCTTCGCTATAAAGAAGAAGGTGAGCCTCGAAAAGCCCAAGTGGCTCCTCGTAACCGACAGGAGGATAATCTACCTCGACGAGAAGGTCTTGGGGAGGTACGACCTCAAGGCCATCCCCTATCAAAAGCTCGAAAAGGTAACCGTGAAGCTCGGGATAATGTCCTCGGAGTTCGTCATAGAGGGCGAGGAGAACATAACGCTGAAGCTCGGCTGGATGAACAAGGAGGAGGCGAGAAAGGCGATAAACGCCATAAAAGACGCCCTCAACGCTATAGCAATCGAACCAGTCTCCATAGGGGTCAACAAGGGGCTGACGAGCGAGACGTGGGTGCTCAACAAGCCCAAGGAGTTCGTGACGAGGACGATGCCGGCGTATCGGCCCACCCCCCAGGCACCGGCGAAGGAGGACCCCCTTGAGAAGCTCAAGAAGCTGAAGGAGCTCTACGACATGGGCGTCATAAGCCAGGAGGAGTACGAGGAGAAGAGAAAGAAGCTCTTGGAGGAGGTTTAAGCTGACACTCCCCTATTTTCACATTTTCTCAGGCATTCCCTTACCCTCTTAGAGAGTGGCAATAGGCTTTTAAGAATCGTAACCATATCATCAGTCCGGAGAGTCCACGCAAAAGCGTAACTCTCCCAATGCTCATCCCGGTTGTCGTCCCCGGGAAGACTGCACCCCCCGGAAAGCTTCAAAACGGCAACCGGCTCGGCCGGGACACATCCCCTAACCAAGTCTAAAGCCTCTGCGGCACGTTGAATTGGGCACGCGCCGGCAGGGGGTCAGGATTGGCAGCTCAGGTGAGGTCAAGTGAAGGGAAAACTGCTCGCCCTCGGGCTTTTGCTTCTCCTGCTTTACTCTTACTCTAACCAGCCTCACGAGACAATGAGCACTCTCTACCAGAAGATTCCAGCCCAAGTTAGAGAGAATTCGCAGTTAATAGCGGCTTATTACTCCTCACAAAACGGAGACAGAGAATACCAGTTCGCTTTCTACACTCCAGAGAACAAGAGCGTTAGTATTTACACGTTCAGGATTTCGAGCTTTCTTAAAATCTTCTGGGACAAGGAGAAAAGCAAAATAACCTGCAAGACCCCCTTCAACTACTCAACCCTCACAACAAGCCCGGAAAAACTCAAGAACTTTGAGAACTGCGATAATTGTAGAGAACTCCTTTACAAAGGCAAGATTTACAGGAATGAAGAGATTGATCGCATTTATCCTTCCCCTGATCAGGTGATCCTTGGAAACGAGACTTATGTAAATCTCGTCCTCATGAAGGACAGCCAAATCTCAATTGGAGGGATTAAAGAGCGCGTTGGAGACATGGGGATTGTATTGGGCCGTTCTGGATATCGGGGTTTGCTTCACTTGCCTTCGGCAATGAGTACCCCATGGAAAGGAGTGATAATAGAATTCATCACGAAAAGTAATGGAACGATTAAAGTGATTGCTCATTATCCGGGCAACATTACAGTCTCGACAATAGCTGAAGTTAAAGCAGCAAACAACAAAACGTGGACGCTGGAGGAAGTTCCTTTGGCAGATATAATGCAGAAGCTGAAGTCCAAGGAGCTTACAAGCAGCATTAAGGGTTCCCTCCGCTTTGAACTCTCAATCACAGGGGAGGACGGGAGAATCGAAGCATGGACAACCTGGGTGGATCCAGAAAAAGAAGTAGACGGGGTTTGGAGAATCATCCCACCCGGAAAAATCGAGCACACGAAATTCAGTCTCTCTTGGAGTTATTCGTGCATGTGGTTCGAGACTGATAGTTTAGAGAAGTTACCTTAGTGCTGGGGGGTATGCGGTGAGGCGCAACACCACAATAACTATCCTCTCCATTAGCTTTCTCCTCCTTTCCTTTTTCGCATACAACACCTACACTTACCATCAACTCTCTTCAGCAGAGGGGGCCTACAAGTTAGCTGGAATTCCAGGCAGCGGAAAAATGGACGATGACAATATAAGCTCCTACACTGGTGTTGGCTACTTCATGGAGGTGGTCTGGGGATGAGAAAAACGTTCCTTGCCCTTTTAATCCTCTTTTTCCTGATCTCCTCGTGGGTGTTCTGGGAAAGGCATGAAGTTACCTCCTGCTTCAATACGCCCTCCTGTGTTTTAGACAATGCAGGGATTACCACAGGGATAGTCCTCATGCAACGCCACGAGGATGAGTGGAGGATAGCAGAGTATCAGGATGGAACGTTAATCCTCCATATTCTCAAACTGAAGGGAAGCATCATTCCAGGCGTGGAACATCGCAAAAAGAGCGTTAAAACGTATGCCGATTATTCACCCCTCTCGTTTGGAGCTGAAGGCATTGCGAACCTTAAGCGCGTTAAAGAGGGACTGATATTAAAACTCAACGGCACGGTAAGAGTATTTGAAGGAAGCTCTCTTGAGGAGCTAATGCAAAATTCTATTTCTTGTCAAGAGTTCATAACCCTCTGTCCAAAGTGCAGAGCTGTCTTAGGAGAAAGCTGGGAGCTCGTGAGACTGGGTTACACCAACGTCACCGGGGGTTACATTATTTTTCCATCAGAGAGCAGATGCCTATCGGCCTTTGTTCTGAGAATCCTGCCGTACAACGGCACCCATGACTTTATAGAGATGGAGTACCCCAACGGTATCGTCAAAGGCTACGCCCCAAGGCTCAACTCGCCCCCAATTGGAAACGCGAGCTTTCCATCCAACGCTTCCAAGTACCTTGAGTCAGCGTGGGGCATCCTCGTGATGAACGA
>WAKU01000060.1 GCA_015523195.1 Thermococcus sp.
AGACGTTTCTTCCCACTTTGTATGCTTTTTCACCTTTGAACAGTCCTTCTGCCTTCTTCAGGCCTTCCTCATCGAGCTTTGCTATGAGCCATTCGTTTGAGACCTTTGAGATTACGTAGGATACGAAGACTTTCTTATCCTCGTTTCCGTGGATGAACCTTGGAACTGCGACGTAATCCCCGGGCCTGAGCTGGTCTGCCCTCATCCACCCCCGTGTGGTCAAAAACGGGTGCTCGGGGGTTACGCCAACGCTGTGCCAGTTTTTAAGTCTAACCCTCACGATTTTGCCCCTGTGCCGCAGCTTCCAGACGTATGGACTCTCAATAAGGGCGATCTTTCCATCACCTGTGGAGGCTATAACGGCCTTCTTCAGGAGCCTTATCTCTTTCTCGTCGTCTTTCTCTATGATCTCGTTTCCCCTCTCAAAGAGTTCCCTCAGTGTTAAGACTCCTCCATCTGGGAGGATGACTCTCTCCTCTGGCAGGAGGCACTTTCCGTGGTCAACGTGTCCGAGAACCGCGATGATGGGCTGCCTGATCTTCCTCGCCATATTCTTCACCCCTGACCTTAACTCTGACGGGGGCTTTTAAAGGGTTCGGCGCAAGGATTAAAAACCACGATAGTAATTCCGCCCGGTGGTGAGATGATAGGTTTTGTCATCGGCACCGTTGCTGGGATTTTGGCGGCTCTAATCTACGGCAAATTCAAAGGGAGGGCCGGAGAGCTGACGATGGCCGCGGTGGGAATCCCCCTCTTCACCTACATCTCATCTTCGGCTTTCTATGACGGATGGAGGGCAATCCCCTGGGTGTTCATGGGCACACCCTTCGGAGACCTCACCCCAGACGAGGTGATCGGTCTCGAAACCTCCCTGGCCCTCTCTGCTACCCTCGCCTACGTGTGGCTACGTTCGGAGAAAGCCCTGACAATAGATGAGATGGTTGGAAACTCGCTCGTAGTTGGTTATACTCTTGCTGCCGGAGCGGGTCTGGCGGCGAGCGGGGGGTTGCTCTCCTTCCTGCTGAGCCTGGGCCTCTTCGCTGGGTTCACTTACCTCTCCATCAGAAACCCACGGAGATCCCTAAAAGCTGCCCCCTGCGGGGAAGACCTGAGAGCTTTGACCAAGAACAGGGAACTTGACTGCCTGACGGATGACGTAAGTTACAACGTTTACAGGAGCGGGAACACCCTGCTGGTCGGGGGAAAGGCCGTGAAGGAGTTTCCGCGCTGGAGAGAGGTTGCCGAGTGTATGGCTGACTTCCCGGGGGGTGGCAAGGGAAACAAGGTTTTCGGCTACGGAACCCTCTTTCTCCTGATTGCGATCGGGTTTGTCCTCAATCCGGGCGTCTTCTCCGCTCTAACCTTGTACTCGCTTGCCTTTGTCCTGATGTTCATCAACGCAGCTTACATGGTTAGAAGGGCGAAAGTGCTCCTCAGGGAGGACTGCAGCGAGGTCATGGGGGAATACGTGGAATTTTACAGAAAGAAGGCAAAGGAGAGAAACAAAAGGGCAATAGTGATGGACTAACGCTCCAGGCAGTTCATCTCGTCCATGTATTCTTTCTTTGCTCTGGCGTGGGTGTGGTAGAACCAGTCCGCCGCCTTGCAGTACTCGAAAAGCTCGTCCCTGCTGAAGTAGAGGTTTATCTCCCTCTCAGCGCTCTCTGGGCTGTCACTGGCGTGGACGACGTTGTATATTGAATCGCCTATGTCGAGGCCGTAGTCACCGCGTATGCTCCCTGGCTCTGCATCCTTCGGATCCGTGGCACCGCACATCCTCCTGACAACGCTTATGGCGTAGCGCCCCTCAACGACCATGACGACGCTCGGTGCCTTGGTGATGTAGTCTATGAGCCCCTCGAAGAAGGGCTTCCCGCGGTGCTCCTCGTAGTGCCTCTCCGCTAACTCACGGGTTATCCATATCATCTTCATCCCGACTACCTTGAGACCCCGCTTCTCGAACCTTGCGATTATCTCCCCCATCAGGCCCCTGACAACGGCATCGGGCTTCAGAATAACGAGGGTTCTTTCTATCTGCTTCTCGGCCATCGGCAACACCGCTTCCCATTGGAATCAAATCTAAAAAATGTTTAGGTGAGCGCGTCCATCCAGGCCAGGTACCTCTTAGCGACGGCCTCGTTGTAGGGGCCGTTGTAGGTGAGCTTTCCTCCCTCTAAAACCACCATCTGGTCTATCCCCAAGTTGAGGGGGATGTGGCTCGCTATGATGAGGCTCGTCTCCTTGGAGAGCCTTGAGAGGGCCCTCGCTATTATTATCCTGCTGTCAGCGTCGAGGCCGCTGAAGGGCTCGTCCATCATTATGAGCTCTGCATTGCTCGACAGCGGCTCTACCATGGCCACCCTCCTCCTCAGCCCCTTTGAGAGCTCCCCGACGCGCTTGAAGAGGTGCTCTTCGAGTCCAAGGGTCTTGAGGGCCCTCTCGACCCTTCCGGCTCCGTAGACGTCTGAGAGCAGCTCCACAACGGTTGAGACCCTCAGCATGTAGGGCAAGTCCTCAACGTCCCTGACGTAGAGCATCCTCGGGTAGAGCTTCGAGGGTTCTTTGAAAGGATCGAGACCGAGCACCTCAACCGAACCCTCCGTCGGTCGGTGGAGCCCGGATAGAACCCTCATCAGCGTGGTCTTACCGCTGCCGTTGGAGCCCAAGAGGAGGGTTCTTCCCTTCCCTATCTCTAAGCTCAGGTTATCGAGGGCGACGTTGTAGCGGAACCTCACCGTGAGCCCCCTGATCCTGGCCAAGGCTTCACCCGACCTCTGCATCTATCACCACCGCCTGTCCGTTCCTCCTCGGGACTATCCTGCAGGAGTTCGGAATAACGAGGTGGACGTGGAAGTAGAGAAACGGATCCCTCCTGTTGAAGGTGAACCTCTGTGAACCGCTCCCCCTGAATTCCCGACCGTTCATCGTTACGACGGTTACCGTGTAGTTCTCGCTGCCGCACGCGACCCCTGCGAGCCCAACGCTGAGGGAGGTTTTTCCGGGCTTCATCGGCCAGAAGACGTCGAAGCTGTAGGTGACGTTCCTGTCCACGGCCCTGCCGAATTTCATGAGGGACTCGAAATTGTCCAGCCTGATCTCAGCGTGCATCCTCCCCTTCAGCGGGCTCCAGTAGGCCATCCCAAATGAGGCGGCGAGGGCAGAGAGGGTGAGCGAAAAGACGAATATCAGCGTTAGCAGCTTCCACCACTTCATACACCCATCCACCTCCTCTGGAACGCGACGACCATGCCAGCCGTCAGGCCCGCCGAGATGCCGAGGTAGGCCCACACCGTCTCCCAGCCAAAGGGCAGCTTGCCCGAGAGGAGGAAGGCGAGAAGGAGCGTGAACACCACGGCGAGGTCAAGCCTCCCCCACAGGGCGTAGGTTGAGTATATGGAGATGGCGAGCATCAGGAGGAGCGACCACAGGATCCCGTTGAGAAGGAGAACCGAGGAGAGGCTGACGCCGGAGAGCCAGTTCTTAGCGACGAAGGCGAGGGGAAAAGAGAGGGCAAGGAAAAGCGGGAGGATGAAGAAGAGGGCCAATAGGAGGCCCTTCAGGCCCACCCCCACCGGACCGGAACGCTCCCTGAAGAGTAGGGGGACGAAGGAGGCCCTGAGACGGTAGACGAAGGGAAAGAGCGCAACCATGACGGCTATTCCAAGTACCGAGGATATAAGCCCTGAGTTCGACCAGACGAGGGAGCCGAATATCCCGGTTATGCGCTCCTTTACCGCCAGGTAGTGGTGGGCGTAGTAGGAGGGGGCCTTCTCGGCCCCCTGGCCGGAGAGCTGCCCCGGGGCGCCAAGGATGGGGGTTATCGAGCCGCCGATTATCGAGGCCTTGTAGATCGAATCCGCAGCCACGTAAGCCGTTATCGAGCCAATCATAACTGCCGCCAGGACAACGGCCAGAACCTCAACCCACAGGTAGTCCGAGAGGGAGTTCTTGAGGATGGCCTTCATCTTTTCAACCTCCTTAAGAGCGGGATCACCGAGAGGGCCAACAGGATCGCCGGGCCGCATATTCTGTGGTCTTTCTTCGGTGATTTTGACCCCGCCCCCATGCTTGTGCTCTGACTTGACGCGCTCCTCGCGATGTTTGCGCTCGAACTCGTTGGAGACGAAGCGTTAACCCCAGTCACATTGAAGCCGCACTGCCTCAATTTACCCTCAACATTGGAGTATATCTTTTCAAGTGCCGAAACATTTACACCGGTCTCCTCGAAGCCGTTGAGGGTGTTCATGAAGTCGTCCATCAGGGTGCTCCGGATCATGTTCCTGCAGATCCCTATTTTGCGCCACCCCTTTAAAAGTCCCTGGGGGGTGTAGAGACTGGGATCGTACTTGACGACGATGGTACCGTTGTTTATCCAGACGAAGTTCAGCATCAGGTAGGGGGCGTTGAAAGCCTTAGCGTACTCGCTTGGAAGAGGCAGGACGAGGAGATTGGAACCTTTTGAAGGGGGGAGCGTGAAGTCAATGGCAAGAACTTTATTTTCGGTGCCCCAGTTAGCAACTAGGACTGGCAAGTGAACTTCTTTATGGAAGATGTCCATCAGTATGAGTTTCTTGATCTCGCTCTCGTTCTTTGTCTTTAAATAATCGGTAAGCACTTTTTTCACGTATTCACCTGCGGACATGTTGTCTATCTTTGAGGGCAAGTTCGGGCTTCCCGTCTGGTAGGTTCTTATCAGGTACGTGTGGTTGAGGGGCATTATGAAGTCGGGCCGGTTGGAGTAGTAGTTCAGGAACATTGTTCTACCCAGGTAGATGACGCTGGGGAGCATGACCTTGTTCGTCAGGTTGTTGGCGAGGGAGCTTATTAACTCGGAGGACTCGCTCACGTTCTTTGATAGCTTTGCCTTCTGGATTACATCCTCCACCACCCACGGATTGGTCTCGATCTGGTTCAAAACACTTCTAAGGTTGTGCAGGATGGATTTGGGGAAGTACTTGGCGTCCGCCATGGGCGTCCAGAAGGGGGTTACGCCGATGTATCTCTTCGTCCCGTTGTCGAGGAGGTAGCCCTCTCCGGTAAGCCTGTTTATGAGGAACCTTATCGTCATGTTGGCCGGAAAGCCGTAGTCGAGGGGGTTGAGGCTGTGGTAGATGTAGTCCTGAACCGCATAGCTCCAGTACATCTCCAGTCCCTTTATCTCCACCGTAACTATCTCGTAGGTTTCGTTGTACCTCTCGTAGTCTATGGTTATCCCCCTCGTCATAAGACCGAGGGGCCGGTACTCCCTCTGACCCGTTTTGACCGTGGCGTTTATCAGGGTGACGGTAAGGTTGTACTGGGGGTAGGTCACGTTTTTAACACCGTGTATCTCAACAGTTATGTTATTCACGCCCGGACAGCCGATCAGTATGGGGCCGCTCACACCTATCCAGTAGGTGTCGTTCACCTGGTAAGCGAGCTCGCGGATCTTGTCTATTTGAGCGCATTTAGGTAACGGATAGGGAATCATCTTGAAGCCCTTGGTGAGGGGGTAAACGTTCACCTGGGCCGAGGCGTAGGTAGAGGCCAGCAGGAGGGCGAAAAATAAAAGGGGGAGGAGCTTCCTCATCCGTCCACCTCCTCAAAGTTGAGGGGAATCATATAATCCCCGACTCCATAAACTTGTTCTGGCCCTATAAAGAAGAGCATCCCACTGCTGAGGTCGAAGTTGCGGTAGTAGGTGTGGTCGTAGTGGGTTGACTCGGGTGCAAATGAGTTCCCTTCGATCGAGGGCATTGGTTTCGCTGAGAGCGGGCAGAATCCAAAGCTGCACGTCTCTGAAACGGTTCTGGTAAGGGTTCCATTGAATCCAAGCTCCACGTAGTAGACGTGCCTGTGGAACGTTACCTCGACGCCGTACGTGTAAGATTGGGAGGTCTTGTAGACGTTGGTTATTGAGTAATCCACTCCCGCCTTGAGGCTGAAGAGCTCATCGAGTACCGGAACAGAGGCTCCCAAGGAGGCTTTAACCTTCTGTTCGGCCTCGTATTCACTGGAGGCCGTGACGATGTACACGACTTTGTAATCAACGGTTCCAGCTTTTCCGGCGGTGTAATAATGTTTGTAGAGCTGAACACCGTACCTTTCATACCCGCTGACCGTTGGGTCGCTGAACTCTTCGTAAACTCCCCTTCCGTAGTCTGTCGCCCCGATCTTGGTTATTACCATGAACTTCTTTCCAGATTGTTCTGTGAGATCATAGACAGGGCCGTGAATAAAGAGGCCGGCGCTTATGACGTCCAGCCCGTCCCAGGGAATGGTCATTCCTATCGGTCCTATGGTCTTGGAGCCAACAAGGGGTGTTAGTGGCTCGTATATGCTTTCGTCATTAACTCCGCTCCAGCTCTGGCTCTTAAAGTACATCACTGCATCCCTCGTAGGCACCCCGGTTGCACCTACCGCCGGCACTAGTGCCCCTACTAAAAAAACATTCCGAGCAGTGCCAGGGCTTTCTTCATTTCGGGGCCTCCATAAGAGCGGTGCAATGCTTTTTCTTGTTCTTATCCTTATAAGGCTTTCGTTTTTTCAATGTAAAAAAATTGACATCGGAAAGAGTTATAATGGGGGATGTTAAAGGAATTCTACCCGCCGAAACCAACATCACCGCCTCCCAAAGACTACGGCGATTAAGCTCAACACTACAAGGATCGCCGGACCGCAGATCGGGCTGTTCTTCTGGGGCTTTGACGTTTCATTGGAGCCGCTGGGTGTCTTCTTCAACGATTCTCTCTGCCGGGATGCGGTTCCAGTAGGTATGGAGCCCGTTGAACTTG
>WAKU01000061.1 GCA_015523195.1 Thermococcus sp.
GCTGGATGGGTTCAAAGGTAAAGAAGAGCGCTTCGTCCTCACGCTCGCCTCGACGAACACGCCCTGGGACTTAGACGAGGCAATCCTCTCGCGCTTCCCGCTCAGGGTCTACGTGCCGCTGCCGGATAAGGAAGCCGTCAAGGCTATCGTGAGAATACACACGAGGGGCCTCGACGTCTCCCGGTTAGACCTCGATGCCATAGCGGAGGAGAGCGTTAAACGCCTGTACTCCGGCAGGGAAATCGCCTCCCTATGTCAGGCGGCGATACACCACATGCTTGAGGAGATGAACCCGGAGCTGGGGGAGCTCGATGCACTCTCAAAGATCGGGGAGCTTGAGCTGAAGGTCAGGCCGCTTGAGATGCGCGATTTTGAGAAGGCGTTCAAGCGGATTAAGAGCCCGCTGACGCGGAGGGACATTGAGAGGTATGAGAAGTGGGCGGAGGAGTTCGGGGGATAGTTTTTAAATTTTTATACCTGTCAGGTATAATACCTGGGGGGTATAGAATGAGTCCCCTGCCGAAAGGCGGGGAGAAAGCAGTGCAGGCCCTCTTGAATGCCATGGGTGAGACGGGCCGGAGGGATATATCAAACCCTACATATTTTCTCCCCATCTTAATAACCCACCGTAATGCTTAAAACCCGCAGGCCTTATAAGGGGGCAGAACCATTGCCGGACGGTGGTTAAAATGGTCAGGTACATGGTCACTTCCGCTCTCCCGTACGCTAACGGCCCGATTCATGCGGGCCACTTAGCGGGAGCCTACCTCCCGGCGGACATCTTCGTGCGCTACCTCCGACTGAGGGGCGAGGAAGTCCTGTTCATCTGCGGAACCGACGAGCACGGGACGCCCATAAGCTTCCGGGCAATAAAGGAGGGGAGGAGCCCGAGGGAAATAGTGGACGAGTTCCACGAGCACATAAAGACGGCCTTCGAGAGGGCGAAGATAAGCTTCGACTACTTCGGCAGAACGGAGCTTCCGGTCCACTACCGCGTGAGCCAGGACTTCTTCCTGAAGGCCTTTGAAAACGGCTACCTCGTGAAGAAGGTCAGCAAGCAGGCCTACTGCGAGCACGACAAAATGTTCCTGCCCGACAGGTTCGTTATCGGGACCTGCCCCTACTGCGGAGCGGAGAACCAGCGCGGTGACCAGTGCGAGGTCTGCGGGAGACCCCTAACGCCCGAGATACTCATCAACCCCCGGTGCAGCATCTGCGGCAACCCAATCACCTTCCGCGACTCGGCCCACTACTACTTCCGCATGGGGGAGTTCGCTGGGAGACTCAGGGAGTGGGTCGAGGGCCAGGAGCACTGGAAGCCGAACGTCAGGCACATGGTCTTGGGCTGGATAAAGGAGGGGCTTGAGGACAGGGCCATAACGCGCGACCTGGACTGGGGAATTCCCGTTCCGCTCGACGACGATGACATGAAGGGCAAGGTTCTCTACGTCTGGTTTGAGGCGCCGATAGGCTACATCAGCATAACGATAGAGCACCTTCGCAGGGAAGGAAGGGAGAACGAGTGGAAGAAGTTCTGGCTCAACCTCGACGGTGAAACGAGGGTAATACACTTCATCGGCAAGGACAACATACCCTTCCACGCGATATTCTGGCCGGCCTTCCTGATGGCCTATGGCAAATACAAAGATGAGGAAGTCGAGGCGGAGTGGCTGCTTCCCTACGACATCCCCGCCAACGAGTACCTGAACCTTGAGGGCAGGAAGTTCTCCACAAGCAGGAACTGGGCGATATGGGTTCACGAGTTCCTTGAGGTCTTTCCGGCCGACTACCTCCGCTACTACCTCACCGCAATAATGCCCGAAACTCGCGACAGCGACTTCAGCTTTTCTGACTTCAAGGTCAAGATAAACGACGAGCTCGTGAACAACCTCGGCAACTTCGTGCACAGGGCGATGACCTTCGTGAACCGCTACTTCGATGGTGTTGTGCCGGAGAGGGGCGAGCTGAACGAGTTAGATAAGCAAGCCTTCGAGGAGATAGAGAAGGCCTTCGAAGAGGTCGGCGAGCTCATAGGCCAGTACCGCTTCAAGGATGCTCTAAAGCGCGTTATGGAGTTGGCGATCTTCGGAAACCGCTACTTCGACCATCAGAGGCCGTGGAAGACCGCCAAAACAGACCGCGAGAGAACTGCCACAACGGTAAACGTCTCGCTCCAGATAGTCAAGGCCCTCGGAATCCTCCTTGAGCCCTTCCTTCCAGATGCAAGCGAGAAGATATGGCACCTCCTCAACCTTGAGGAGGAGAGAAGATGGGCCTTCAGCGAGCTTAAAGCCGGCCACCGCGTTAGGAAGGCCTTCCCGATGTTCAGGAAGGTGAGTGACGAGGAGATAATCTACTTCATCGTGAACTACATAGGAAGGAACAACCCGGAGGGCGCCAGGGTACTCCTTGAGAAGTACTACAAGAGGGACGACGTCTTCAAGGTCGTCCTTGGGCGCTTCGAGGAGGAGAGAAAGAAGGAGGCCCTGGCCCTCTTGGAGGACATCTACGGGGAGGTTCCCAGGGTAAAGGAGGAAAAGGCCCAGAAGGCTAAAACTCCCGGGAAGAAGGAGAAGGTAAAGGAGGGTGAGGAGATGACCTATGTAAGCTTTGACGACTTCGCGAAGCTCGACCTCAGGGTTGGAAAGATAATAGAGGTGAAAGACCACCCCAACGCCGACAAGCTGTACGTGGTCAAGGTTGACCTCGGCGGCGAGGTCAGGACGCTGGTCGCTGGCTTAAAGAAGTATTACAAGCCGGAGGAGCTTCTCAACAAGACCGTCGTCATCGTGGCGAACCTACAGCCCAAGAAGCTCCGCGGTATCGAGAGCCAGGGGATGCTTCTCGCTGCCGACGACGGGGAGAACGTTGCCCTGCTCATGCCGGACAAAGAGGTAAAGCTGGGAGCGAGGGTAAGGTAGTGCAAGAGGCGGTGGAGATGGCAAAGTGTCCGCTCTGCGGCTCGCCCCTTGACTGGGCCGAGCTCATCAACCAGATGATAGCCAAAGACGGCGAGAGGATGCGCGAGCTCTTGGGCGATAAGGGGGAGTTCATGAGGGCATTCAGGGAGTTCGTCTTCAAATGCCCCCACTGTAATGGGGAGTTCTACGGGAGGAGCCTCCCGGAGGGGGAGGCCGAGAAGGTCTTTGACCTGCTGAACGAGTTCAAGGGCTCGATAGACTGGGAGAATGGCAGAGTGAGGCTCAAGCTCAACAGCCTCCTCGCCCTCGACGTGATGCTCAGGAAGTGGGACGAGAAGGTGAAGGGGAGGGGCTGACCCTCACAAAACTTTTTAAGCCCTCCGCGATACCGAGAGCGAAGGCACTTTCATGCCTCATGACTCGGGGGTGTCCGTAGGAGCCCACCGGGTCCTCCGGAGGTGGGAGAATGAAGTACCCTAAGCAGATAAGGACTTACTGTCCGTACTGCAAGAAGCACACCATCCACAAGGTCGAGAAGGTCAAGAAGAGGCCGAGGAGTGAGCTGAGTCAGGGCCAGAGGCGCTTCAGGAGGATAATGAAGGGCTACCGCGGCTTCCCGAGGCCGAACCCGGCCGGAAGGGAGAAGCCAGTGAAGAAGCTCGACCTCCGCTTCCGCTGTACGGTCTGCGGCAGGGCCCACACGAGGGGAAAGGGCTTCCGCGTGAAGAAGTTTGAGCTGGTGGAGGTGTGAAGGTTGGCCCTTCCAAAGAACCTCATACCCATGCCCAAGAGCAGGTTCATCAAGGTGAAGTGCATCGACTGCGGCAACGAGCAGATAGTCTTCAGCCACCCCTCCACGACCGTCCGCTGCCTCGTCTGCGGTGCTACGCTGGTGGAGCCGACAGGCGGCAAGGGCATCATCAAGGCCAAGATACTTGAAGTCTTAGAGTGACTTTGCCTTCTTTTTGGTTTTCGGCGGTTTTCAAAATTTTAAGGGTGGTCTCATGAGGAAGGGCTCCGTCAAGGAGGTTCTGTCGAAGATCAAGTACGACCCCAAGGAGGACGAGGCTGACTACTACGTCGTCATCGAACACCGCGGCTCCTACGGGGGAGTTAAGAGGATCCCGGTGAAGGAGATAGAGCTCGGCCACGGCTACTTCTTCGTGGGGGAGACCCAGATCCCCTACCACAGGATTCTGAAGGTTGTGAGGCGGAACGGCAGGGTGATCTGGGAGACGAGAAAGAGGACTAACCTATGACCTCGAACTCCGCCTCTAAAACCGCCCACTCCCTCTCGCTCATGGCGGGCCTGTTTGCGTGGACGAGGAGGTATGAGCCGTACACTATGGCCGCGTCCCGGAGCATGGAGACGCATTCAAAGGCCTTCTTAAAGCCGACGCTCATTGCCACTACCTCAAAGTTCTCGACGAGCAGGACAACGTTCCCCTTCTTCAAAAGCTCACACATCCCGGTGCCCGACTCAATGAGCATCTTTGGCGTTATGGAGCCCTTGACGGGGGCCGTACTGATCCAGGCGAAGTTTATGTCTCCCCTCTTGAACCACTCCCTGAGCTTTTTCGGGGGGTCCCTGCTGAAGACGTAGGTGTCCTTTGCATTGGCCATTAGGTCGAGGAGGACGTAGCGGGCCTTGATCTTATCCGGGAAGAGGTATGCACCAGGTTCCAGGTTCTCGGGCAGGGTTCTCCTGTCCCTGAACTCCGCGAGCAGGTCGTAGGCCTTCTTAATCCTCATGTAGTGCTCCTTCTCCATGTTGGAGAGCTGGACGAACACGACCCTTGCGTCTTCACTGGAGGCCCTCTGCGAGAGTATCTCGTAGGTGTCCTTGGCAAACAGCTCGCTCTTCATGCAGTACTCTAAGGCCTCAAGGTAGTCGTCCACGCTCTCAAACTTGGGGTAGAATGGCGCGACCTCCACCGGCGGCGCCTCAACCTCGACGGGCTCCTCACCGGGGTAGAGCTTCTTGAACAGCCCGTAGAGCCTCTTATAGTGCTCAACGCTCTCGTCGGCCATCTGAAGGAAGAGGGCCTTGACGCTCTCCCGCGGGGTGTGGCGTGCTAACTTCCTGTAATGCTCAGCCTCCTCCTGTTCGTTGAAGATCGCATAGCTCAGGATTTCCTTAACGGGCTTATCGCGCAGCGTTTCAATTATCCTGTTCATGTAATCCCGGAGCTCGGGTGAAATGGGTGACATGGTGCATCAAGGTTAGATATGATTAAACCTCAGAAAAGCTTTTCTATGGAATCTTGGTCATTACTCGGGGAGAGAAATGATAGACGCGCACGCTCACTTCGAATTTTACAAGAAGGAAGCCCCCGGGGTGATCGAGGAGTGCAGGGGGAAGCTGAGGGCGGTGGTTGATTCGATAACCGAATACAGGAAAGCCCACGTCTGGAAGAGCTGGGAGCTCCTCAGGCCATACTTCAGCTTCGTCTTTCCAACGCTCGGCTACCACCCAAACGAGGCAAGGAGGGGCAACTGGGAGAAGGTAAGGAAAGTCGAGGCCTTCATCCTTGAGCACAGGGACGAGATAGTCGCGATTGGGGAGATAGGCCTCGACTACCACTACGCCGAGAACGAGAGGGGGAGGGAAAACCAGAGGGAGATCTTCCAGCATTTCCTCGACCTCGCCATTGAACTGAAACTGCCGGTTGTCATTCACGCGAGGGAGGCCGAAAGAGAAGCCTTCGAGCTCGTCCAGAGGGCAGGTGTGAGTGCATACTTCCACTCCTTCGCCGGGAGCGCTGATTTGGCCCGGGAGATAGCGGAGAACGGTCACCCAATCGGGATAAACACCGGGATAGTCTTCATTCCCGAGGTCAGGGAAGCCGTTAAAGCCCTTGAACCCGAGGAGATCCTCGTGGAGACCGATTCCCCGTACATGAGCCCCTTTAAAGGCCAGCGCAACGTTCCCTGCAACGTCAGGGTAGCTATCGAAGAGGTGGCAAAGGTTAAAGGTCTGGACTTTGAGGAAGTCGAGAGAAAAACCGAGGAAAACGCGATAAGGTTCTTCTCACTGAAGGTTTAGGGGGTGGAAAGATGGAGGTTCCCGAGGTGAATGAGGTAGAGGCCCTCCTCGAAAGGCTCGGCGAGGATGAACTGATTGGGAGGGTGAAATCGTTCGTGAGGATGAACGAGGGGCTCGAAGCGAAGAGGGGCGAGGACTTCATCGCGGTCTCGATCTTGGGCTTCCTTGAGGGGATCCTCACCGTGCTGAGGGAGAGGTATCCTGAGGACGGCGAAGTGAAGGCGCTCTACGAGAGGGTCAGGACGAGGAGGGAGGAGCTGGACGAGCAGTTCCGGAAGCCGGGAATACCACTCTTTGAAGAATGATGTAAATTTTTCTAAGAAATGAGGTCATTCTTGGGCGGGGGTGGGTAGTAAACGCCCGATGTGCGTCTTTTTGTTATAAAATATTCGCCGAAACCCTATTATACCTCGAAGTGAATATACCAATATGTTATTTCAATGCTGAGGGGAAGGGTCAGGGACTGGGGAGCTGGGCTCTCTAAAGCTTGCGCCCCCACGGCCCGGGCTCTTCTTGAAGGGGGGCGGGACCATGAAAAGGGCAACCCTGCTGCTGGTATACCTTCTCTTAGGCTCTTGCCTAAACATGGGTCTCATTGGTTTTTACAGGCCTGTGAGTGCCGAAAATTTCGTTTTTTCGGACGATTTCAACGACAACAGATTGGACGCGGCGAAGTGGATTGAAGACGTCGTCGGGAGCGGGGACTCATACAGGGAAGAAAATGGCGAGGCAGAGTTCGTTATATTCGGACACGGGGGCTGGGAGAAGGGACACTCGGCCCTCGTGAGCAGATGGATAGAGCTCGGGAGCTGGAAGTCCATAACGATCTCCGGGCGGTGGAAGTTTACTGACCCGCACACAGCGGAAATGGTCATGGGAATCGACGGTCCGGCGGAAGGGCAGCACATCTGGGTGCACTACGTGAGTTGGAACGGGCCGAAGATAACCTACAGGTACGGCAACGCCTCAAAGAGCGGGCATAGGGAGATACCAGAGCATTACGTTCCCTTCAAGCTTGTTGTATATCCCGACCGCTTCGAGTTCTGGGAGAGTGGGAAGCTTGTGACGACCATCCAAACTGACTGCATGAAGAACGCTGAAAGGATAAGGCTCACGATAGGGGGCTGGGACGCCTCACCTCTGAGATCGCACGTTTATTTCGATGACGTGCGCGTGAGCTACGAGCCAGCCACCACAAGCAATCCCGGCGAAACGACCACGGCCACCGGAAGTTCGAGCGGGGTTAAGGCAAGCTCCAGCCCGACCGGGGGCTCGGCGTCGGGTAGGGGAATATGCGGCCCTGGAATCACGCTGCTCATCTCAATCATTACAGCGACCTTTTGGAGGAGGCGGAAATGAGAAGGGCATCCATTTTCATTATCTACCTGATGCTGGCTTCCTACCTCAACGTTGGTTTCGTGGGCGTCATGCACGTCGCAACCGCCGACGGGAACTACGTCTTCTACGATGACTTCAACGACAACAGCTTGGACACGACAAAGTGGACGGAAGATGTTGTCGGGAGCGGAAACTCATACACGGAAGCCAACGGAGAGGCCCAGTTCACAACCTACGGGCATCAGGGATGGGACAACGGTCATGCGACGCTGGTCAGCAAGCCAATCGAGATAGACGGCTGGAGCTCGATAACACTCTCGGGGGACTGGAAGTTCACAGACCCCGGGACTGCCGAGATGCTCGTGAAGATCCTCGACGCAGATTCGGACAGCTTCGTTGCGGTGCACTACGTAAGCTGGCCC
>WAKU01000062.1 GCA_015523195.1 Thermococcus sp.
CCTCTGCACCGGCTGCGGCGTCTGCAACCAGACCTGCCCCTTCGACGCCATAAAGTTCCCGAGCGAGCTGGAGAGGGGGGCTTAGCCCCTTACTATTTTTAGGAAAGGTATCCCCTCAAAGTCAGCATCGAACGTGGCACTCAACAATAAGTGGGGAGGGTTAAATCTCTTTCTCATTCCCTCCATACTTCCAAAACCATGTACCTCCTCACGAGCGGGTTTGGATACAGCTCCCAGCCGATTCCGTCAGTCTTTGCCTCAATCTCCCCGAAGAGACCGCCCTCGCGCGGATCGAGGCTCTCGCCGTAGATCTTTCCGGGGCGGAGCTCGACGCCCATGTATCTGGGAAGCCCAACAACGATCCTGCCTTCATCCCTTGCGCGCTCGATGGCCCACTTGGCCGTGTACAAGCCGGAGTAAATCTCCGCTATCCGCACCGGGACGCTCGATTTTCCGATGGCTATCATCTCGATACCCGTTTCCTCCCAGAGCCTCTTTGCCAGTGGCTGGAGATCCTTAGCGAGGTCCTTCCACACCTCCTTTCCGCGGTCTGTTATGGCCAAAGCGTCTATTGTCGGCTCGTCGAGCTTCCTGACCTCTATGCCGCCTATCGTCGAGTCGAGGTGAACCACATCTGGTCTCAACTTCATCGCGAGCTCAACCGCGAGAAAGGCCTCGTCCCTCACGGCCTGCCTTCCGCTCATGTCGTAGTTGAATGGATCGGCGTACCTGACCTCGCTGAGCGTCGCCGTCCTGTAGGGCTTCTCAACGAGGACGGCCACCGTCGCTATAAGCCCCACCGGGTTGTAGGCATCGTCGAGCAGGGCACCACCGGTATCGGCTGCGATTATCCTCATAGAGCATCACCCATCTCAAAGCCCGGATTTGAGGTATCTAAGAAGCTCCTCAGCGCTCTCACGGGCAGGCTCTCCCCCAACTTCCTCCTCCAGGGGGAGCAGGAGGGCCCGCCTTTCAGGGAACCTTATTTTGAAGGACTCACGCGCCACCGCGGGCGACATCAAACGGCCCGTCTCCCTGTAAACGGCGGCCACGATGAGCATGCTGAGCGCCTCAAGCTCACCCGATGGTTCTTCAAGCTTCCTCTCCGCCATTTCCAAGAGGTTCCGGAACACACCGTCCGAGGCTCCCACCTTGTCCACCTTAGCTTTATAACTCCAAGAGTGTAAAAAACCTAACGGTGGCGATGAACAGGGAAAAACTGGGGAAGGCAACGTGGGCAGCGGTCGTGCTGGTGATCCTATACGTATCCTGGAAGACCGTGGAGCCCCTGGTCACCGCCATATTCTTCGGGGTAGTCTTGGCCTACCTGGTCTACCCGATCCACCGATTGCTGAAGGGCAGGATAGGGGATTACTACTCCGCCATTGCTCTGACAGTTCTCATGCTCTTCATCGGCGGTCTCCTCTTCGCGCTCATGGCCCTCGTCTCGGTGAACCTCCTCCAGACCTTCTACCACAGCCTGAGTGACGTAATGAACTGGCTGACGGCCCTGAACCTGCCGCCGTCCATCGGAAAGTTCGTCTTCGATACGAGGACGCAGCTCCTGCCCCGCGTTTCTGATTACGTATCTTCATTCACCTTCTCCATACCAGGCTACCTCCTCCAGCTCACGGTTCTGGTCTTCACCTTTTACTACTCCCTCGTCTACAGCGACAGGGTGCTGCCGTTCATAATGAACCTCGCCCCACCGGAGCGGGAGGGCCTCTTGGAGGAAGCGGTGGGAAGGCTCGACAGGACAATGAGCGCCCTCGTAAGGGCGTGGCTCCTCCTCAACCTCGCCAAGAGCGTTCTCATGACCCTCGGCTACCTCCTTTTCGGGGTTTCAGACGTGTACACCGCGGTGGTCGCGGGCTTCCTGACCTTCGTCTTCAGCTTCGTCCCCCTCCTCGAAGGCTGGATGCTCTGGGTGGCCGCGGCGGTGTACTTCGTGATCCACGGGAGCATCATAAGGGCAGTCGGCATATCAATATACGGCTTCGCCCTCGTCTCACCCCTCCCAGATTACACGATAAGGCCAATGCTTGTGGCCAGGGACGCCGATCTGGACGAAACCCTGGTCTTCGTTGGGATGCTTGGGGGAGCCTGGGCCTTTGGACTAAAGGGCATCCTCCTCGGCCCGATAATTCTGAGCATGGCCCTCGTTTTGATAAAAGAATGGAAGGAAAGGCATGCCCTTCAGACTGAGGAGCAGTCAACGAGCTTAACGCCGGCGGATTGAAGCTCCTCCAGCGCCTTTTCCTCGTCGGCTGGGTTTATCCCCTTAACGGCATCCCTGATGAGGTATGTCTCAAAGCCCTCCTTCACTGCGTCGAGTGCCGTTGCCCTAACGCAGTACTCCGTTGCAACGCCGCAGACGTAGACCCTCACGACGCCCTTCTCTCTGAGAATCCCGCTCAGCCCGGTGCCTTCAAAACCAGAGTAGGCCTCCCTGTCCGGTTCCGTGGCCTTTGATACCACGATGGCGTCCTCGGGAAGCTCAACGACGAACTCCGCTCCCTCCGTGCCCCTGACGCAGTGCCTCGGCCAGGGGCCTCCCCTCTCCCTGAAGCTCATGTGGTCGGGCGGGTGCCAGTCCCTCGTGGCCACAACGAGGGCTCCCCGGGACTTGAACTTCCGTATGCACTCCTCGACAACCGGTATAATCCCGTCCGCACCGGGCACCGGAAGGGCTCCTCCAGGCATGAAGTCCCTCTGCATGTCAACAACTATGAGCGCTTCTCCCGGCATCATCCTCACCAATTCACCGTACCTTCGAAAGCTCAAAAGGCTTTCCAGTCCCCTCACAGCTCAAGCCTGTCCCTGAAGGCCGACATGTCAAGTCCCCTGTCGAGGCCGAGGAGATACAGGAGGAGCTTAACGTCAAGGTTGCCGTACCGTTCGGAGAGCCTCTCCGCCTCCTCAAGGGTCTCCTCCTTGGACCAGCCCAGCTGGGAAGAAACGTAATCCAGCATTTCCTCAAAAACGTCCGGGGCCTCACCGAGCTTCTCCTCAACGACGACGAGCTCCCCTTCCTCCTCCACGAGGAGTCCCTCTTCGATCCACTTCCTTATCGAGGTTTTGGCCTCGGAGGGACTCATCAGGCGAAGGGTGAAGGACAGGAGGCCGATGAGCTCCCGGCGGGAGAACCTGCTGCCGCCCTTAACCTTCATGGCGCTCTCCAGGGGGTGCACGGGATCACCGCTGGATGTTGTTTAAAGGGCTATAAAAACGTGGCGATGGAAAATGGAGCCGGGACCGGGATTTGAACCCGGGACCTGGGGATTACGAG
>WAKU01000063.1 GCA_015523195.1 Thermococcus sp.
CTCGGAACGGAGAGCTCGCTCGGCCCGTGGTGCGTTGCTTCGTAGCAGACTGTCCAGCCCAGGTCGTTCAGCTCGTTGAGCTTCAGGAGGGCGAGCTTCATGGCAACGGGGTGCGCAACGGCAAGGCTCTCATCCCTCCCCCCGTACATGGCCTTCCCCCAGTTCCCGGTGACGTGAACCGTAAGGGCGGGGAGCTTCTGCCTGCTGGAGTGCCGCGATGCGAAGGCTATGAACTCGGGCTTGAAGCCGAGCCCTCTCTCGATTGCGGTGTCGAGGTTGTCGTAGTATATCATCTCCCCCTCGGTCGTCAGGATGACCTCGTCCCCCCTCCTGTAAACTGGGTTGCCGTCGAACTCACCCTCAACCTCCTTAAAACCGAAGTTCTCCACGAGCTTTTCCCGGATGTTCATTGAGGCCGGGTCAACTTTGGTTGTCATTATAACCTTCATGCCATCACCTCAGCTCAGGGACATGTTAATAACGGTCTCCCCTATGTTCTCAAGGTACTCAAGGATCCTCCGGTAGCTTTCCTCAGCCGGGGACTTGGCCGAGCGCATGGAGGATATCTCCCCCTTGAGGCGGAGCATAAGGCTGTCTATCTTCCGCAGGTCGCGGTCCTCTATCCTGTCAACTACCTCCATGAAGAGCTCCTTGAGCTTATCGTAGTCGAGCCTCTCGGGGTTTTCCGCGATGCGGGTCAGGTGATCCCCTATCCTCTCGATATTCCTGACTATGAAGAGCACACCGATGAGGTCGAAGTGCCCCTTTATCACGTCGCTCTCCCTGACCACAGTTCTCTGATCCAAGAGCCTGTTCACCGTCCTTATGACGAGGAAGTAAAACCTGTCGAGCTCGTTTTCAAGGTCGTTGATGTCCCTCAGAACCTCCTCGTCATCCCTCCCTGTGAGAAGGGAGATGTCCCCGATCATCGAGAGTATTATCGAGCGCACGCGCCTCATTATCTCAGATATGTTGACCTCCCTCTCGTCGAGGAGGCTCTTGGCTATTATCCTCTGGGGCTCGTCGAGGATTATCTCAACCCCGGGGAGGCTCTGGAGGATCTTCCTTATCTTAACCTTGTAGACGGGCAGCTCCTCAGGGAAGAGAACCTCAAGAACGTCGTAACCCTGGATGTAGGCGGATATAACTAAGCGAACCGCCATATCAGGGGAGAACTCACTCGATATTTCAAGCTCCTTCTTCTCGCTGATGCTCTTTGGCTGCTTCGGGAATATTATTATGCTCCCATCGGGGTTTATAGTCAGGGGCACCACGTCGCCCTGCTTGAGCTCGTTCTCGACGACCCACTTCTTGGGCAGGGAGATTATGTATGAACTCCTTCCGGTAAATTGAATCTTCCTGAACTCCATATCCCTCCCCGGTGGTATATACCGGGGCTGCTTTATATGGCTTACTATAAACCCCCACAAAAATGAAAGTGAGGGGTCAAGGGGTGGCGACGGCGCAGGTGGAGTTGTAGGACAGACCAAAGACCTTTGGATGGAGGAAGTCCGCGAGCTCCTGGAGGGCTATCGTTATCCTCGGACTCGGCCTCTGGTACACGTTGCCGTCTTCGACCGTGAAAACCCTGCCCTCCCTGACGGCGGTTGTTCCCGAAAGCGGCCCCCCGCAGAGTTCGCTCGCGTTTATACCCGCGTTGGGAAGGAGGATTATAACGTCCGGGTTCCTCGCTATCACCTGCTCCTCACTGACCTTCACCCAGCCTTCGGTGTCGTTAAAGATGTTCACACCGCCGGCGAGGTTTATCAGGCTGTTGACGAAGGTTCCCCTTCCAGCAGTCCAGTAGCCGTTGTAGTAGCTCAGAACGAAGAAAACCCTCGGCCTGCTCAGGTTGCTCACCTTTGACCTCACGTAATTGACAACGCCTTCCATCTCGCCAACGACGAGATCGGCCTCCTCCTCCCTGTTGGTTATCTCTCCGAGCAGCTCGACCTGCTTGTATATTCCCCCGATGCTCTTGGGGGCCACTATGACAACGGGCGCTATCTCCTCGAGCTTGTTGAGTATCGGAAGCGCGAAATCGTCAGCTATTATGAGATCTGGTTTTAGAGCCGCTATCCTTTCGAGGTTGGCGTACTTACCGTAACCACCAACCCTCGTGACGTTCCCGACGGCAGCCGGCCAGTCCGCGTAGTCCGTAACGCCGACGACTTTATCTCCTGCTCCGATGGCGAAGAGGGTCTCGGTTACACTGGGGGCGAGGGAAACTATCCTCTCCGGTTCCTTCTCTATCGTTACCGTCCTGTTCATGAAGTCAACCACCTTCATCGGATAGGAGCTCTTGAAGGCATCCGGGTGGAGCAGCTTGGCGAGCGTCTCAAGGCCCCTCGTAAGCCTCGGGCTCGGGTGTATAAGGTCGTTCTCGTTCTTTATCATGTATATCCTCCCAGTTGCGGCGGCTTTCGTGCCGCTGAACTTTTTAAACGCCTCGTCAACCGTCATGCCGCAGTGGGGGGTTAGGATTATTACATCCGGGTTCCTTGCTATCACCTGCTCCATGCTCACCGCGGGCCAGCCTTTGGTGTCGTTGAAGATGTTCACGCCGCCGGCGAGGTTTATGAGCTGGCCTATGAAGCTGTCCCCCCCGGCGGTCGTGAGGGGGTTGTTCCAGACTACGTAGAGAACTCTGACCTTCGGTTCTGAAGCAACCGCGGAGCTTATCTCCCTAAGCTGGGCGCTGAACTTTGAGACGACCTCCTTAGCCTCGTTCTCGCGGTTGAATATCCTGCCCAA
Organism: Thermococcus sp.; assembly: GCA_015523195.1. GTDB lineage: Archaea > Methanobacteriota_B > Thermococci > Thermococcales > Thermococcaceae > Thermococcus. The sequence goes on from WAKU01000063.1 coordinate 2,755, forward strand.
GAGCAGGAGGTTCCCTTCGATGTCCTTTATGCTGTGGGCCCTCAGAACCACGACAGGGGCTATCTCCTCGAGTTTGGAAAGTATGGGCTGGGAAAAGGTGTCAGCTATTATGAGATCTGGTTTTAGAGCCGCTATCCTTTCGAGGTTGGCGTACTTACCGTAACCACCAACCCTCGTGACGTTCCCGACGGCCGGCGGGAAATCGTCGTAGTTCGTGACCCCAACGACCCTGCCGAAGAGACCGAGGTAGTAGAAATCCTCCGTTATCGCGGGGGCAAGTGTGACGACTCTCATGGGCTCGGCCTTAATTGCAACGGTCCTGTTCAGGTAGTCCCTTACTGTGATCGGATAATAGGAAGCGCTGGAAGAGCTAAGGGAGGTGGATCCCGGGGTAGACCTCGTACTTGAGCTCAATGAAACCGCTGAATGGGTCTGGGAAGGGCTTGAACTGGAAGTCTGAGTGCCCGTTCCAATGCAGCCGCTCGAAAACACGGCCCCGAGCAGCAGAAGGGACAGCGCTAAGATAGCAATCCTTCTCATCTTCACCACCGGATTATTTGTCCAAGTGCCGTAGGGGAACCCCCTATTTAAGCTTTTGGATAAATTCTCCAACAGGTGTCGTAAGGAACCACAGGCAAAGAAACCGCGGGGGGTGGAGATCTCCCAGAAGAATCGCTGGATGGTGGGGCCGCCGAGATTTGAACTCGGGTCTCCGGCTCCCGAAGCCGGAAGGATAGACCAAGCTACCCCACGGCCCCGTGAAACGCCAAACCGAGCGACGCCAATAACACCACCCCAAATCAACTTATAAACATTACGGCCAAAACTTGCATTTTTCTTTTTGAAAGCCTCGCCCTTTAGGGGTGGAACACCCGGAAGCTAACGGAAAAAGAGCCGGAAACGGAGACGCAGGAAGCGGGGGTTAACCTTAAGAGCGGGAGGGGTGAAGAGTGGGATGGTGTGGGGGATGGCGATAACAACAAAGTCCGGGGAGATATTTGAGATAAAAGTCCCCATCCCAGAGGGCATGAGTTTAAGAGAATTCAAACACCTCGTGAGGGAAGCCATAATCGAGTATCTCACAAAAGAGGAGGGGTTAAGTGAGGATGAGGTTAAGAAGTTGAAAATAACCATAAAGGTGGAAGAAAAATGAAGGCTGTGATACGGGTGGAGAACTTCAGAAGCCGGAAGACAAAAAAGGCGAGAGAATACATTGAAAAGTGGCTCGCGGCGAGAGATCTTATTGATCTCGTAAAATCTGGAGAGGTCGATGTCGATGAAATCAAAGAGAGACCACTCCACCTTAAGAAATACGGAAAACTTGATCATTGACACGAGCGCTCTTATTACATGGATCAAGAAAGGCCAGGCGGAGAGGCTAATCGAATATTCCGGAGCTAAAATCTCCGTGGTTACCCTCTTCGAGTTCTTGCGAGGTGTGAAGTCTGAAAGGGGCTTTAAACGGGCGGTTAAGGACTTAACGACTTTGTTTAAAGTTGCCCCCATTGATGAGCCCACTTCCATCTTAGCCTCTGAGTTGTACCGAAAACTGGAGGAAGGAGGAACACCCCACAGGGACGATGGAGATTTGCTTATAGCCGCGACGGCCATTAAGGAGGGTTACTATCTCCTCACCTATGATAAGGGATTCAGCAAGTTTACAAAATTTGGGTTGAAGCTTTACAAGGAAAGGAAGAGATGATGGGGAGCCATTCTAAAGTCTTGGATATTTCCCCGCGAACCTTTCATATTCTTCTTTTGCCAGCCGTTTTGTAGTTTTGGCGGCGCTCCTCCTCTGAGGGATCCTTTAAATTCATCCTTAAGCTGTTTCCATAATCCGTTTGGGGTCCTCTTATGTTGCCGAAGGTTGGTTTGGCTTTCTTTTGCGTGCCTAAGCTTTGTTCAAAGAGCCGGCTCCCGAAGCCGGAAGAACAGGCCAAGCTACCCCACGGCCCCACAAGAACTTGGAGCCCCGGGCGGGGTTTGAACCCGCGACCTGCCGCTTACCAAGCGGCCGCTCCACCAGGCTGAGCCACCGGGGCGTCGTTGATAGGGGGTATCCGGTATTTATAAATTTTTCTCCCGTGTCGGACCGCAACATTAATTATGGAGAGGTACCCAGTTGTAGAGGTGATTCAATGAGGATCGGAGTGATCTTTGGGGTCAGCGAACTGGCCAATCCCAAGGAGTTCGAGGGAAAGGCCTCACGGTTTCTCAGCTCCCTTGCCCAAGAGCACGACGTCAAGGGCGGTTTTTTCATAACTACGAAGGCCGACTTTAGGGAGGCGAGGGAGTCCCTGGACTTCAACAAAGTGGACGTGATCCTCCTGTACCCACTAACGGGGGGAACCGAGAACGCCCTCAAAGAATTCGGGGTTTTTAGAAGGCCCATCATTATTTTTGGAGACCCTTACAACAACTCGCTCGCCGCAGGGATAGAGCTGAGGGAGTACTTCAGAGAGAGGCTTATCCCCTCAAACCTCGTCAAAAGCCCCGAAGAGCTCAGGGCGGCGCTCTTAGGGTACGAGGACGAGATGGAAACATGGAACCGCTTCCTCAGGATGAGGCTTGGGCTCATCGGGAGGGTTTCCCCCTGGCTGATAAACGAGAGGTTCGAGCTCCCCTACACCAGGATAAGCCTGAGAAAATTCTATGAGTACTACGAATCAATCGGTGAGGAAGAGGGAATTGAGGCTGTGAGGGAGGTCGTGGAAAGGGCCGCGGGAGTAAGGGAACCAGTTGAAAGGGACCTCGCAACTGCAGGGAGGGTGTATTTGGCGATAGAGCAGATTCTCGAAGACTACAAGCTCGACGGCTTCACCATCGGCTGCTTTGACCTCATAGGCAAGATAGGAGGAACGCCGTGCCTCGCCCTGGCCATGTTCAACACCCGCGGAATTCCTGCGGCCTGCGAGGGGGAGCTGAACTCGCTCCTCGGAATGATGATAGTGAGGAGGTTCTTTGGAAAGCCCTCTTTCATGGGCAACGTGGCGGACTACGGAAGGAATCACCTGATTCTCGCCCACTGCACCGCCCCCCTGCTCGGCAGGTACGTTCTCAGGAGCCACTTCGAGAGCGGTAAGGGAGTTGGGGTCGGGGTTGAACTTCCCCAGGGTAGGGCCAGTCTCTTCAAGATAAGGGGGAGGAAGGCCGTTGTCGCCGGAGTCAAGGTGAAAGGGGTTGAAAAAAGTGAGTTCAGGTGCAGAACGCAGGTAAAACTCGAAGTTGAAGACGCAGGAGATTTCGTAGACGGCACCGTCGGAAACCACCACCTTCTCTCTTACGTGGACAGCGAGATCCTCGCGGACCTTCTAAGCGAACTCGGCTTTGAGGTGATGCTCTACTGATCTTCCTGCAAAGCTTTAAATCCATTTGAGTGCAAGGTATAACGGTGAGGGGAATGAGACGGGCCCAAGCCGCTGTGGAGTACCTGCTCATGATAACTGTAGCGCTAATGATGGTAGCGCTCGTCATAAAATACGTGAAACAGGTCGCGGAGCAGACGGGCCAGACGATAAACAGCTCCGCGAGCCAGTTGAACGAGTACGTAAACAAAAGCTGGAAAAACATAAGCGGCTGATCAGACCGGCGTGACGTGGCCCCACTTCTCAAGAGCCCTGGCAAGCTCTCTGTGAGTTTTCGCGTACTCGTCGAGCGGTATCCCCTGCATGATGGCATCTATAGCCTGCCTCACCGCCGTCGCTCCAGCCTTCGGCCCGTCCGGGTGCCCCATCGTTCCACCGCCGAGCTGTAAAACTATGTCCTTTCCAAGGGCCTCTATGACGGGCTGGATGTTGCCAGGGTGCAGACCGCCGGAGCTCGTCGGGAAGACGGGCTTGATGTGGTAGAACTTCTGCTCGAGGTGATAGACATCGTTCTCGTCCGGAACGTAGTGGCTCTCGGTGATTATCCTCTTGTACTGAACGACCTCCCACTTCCCGCCCTCCATCTTGCCGGCACCGGCGGTGCCAATGTGGAGCTGGTCAACGCCTACTACACGGTAGAGCTTGGCCAAGACGAACATCGAGATGCCGTGGTATTTGTAGCGGGCGAAGGCGGTGTGCATGGCCCTGTGGGCGTGCAAAGCTATGCCGTAGTCTTCGGCGAGCTCGCGGATGTAGTCGAGGACACCCCAGCCGAGGACGACCACATCGACCATCGCGTGGGGAACGCCGTAATCGGCGAGGAGTTCAAGCCTCTCCTCCATTTCGAGTATCGGTGAGGTGATGTTGGCGAACCAGGTCTTCTTCTCGCCGGTCTCGTTTTCGGCCTTCTCCATGGCCTTGGTGACCACCTTAACGCGCTCCTCGAAGCGGTTGTACCAGGGGCTCGTGAGGTTCTCGTCGTCTTTAATGTAATCGGCTCCGCCGGTGTAGAGGTCGAGGGCGAGCTTGTAGAGCTCCTCCGGAGAGTAGCCGACCTTCGGCTTGGGAACGACACCGTAGAGCGGCCTGTCATAGATTTCAAGCTTCTTCCTGACGCCCTCAATGCCGAAGTTCGGGCCGGGGTAGTTGCGCAGGAACCTTTCCGGAAGATGTATGTCTTCAAGGCGGAGCCATTCAACGCGCTTCATTCCAAAGACGTTGCCGGCGACACTCGCGAGGAAGCCGGGCATGTTGCCCTCCTCGAAGATGTGCTCCGGATAGGCTATCTTAACTATCCAGCTGCCGTCGCCCATGTCCGTGAATTCGTAGGCCTTTGCAGACATGTCCTCCCATCTCTCCTTCTCGTACCAAGGATAGAGGGTCGTCCAGGTTCCGGTCGAGCTTTCAGCGGCAACGGCACCGGCAGCCTGTTCAATCGTGTAGCCCTTCGCGGGGGTAACGCGGAAAACGGCCACGACATCCCTCTTTTTGTTCGGCTCATAACCCTTATCGACGTAGTAGTCGTATATCCTGTCAAACTTCTCAACCATCTAAATCACCTCCGGTGCCTAAATTGTTCACCGTTACCCTATAAAAACCTGCTGGAAAAGAATGGCCACTTCCACCCATTAAAATTCAGTAAAGTCCGCTAATTTCAAGGATGGGACGCCGACCGTTGGGGCATCTGAGGAGTCCCAGCGGTCCTTTCAATCTCGCTTTAAGGGTTACTGTTTTTGCATAACATGTAGAGGTGGCGGGGTAGTGGGCAGTTCTCGGTGGTCAAGCGGAAACTGGGTAAAAACCAGCCGCTAAAGCCTTCTTTTCCGAAAACTTTATATAGGGCTTTGCTCTTAAAACAAAACGCAGATACCTGCAAAACAAAAGGATGGAGGTGTTGTGAATGGCTGAGTTGCCAATTGCCCCAGTTGACAGGTTGATAAGGAAGGCCGGCGCCGCCCGCGTTAGCGAGGAAGCCGCGAAGGTTCTCGCCGAGCACCTTGAGGAGAAGGCCATAGAGATTGCCCAGAGGGCTGTCGCCCTCGCCCAGCACGCCGGCAGGAAGACCGTCAAGGCAGAAGACATAAAGCTCGCCATCAAGGCCTGAAGGCCTTTTTTATTTTCTCGTTCAATTTTCAGTTCATTCATTAATCATTAATACAGGAGAACCCTTCTGACCTCGATTTCGTCCCCCACCTTCAGCACAGCAAAACCCGGCCCCTCGAACCTCGGGAAGGTCGGGGAGCCGGGGTTGAGGAGGGTAACCCTCCGGCCGTGTAGGGAGTACGAGTCGTGGTAATAGCGGTGGGTGTGACCGAAGATCAGAACGTCAACGCCCATCTCAAGCGCCTTCAGGGTCAGGGACTGCGCGTTGAGGGAGAAGAGCTGGTGGCCGTGGACGATGCCTATTCTGAAGTCGCCAGCGGCTACTGTCTCCTCCTCGGGCAGGTGAAGCCGGTCCGCGTTGCCCCTGACGGCTACCGTCGGGGCTATGTCTTCGAGAACCTCAAGCGCCTCAGCGGAGGACACATCCCCGGCGTGGAGTATTAGATCGGGCTTTTCTGCTTCCAGGGAAGAAAGGAGAAGGGACGGAAGGTGCCCAAGCCTGTCCCCTACGTGGGTGTCGCTTACCACGGCCAGCTTCAAGGTATCCCCTCACATGGGAACCTTTATGTTGAGCTTGTCAACGAGCTCCTTGTAGCGGTTCCTCACCGTAACCTCAGTTACGTTGGCGACCTCAGCTACCTCCCTCTGGGTCTTGCGCTCGCCGTTGAGCAGGGAGGCTATGTAGAGGGCGGCCGCCGCGAGCCCCGTTGGGCCCTTACCGCTGGTTATCCCCCTTCCGATAGCCTCATGGAGTATGTCCTTGGCGAGCTTTTTGGACTTGGCGCTCACGTTTAGGGCGTCTCCGAAGCGATCAACGTAGTCCACCGGGCTCGTGGGACGCAGGTTAAGGTTGAGACCCCTCGCCATAAAGCGGTAGCTCCTCCCTATCTCCTTCTTGGAGACCTTTGAGACCCTGGCTATCTCATCTAAAGTCCGGGGGATGCCCTCCATCCTGCAGGCGGCGTAGAGGGCAGCCGAGACCATTCCCTCTATAGACCTGCCCCGGATGAGCTTCTTCATGACGGCCTTTCTGTAAAGGGCGGCCGCGGCCTCCTTGACCCTCTTTGGAAGCCTCATCTGAGCGGCCATCCTATCGAGCTCGCTGAGGGCAAAGGCAAGGTTCCTCTCGGCGGCGTCGTTTATGCGCATCCTCCTCTGCCACATCCTCAGCCTTCTTATCTTTGTTCTGTACATCCCGGTTATCTGGTTGCCGTGGATGTCCCTGTCGCGCCAGTCTATGTCCGTAGAAAGGCCCTTGTCGTGTATCATCAGGGTCATCGGCGCACCGGTTCTGGCGCGCTTGGCCCGCTGATCCGGATCGAAAGCACGCCACTCGGGCCCGTCGTCTATTATGTTGTCCTCGATTACGTAACCGCAAACCTTACAGACGAGCTCTCCCCTACTCCTATCGTAGAAGAACTCGGTCGACCCGCAAACGGGGCACACAAGTTTATCAGCCAACACTCCTCACCCCCTCCTCTTGGGGGTGGGGCGCCTCCTCCTCGAACCGCTGCCACGGGCCTTCTTCCGCCCCTCGTGTTTCCCCCTCCGGCTGTCCACGTAGAGAATTGAGTTGACGTACTCCCCAGGGTTCTTGACGAGTGGTTTCAGGGCAACGTACGGGGCCCTCACGGGTCCAAAAACATCCTTCACGACTCCAATGAGAGTGAGTTCCTTATCCACAACCCTATCGTTGATACTGGGAACCCAGTTCGTCCTGACTATCAGGAAACCCGGCTTTGCATAGTGAGAAACCCTTCCCAACTTTCGCATGGCCCCACCCCAAAGGGCATTCCTTTTAAGTTTTTCGCTGATTTTGCTTATAAAGTTTTCGGTTCTCGCGAAAGGTTTTTATAAGAAAGCAAACATAAACTAAAAGTTTACAGAGCATAAACGATGAGGTTCATTATTGGAACTCAGGGGTCGGTGGTTTCCCCTCCAAGCCTCTCCTTGAGGAACTGCTTCAGCACGTAGGGACACTGCTCCTGTATAAAAGCCGCGAACTCTCTGATCCGCTCCACAGTCATGGGATGAACGTAATGCTCGAACTGGCAGGCGTCCTCCTCGGCTATCTCCGGTGGGATCCCGAGAATGTCCACGAAGAACTCGGTCAGGAGCTGGTGTTTTGAGTAAGTCTCCTCGGCTATCTTCAAGCCCTCGTCCGTCAGCAGGATCCTGTCGTACTTCTCGTATTTCACAAGGCCCTTTTCGGAGAGCTTCTTCAGGGCATCAACGACGCTGGGGGGTTTTACGCGAAGGGACTTGGCTATGTCCTTCACCCTGATGATGCCCCTGTTCCTGTGAAGGAGATACATGGTCTCCAGGTACTCCTCCTCCCTCTTGGTGACTTTCACAGATCTCACCTGAATTAGGATGACCAAAAAGATTTAAGTAATTTTCGGGCTACTGAACCACTTCAAACTCCACCGGGCTTCCGTCGCTGGAGTATGCATAAACGTTCTCGGGGGAGTAGGGGTAGGCGAGTATGAAGTGAACCCCGCCGAACTTGGAGAAGAAGAACCTGTCAGCCTCTGAAGGCCATGGAACGTTGCTCGGATGGGAGTGAACAGTGCCCTTGATCGACGTGTCGAGCGGAAGGCTCCATGGGTTAAAGTAAACGGATCCAGAGCCGAACCTCCCCTCAGGGGCGATCAGGACCTCCTCGAAAACCCCATCCACCTCCCTGAGGAAACCGGCGAACTCGTTGGGGTAGAACTCCCAGGCGAGCTCTATGAGGTAGTCTAAGAGCTCCCTTCGTATCAGAACCTTCATTCCCCCCACCGCTCACTTCTTCTCGAGGTACTTCTCAAGGCTCTTCGCCGGAACATGGAAGGGCAGTCCGATGGTTTCGATGGCCTTCTGGAGTGCGTATACTCTCGCGTGCCGCTCAAAAGGCTTCGGGGCATAGGGAACCGGCTGAAACTGAAGGTAGCGCTCCATCACAAGGGGTACCTCCGATTTCCTGACCCTCTTGAAGCCGGCAAAGATCGAGGCGATACCGTCAACGTCTATCCCCGCGTAGACGGGGAGCTTGGAAGTAACCGTCTCGTTGATGCTCGCGAGCAGGCGGGCGACGTCAACCTTCGGAGTGGCCTCGTCTATGATCAGCCTCTTAACGACCACCCACCTTCCGTGTTTTGCCGTGAAGTTCACGTGGTCGGCGGTGTAGGGGAGCACAATTCCAAGTTCGTTTATAATCCCTTCGGGGTAGGGGATGTCCTCAAACCTTGAGAGAACCCCCCTCACCAGAAGGGCCTTGGCAACGTCGATGAGGAGCTTCCTCAGCTTTTTGTCCTCCTCGAAAACCATCTGACCAAGTTTTTTTGAGGTTGAGGGGGACTTAAGCTTTACCACCGCCTGGATGAGGTCATCCCCGGCTGTACTCTCCGCCAAACTCATTATCCCGGCCACGTTCATGACACCGGTGAGGTAAGACGGAATCCTGTCAACCACGGTGTTGGAGACCCTCGCTAAGAAGTGCGCTATTTTCTCGTTGTCGTCCATGGAGATTATCTTCTCCCCAACCCTCCACTCCCTGTGCTTCGCCGTGAATACTATATGATCCTGAACCACCATTTCGCCCACCACTCAAAGCTACGCTCCCCGGGTATTTTAGCTTTGTCCCAGAGCTGCCCTCCTCCCCGCCGTAAACGGCGAGGTTTTCAAAGGAAAAAGATAAAGTTATAAGCCGCCGGCTGTATCCGGTATTGGAGTATTGAGAAGAGGGAAATAAAATGGGTGAGAGGGAACCCTCACTGCCAGACGAAGGAATGGGCGGGACCCTTGAGCTGGGCGTTGATTTTGAGACAACAGAGGAGATTAAAGTTCCTGAGAGGCTCATAGATCAGGTCATAGGCCAGGAGCA
>WAKU01000064.1 GCA_015523195.1 Thermococcus sp.
CGTAGGATGAGATTTTAACGGGATCCATCACCTCCCCTCCCCGGGCTCGGAGCCAAAGATTGCCTTATAAATCTTCCTGAACTCCTCCCAGGAGCCCCTTATGACGGGGTGCCTCGGGACGCACCAGCACTCGTCCTCCGGGAGCGTCGAGAGCTCAAAGGTCCCTATCTCCTTCGCTATTGCGACGATCTCCTCCTTGTCGAGTCCTATCAGCGGCCGGATTATCGGGAGCCTCGTGGCCCTGCTGACCACGAGGATGTTGTCCAACGTCTGCGAGGCGACCTGTCCTATGCTGTCGCCCATAACGATCGCCCTGGCGCCCCTCCTTACCGCAACCGCCTCGGCCGCCCGAACCATCCTGAACTTGCACAGGACGCAGGTGTACTTCTCCTTTCTAAGTTCCCTGAGCTTGGCCACCACCTCATCCCTGTCCTTGGGGTGCACGGTTACCAGGCCGGAGACGTCCCCGTACTCGGAGAGCTTCTCCACTATCAGCCGAACCTTCTCCTCCGTCTTCGGCCCCAGGTAAACGTGAACCGGTATCACCGAGGCCCCTTTGGCGAGCATGAGGTAGGCTGCTACCGGTGAGTCTATACCGCCGCTCAGGAGCGCCACAACCTTCACAGCCCAGCCCCCCTTCTTATCCTCTCCACGTACTCCGCGGGGAGCGCCAAGATCGGGTAGAAGAGGGGGACGTCTGTTCTCTCGTTCTCGCGAACCAGCTCATCCACAAGCTCCTCCGTTAGGCAATCCGCGTACCTGCCGAGGACTATCCCCTTCGCCCCGAACTGCCTCGCGACCTTTAGGGCCTCCCGGAGGGGCTCCCCCCTGGCGACCACGAGCTCCGCCTTGGAGCCGTAGGCGTATCTCCTGAGCTTCCTCCAGAGCCCCCTGACGGCCTCCAGTTCCTCCTCCGAACCTAATACGTAGAGGGGGATCACCTCGACACCCCTCTTCATCATGAGGAAAGCCGAGACCGCCGAGTTCGGACCGCTGAGGAGTGCAACGACCTTGCCCTGCGTTCCTATTGGCAGGCCGCCCCAGGCGTGAACCTTATCAACGTAAACGTATGCCTTCCCCTCCATCAGCTCCACTCCGACCTCGATCTCGTAGTCGTGGAGGTCTACCTCGCTCTCCTCGTTCTCTAAGATGTACTCCCCAACCTTCGCCTGAATCTCGGGACTCCTGAGCGGGAACTCCTTGGTTATCCTCCTCGCGGTGACCCGAAAGCGGGGCTTCTCAACTCCGAGCTCGCGCTTCTTTCTCCTGAAGAGCCTGAGCGCTGTTCTGTTTATCTTCTCCAGCTCGGCTTTTACCTCCATCGCCGGCGAGAGCGAGACTATGCCGAAGACCCTCCTGAGAACCTCGGCAGCCTCTTCAGTTCTGTTCGTCCTTACCAAGACCCTTCCGTGCTTCGCCTCGACCCCCTTGAAGTCGATCCCCTCGCTCACCAAAGCCTCTCGGATGTTGTTGACGAGGATGCTCTCGAACCACCTCCTCGTCTGCCTCGACTTCGTCCCTATCTCGCCGTATCTGACGACCACAACGTTCACCCATCATCCCCCCGGAATCATAATCCTGACCTCTATGTACTTTTGAATCAGGCTGTAGAGGAAGAGCGCCGCCGGGTAGGACGAGAGGATTATGAGCTCGTTCATCTCGAATATGTGCCTCGCTATCTCCCTCGCCCTCGGGGAGTTGCTGACTATTACCCCGGTGTACTTCCTCTTCAGGAACTTGTTCAGCTCAATCCCCGCTATGAGTAGGGCCAGGCCCAGCAGCCCCCAGATCTTTCCGAAGACGAGCATGAGTATCAGGGTCGTCCCGAAGATTATCCAGCCCCCCGTTATGCCGAGGAATATCACGAACTCTATCATCGCCCCACCAGTGGGGATTGAGCGCGGGGGATAAAAACGTTTGGCTCAGAGAACCCTCAGAACCTCTTTGATTCCCTTCCGCCTCTTCCGCGGTTTTACGGCATCCCTCTGGTAGCCGATGGGAATGAGGCCGACGAGGTAGTGGTTCCCGTCGAGGCCCGCCAGCTCCCGGACTTTCTCCTCTATCCCCTGAAAGTTCGTCACGCCGATGTACACAGTGCCGAGGCCGAGCTCAACCGCTTTCAGCATGAGGTTCTCTATTGCCATCGCCGCGCTCTCAACGCTCCACATGAACTCAACATCGTCGAACTCCCTCCCCCTGAGGAAACGGACACGCCTGTCGATGAAGACCGCGATGTAAACCGGCGCCCGGTACATGCCCTCCTTGTACATCCTGTTTCTGAGCTTCTCTATCTTCTCCCCGGGCAGGTTGACAGTTCTGTAGTACTCCACCATGCCCTCGGCTATCAGGTCAAAGACCTTTCTCCTGGCTTCCCCGCTTTGGAAGAGGACGAAGAGCCAGTTTTCCAGGCCGCTCGCCGTCGGTGCCCTTACCGCAGCCTCAATCAGCTCCTCGATGGTTTCCTCGCTCACCGGCTCGTCCCTGAAGTACCTGACAGAGGTCCTCTTCGCTATTGCCTCGTCCAGCTCCATGCTCCCACCGGACTGGTATCGCCGCGATACTTAATCAACCTTCCTAAAACCAAAGGTTTAATAGTACCTCCCCTAAACCCTCTAAAGGTGAAAGCATGTACGGATGGCGTGGAAGGCTCGGCCTTATCGTTCCCTCATCGAACACCACGATGGAGATGGAGCTTCACACTTTCCTGCCCGAGGGAGTCTCCCTCCACACGGCCAGGATGCCCTTAAGGAATGTTACCGAGGAGGAGCTGCTCTCAATGGCCTCGATGGCCGCTGACGCCGCCAGGCTCCTCAGGGATGCAGGCGTCGAGCAGATACTCTACGGCTGCACGAGCGGCTCCTTCATAGGCGGGAAGGACTACGAGAAGGAGCTCGAGGCGAGGATAGAGGAGGAGGTCAAGGTTCCGGTCGTGAGCACGAGCACGGCCGTAATAGAGGCGCTCAAGATACTCGACGCCCAGCCAATCCTCGTGATAACCCCCTACACCGACGAGATAAACCAGCGCGAAAGGGAGTTCCTTGAGGCCAACGGTTTTGAAGTCCTCGACATAAGGGGGCTCGGAATAGAGGACAACCTCCGGATAGGAAAGCTCGAACCCTACGAGGCCTACCGCCTCGCGAAGGCCAGCTTTATTGAGGAAGCGGACGCTATTTTCATAAGCTGCACGAACCTGAGGACCTTTGAGATAATCGAGGCCCTGGAAGAGGATCTGGGCGTTCCAGTCGTCACGAGCAACCAGGCGTCGCTCTGGCTCGCGCTGCGCGAGATGGACGTCATGGAGAGGATCCCGGAGCTCGGCAACCTCTTTGCAGAGTATTAGCGCGCGCTCTTTTTGGATTTTTAGCTGCTATTCTAACCTGATCAAAGTTAGTTTGGGAAGAGTAGTAAGCGGCTAATCGGCTGTGAGTTTTCCCTGACTTGCTCTGGGATCTTCTGGTAGGGAGTGCTCATGCTTTCATTAGGCTGGTTAAAGTAAGCGTAGCTGAAAAGCAAAAGGATGATCAAAAAGAAACCAAAGACAGCCAGAGACCTCATCCCCAACTCACCCTGTTTCCAGTTTTATGTTTGAAATGCACGAGAGGTGCCCGGGAGAGACTTCGGTTGAGTTTTCTTTATGACAAGCGTACATCATGCAGAAGCTGTGTCCTTTCAGTATCTGACCATAACCTAAGCACTGAGCTTTTAGTGAAGGTAAAAACCAAACTTCAACGTACCATGGGTTTTCCCCTTCAAGTTCGTTAAGGAGCCTTGTGATAATCTCTTGGTGTTTTGGGGAGTAATTGAACAGTTCCTCTACGGCTCCGGGCATAGTTGATGCAATCGTTACGTTGGGATAGTAAGCAATCCTGAGAACCTTGCCGTCAACATTCTTCTCGACAACCCATAATAATTCCTGGGCCCGGAATCCTGGAAGCATTAGAATACCATTTATTCCGACTTTTCCGTACCCTACTCTGTCCTCTTCGAACATACTGCTTTTTCGAAAGACTATTTTTGATCTTATCCAGATCCCATTACTTATCCCAAGCGCGTAAATCTGGTAGAACGTTTCGTTTGGCTTAATGACTTCACTGAGGTTCCACCAGTAAGAACCATTGATTTGCGAATCATACTTCCAGCCCAAAGTCTTGAAGAGGAGTGCTTTTTCATGAGGTTTGTAATCTTTTAAAACTTTCAAACCAAGGCTGAGAGGAGAATAGTTTACCAAAGCCTCCACACTTTCTACTTTCCTATCTTTTGCCCAGAAGGGTGAGGACTGGCTAATAGTGTAAAGCTTAAGCGTGTTGGTTTCCTCATCGTAAGTCGCGAACTGCCAAAAATGACTATCATGATAGACGGCAATGAGTTTTTCGCTTTTTGGAATTCCCGCTAACTTGTAGGCCCCCTCTGCTGAGGAGAGCTGGTGGTAAGTGTATGTGTTGTAAGCGAAGAAGGAAAGGAAAATTAAAACGAAGCCAACGGCGACAGGGATAACTCTCATCCTGGGATCACCCTGGTGAATGGCTCTTGTTGTTAACATTTTCCTAAGGTTTGACCGTAGTCACTAAGGACATAACCTTCC
>WAKU01000065.1 GCA_015523195.1 Thermococcus sp.
GGTCTCAAACGAATGGCTCATAGCAAAGCTCGATGAGGAAGGCCTGAAGAAGGCAGAAGGACTGTTCAAAGGTGAAAAAGCATACAAAGTGGGAAGAAACGTCTTCCGCGCCGAGGACATTGAGAAGGTTGGATGGGAGCACGTTGAGAAAATAGCTTTCACGCCGAGAATTCACCGCTCCGGGAAGCCTCTACACTACGTAAAGCTTCCCAAAACTGATGAGGAATGGAAGGCCCTCTTCTACTTCGCTGGTGTGATGTTTGGGGACGGCAGCCAGGACAAGATAGCGAACAACGACGTTGAGATCTTTGAAAAACTGAAGAAAATCGAGAGCCTTGGCGTTGAGCTTAGGCGCGTTAAGAGGAGAACCTCCTGGGAGATCGAGATAAGGAAAGGCAAAAACGCCCTTCTGCGCCTTCTCCGGCATCTCTTTGAATTCCCAGAGGAGAGGAAGGCCCACAGAATAAGGGTTCCCAACGTCCTCTTCATGGCCCCGAAGGAGTACGCGGCCGAGTTCCTCAGGGGATACTTTGACACAGACGGTTACGTTAACCTCAAGGACGCGAGGATAGAGATTACAAGCGCCTCAAAGCAGTTCCTCGAGGACCTCTCGCTGGTTCTCCTTCGCTACGGCATCGTTTCAAAGATATACCGCTCGGAATACACCACCTTAGTAATCCCCGGAAGGAGAAATCTGCTGGCCTTTGAGAAGCACGTCGGCTTTACAGTGAAGGAGAAGGCTGAGAGGCTCAAACGCGTCATAGAGAAGAGCAAAAAGAGCGAGCCGTATCCAATATTCGAGGAACTCAAAAGGCTCAGGCTACTCTTTGGATTCACAAGGACGGAGCTTAACTCATCTGTACCGTTCTACGGAAAGTATGAGGGCGAAGAAGCACCCAGCTACGAGGCCCTGATGAGGATCCTCGATGCCATAGAGAAAGGCTCCCCGACTCTCCCACGCAAGCTGGCCGTTCTCGAAGGCCGCTCAAAGGACCACAACTATTTGAAGGCCCTTGAAAAGGACGGCCTGACCAAGGATGGAAAGCTGACGGAACTTGGAAGAGAACTCCTCGAAGTGTGGCGCAACAGGGAGTTCGACTCCAGCGATGTGAATCACCTCCGCAACATAGCCGAGAACTTCGTTTTCATACCGGTTGAAGCTATCGAGGAAGAGGAATACGACGGCTACGTCTACGACCTAACGACTGAGACCCACAACTTCGTGGCCAACGGCATATTGGTTCACAACACCACGCTCCTCGACAGAATCAGACGCACGAAGGTAGCCGCGAAGGAGGCAGGCGGAATAACCCAGCACATCGGTGCCACCGAAGTTCCCATAGAGACCGTCAAAACCTTAGCCGGCCCACTCATCAAGCTCTGGAAAGGGGAGATAAAGCTCCCGGGACTGCTCTTCATAGATACCCCCGGTCACGAGGCCTTCACGAGTCTGCGCGCGCGCGGCGGAAGCTTAGCTGACCTGGCCGTTCTGGTCGTTGATATCAACGAGGGCTTCCAGCCCCAGACGGTGGAGAGCATCGAGATACTCAGGAAGAACAGGACTCCTTTCATAGTCGCCGCCAACAAGATAGACAGGATAAAGGGATGGAAGGTCAAGGAGGACGAGCCCTTCCTGATGAACGTCAAAAAGCAGGATCAGAGGGCAGTTCAGGAGCTCGAAACCAAGCTCTGGGAGCTCATAGGGAAGTTCTACGAGATGGGCTTCAACGCGAACCGCTTCGACCGCGTCCAGGACTTTACCAGAGAGCTCGCCATAGTCCCCATCTCGGCCAAGTACGGGATCGGCGTTCCGGAGCTTCTCGTTCTCATCGCGGGTCTTTCCCAGAAGTACCTTGAGGAGAAGCTCAAGATAGAGGTCGGGGGACCGGCCCGCGGGACGATTCTCGAAGTCCGCGAGGAGCTCGGCCTCGGAACCACGATAGATGTCATAATCTACGACGGAACGCTCCGCAGGGACGACACCATAGTGGTGGGTGGCAAAGACAAGGCGATAGTCACCAAGATCCGGGCCCTGCTCAAGCCCAAGCCCCTCGACGAGATACGCGATCCGAGGTTCCGCTTCGACCAGGTTGAGGAGGTTACGGCCGCCGCGGGCATAAAGATAGCTGCCCCTGGCCTTGAGGAGGCCTTAGCTGGCTCTCCAGTCATAGCGGCCCGCTCGGCGGAGGAGATCGAGAAGGCTAAGGAAGAGATCCTGAACCAGATACAGAGCGTCGTCATAAGCACCGGAAAGGTCGGCGTCGTCGTCAAGGCAGACACCCTCGGCTCTCTTGAGGCGTTAAGCAAGGAGCTGGGTGAGAAGAACATCCCGATAAGGAAGGCCGACGTCGGGAACGTAAGCAAGACCGACGTCATGGAGGCGCTGAGCGTTAGGGAGGAGGAGCCAAAGTACGGCGTTGTGCTCGGCTTCAACGTCAAGGTCAACGAGGACGCCGAGGAGGTCGCGAAGGCAAAGGCCGTGCCCATCTTCGTTGGAAACGTCATCTACAAGCTCATAGAGGACTATGAAGCCTGGATCAAGGCGGAGGAGGAGAGGAGGAAGCGCGAGCTTCTCAAGAGCGTAACTTTCCCGGGCGTCATCCGCCTCTACCCGGACGAGCGCTACGTTTTCAGGAGGAGCAAGCCGGCGATAGTGGGGGTTGAGGTGGTAGAAGGCCGCATACGTCCCGGTGTCGCCCTCATCAAGCAGAACGGTGAGAAAGCTGGGGTTATAAAGTCCATCAAGAGCAAGAACGACTTCGTCCAGGAGGCGAGGAAGGGCGATGCGGTGGCGGTGGCCATCGAAGGTGTGATGGTTGGGAGACACATCCACCCCGGCGAGACGCTCTACGTTGACCTGAGCAAGAACGACGTTATCCTGCTCGCCAAACAGCTCAAAAGCGAGCTGGACGAGAGCGATATAAAAGCCCTCAAGATGACCGCAAAGGTCAAGGCGAAGAGGGATCCCTTCTGGAAGGCGGTCTGATCACTCTTTCTTTTCCAACCATACCACCGCCTCCACGTGCGGCGTGTGCGGGAACATGTCGATGAGAGTTGCGCCCTCAACGCGGTATGCAGCCTTCAGATGTCTCTCGTAGTCGAGCTTAAACGCCTTTGGATTGCAGGAGACGTAAACGATTCTCCCAACGCCGCTTTTTACCAGAATCTCGGCCGCTTCCCTCAGCCCCCTCCTCGGTGGATCCACGATAACCGTGTCCCAGTTCCCAATGGACTCTTCCTCGGCATTTCCAACCCTGAAGGCGGCATCAACACCGTTCAGCTTCGCGTTTTCCTTCGCCATTTCGACCGCGAAGGGATTCAGCTCAACGCCCTCAATGCCAAACCCCCTCTTGGCAAGCCACACCCCAAAGGTACCGATGCCGGAGTAGAGGTCGAGAACCCTCTCCCCCTCTGTAAAACTCTCAACGGCTTTTAGAAGGATGGGCAAAGCGTAGCTGTTCGTCTGGAAGAAGGAGTTCGGGTGGATGAGGTAAGTAACTTCCCCAATCCTCTCCCGGAGGTATGGTCTTCCGCCCATAAACTCTGCATCACCGCGCGGGTCGTCCCTTTTGTCGGTCTTCCGGCTCCAGTAGATGGAATCGGCGGAGGAAAAGTAGTCCTTGAAAGCTTCTACTGCCCCGGTCGAGGGCTTCACGTGGGCTATGAGGTTGACCATCACCTCGCCCGTGAACTTGCCCTCCCTAACCTGGAGGTAGTGGACATCGCCGGCCTTTCTCCTCGGGTTCCAGGGTTTGAGGCGGGTTTCTTTGAGGAACCCCCGGAGGGCGCGGAGGTACTCGGGGGCTCTCTTTGAGAAAACCGAGCACTCCTTCAATTTCACGATGCCAAGTGCGTTCCCGTACTCCTTCAGCCCTATCCCATCGGTTGTAGCTATGAAGTTGCTCACGTTCCTGAAGCCCCAGACCTTCGGCGAGCCTTTGATTTCAGCCGAAACCCCCGTAACCCTTTCGAAAAGCTCCCTCTTCAGCTTCAGCTGCTCCTTGTACTTCAGCCCCTGCCAGAGGCAGCCTCCGCAGGTCCCGAAGTGGGGACACCGGGGTCTCTGCCTTAGGTGAGACCCCTCGATCAGCTCGAAATCGAGCGCGATTTTCCTCCCAAACCGGCGCACCGTCTTTTCGACCTTAACAACATCTCCAGGGTAAGAGAAGGGGATGTAAACTCTTCTGCCTTCCTCTTCGATCACTCCGAGACCGTCGTCGCTGACGAGGCCAACAGTTCCCCTTAGCGTCATGTCCCCGTGTTGGGAGTCCTATTTAATAAACCCTGCCTAAATCATGTTGGTGGCCAACATGCTGAGGGAGGTAATCCACTGCAGGGGGCACGAGAACGTCAGGGCAACCCACAAGTCGACGCTGGAGTTCACAAGGGAGGACTACCTGACGCCGAGGGGGGACTGTATACTCTGCGTTTCAGCCGATAAGTCCCTGAAGGACCTGAGCGAGGACTTCAAGCGGGCTCTTAGAATGGGAAAAAGGCTCATCGTCAGGATTAAGGTCGGTGGTTTTGTAGAGGAAGTCATCGCCCACGGAGACCCACGCTTAATCCTCGACCACGAGCACTCGATGGTCGTAAGGAAGAGCACCTACATAGACGCCAGAACCCTCGCGGTGAGGGCCAACAAAGCGGCCAGGGATATAGACAGGCTCATTGTGGAGCTCCTCAGGAACCCGGAGACCGTGGCCGAGGTGGAGCTGGTAATCGATGAAAACCCTTAAAAGCCCTTCATTTTTAATAACCTAAGGTGAAGAAAAATGCTCGAAGGCTACTACATAGTCGAGAACACCGGGGTGGTTCCGGCGGAGAGGAGGTTTAAGTTCAAGAGCCTCAAGGCCTGGGGCTACGACCTGCACCTCGGAACCATTGACGGAAGGGAGGCTTACTTCGTCTCGAAGGCCGGAACGAGAGAAGAGGGCGAAACCTACAGCGAGAACGGCAGGGAGTACCACATCAGCGAAACCCAGAGGGAGATACCAAAGAACGCCAGGCTTTTGGCGAGGATAGTCATAGAGAGGGGCCAGCCCTACCTTGAGTTCTGGCTCGACACCGAAGAAGAGAACTTCCCGCTGGCGAAGGAAGACCCGAGGATAATCCTCCACCGCTTCTGGACAGAGAGGAAGTTCAACCAGCTGGAGAGGCACGTTGGGAGCGTGGGCCTAACAACGGACTTCTTCAAGGACAGGGTCTTCGTGAAGAGCATTCCGCTTCCCTACGAGGAGTACCCGCCGAAGGTGAGGAGGGTTCTCAGGGAGGTCAGGGACGTACACCGTGACATGACGGGCTTCGGCAGGTTCGTCTTCCAGTACTTCGGTGAGGAAGACAAGGCCCACCAGTACCGCCTCTGGTGGCTTTTGCCGACGATACACCTCTTCGACGTCGAGGTCTCGAACGAGGTCGATAAGGTTCTAGCGATGCTCGACTGAGATCGCGAGTCCAACGTACCTGTCGGCCCCGCCGTAGTAGAGGTATCCCCTCCCATCTTTTTCAACCAGGGATTCCGCGAAGACCACGTTGTCAACCCAGCCCCGTTTCTCCCACTCAAATTCAGGCTCAAGTACGGGCTTTTCGCTCCTCCAGAGCAGCTTCCCCGGGTCTTCCCTATCGAAGAGCGCCACCTGAACGGTGTAGGTCAGCCCTTCATCCCTCCGGAAGGCCTCGTTGTGTATGAGGAGTATCCCCTCATCCGTGAGCACGGGAGGAGGGCCGGGCTCGACGAGGTGGCCCCTCGGAGTCAGGACTGGCTTTGTCTCGTACTCCCAGTGGAGCAGGTCCTTTGAGTGGGCCAGCCAGATGTTTGAATCCCCGAAGTACATGATGTATCTGCCTTTGAAGGGCCCCGACTTCATCTTTTCCGTCAGAATCGCCCCGCTCTTCGTCCAGTTGGGCCTTCCGTTCTTCTCGAAGGGGAACTCGTCAAAGATTACCCCTTGCTTCTTCCAGTTGAGGAGGTTCTTTGAGGTCGCAACACAGAGCCTCGCGGTTTCCCCGTCGTAACCCGTGTAGGTCATGTAGTATGTCTTCCCAACCCTCACGACCCTCGGGTCCTCCACTCCAGCCCCCTCCCAGCGGTATTCGGGCTCCATAACCGGTTCGGGGTGTTTAATGAAGTTAATCCCGTCTTCGCTCAGGGCAAGTCCAATTCTCCCAGTAATCTTATCCCCCTTAGCCTCGGCGCGGTAAAGCATTACGAATGTCCTCCTCCTGAGGACTACGGCCGGGTTGTAGGTGTTCTCCGAGTCGAAGCCCTCTTTAGACGGCGAGAGAACAGGTTTTGAGAGCTTCCTGAAGGAGAGTTGGAAGTCAGAGGGGCCCAACCTCGATTCCCCCGTTTGCCCTTATCATGTATTTCCGTCCCCTGAAGGTCACCCTGACGAGGAAGTTCACGCCCTCAGCAGGCCGGACCGTTAATTGCTTCCCGGCCTCCATGCCCAGAGAGGCCGTGACGAAGGCGAAGAGGCTTGAGGCGCTCCAGGCCTGCGGTGAGTTGGCCCTGGGAACGGGCACGAGCTCGTCCAGCCCGCTGTAGAGCTCCGGTAGCTCCTTCTCGGGCATGAGCTTGGCCGTTTCAAAAATCCTCTCGGCGAGTTCCTTCGCGAGGTCTGTCCTCCCGATCCTCGCAAGGCCCAGAGCTATCAGCGCGTTGTCGTGGGGCCACACGCTCCCGCGGTGGTAGCTGAAGGGGTTGTAGGCCTTCTCTTTAGAGCTCAGCGTCCTTATCCCGTGCCTTGAGAGTATATCGGGCTTGAAAAGCCTCTCGGCTATCTCCTCCTCGTGTTCCGCTATCCCCGTGAGGAGAAGGTGCCCCATGTTGGAGGAAACGACGCGGAGTGCTTTTCCGTCTCCATCTAAGGCCAAGGCGTAGTAGCCATCTACCCAGAAGTCGCGGTTGAACCTCTTCCTCAGCTTCTCAGCCTCTCTGAGGAGCGTCTTTGAATCAAGGTTGGTAAGCCCGAGCTCCCCGGCAAGCTTCAGCGCCCAGTAGGCGTAACCCTGAACCTCGACGAGCGCTATCGGCGGTTTGGCGGGCCTTCCGCTCTCGTCAACTATCGCGTCCCTGGAGTCCTTCCACCCCTTGTTCCCGAGTATGCCCGGGACGTAGGTTACGTATCCCTCCCCCCGGAGCTTTTCCAGAATCCACTCGACGGCCCTCGTGATATTGGGTTGGAGCTCGTCTATCAGCTTTTCATCCCCGCTCCAGCGGAGGTATTCTCTCGCCAAGGCCACGTAGAGCGGTGTCGCATCAACCGTGCCGTAGTAGGGCCCGAAAGGAACCTTTCCCGACTGGGCCAGCTCCCCGAGGCGGAACTCGTGGGGAATCTTCCCGGGCTCCTCCTCGCTGAGCTCGTCGTATCCCTTCCCCTGAATAGATGCGAACAGCCTGAGCGTCCCCCTCGCGTATTCGGGGTAGTAGGGGAGGAGGAAAAGGGAGGTTATTATCGCGTCCCTCCCGAAGGGGCAGGCGAAGTATGGAATTCCAGCGAGCGGCACGGGGCCGTAGACCGTTGAGAGCGTTAAGGCCCTCAGGTTTTCAAGGGCCCTCTCAAAGACCCCGTCGAGGGTTACGGAGCCGGTGAAGACAGTGCTTTCGAGGGTTATCTGCTCTTCGCTCACTATTTCCGAGGCCTTCCCGCTTATGCCGGGAACGAAGCGGATGAACAGTTCCCCCTTTCCCCCGGGCGGGATTTCGATTCTGGCTCTGAGGTTCTCCCCTTCCCTCGTGAGGTTGCTCTCGACCCTCAGCGTTCGCTCCTCGCTTCCAGTCCCCCGGGAGTAGAAGCCCTCTCCCCGAAGGGCGACTCCTTCCCCGAGCCCCATGAAGCCCCTGACCTGAAAGATGTCCTCTATAACTGCTTCGTAGGTGTAGAGAACCTCAACGCTTAGCGGTTTACCCGAGGCGTTGTGGATGGAGAGCTCCTCGGAGTAGGAGCCGTCGAGGGTTCTCCTCCTTACGAGGATTCCCTCATCCCCGATTGAGAAGTACGAAACCCCTTCCCTGAAGGTCGAGGAAGCGCCGATGAACTCCGGCTCAGGCTTCACGCGGAGGAGTGCTCTCCTTACGAAGCGCGTGTCGAGGTAGTAGAAACCGTGGTACTTCCCGGTCATGTTGCCTTCTTCATCGGTCAGGGCGAAGGCCCCGTTGTTCGAGAGGGTCACGCGCATTCTACTCACCGGTGATGAGCCTGACCTCTGATTTCTCGGCAAGGTTGACCGCCTTAACCCCCCAGAGCCTCGCCACGAACCTCAGCTCCTCGCGGTAGTCGCCGGGAACTAAGGAGAGGTGGTTCGCCCCCATGGCCGAGATGAAGGTTTCCTTGTCGAGGGGGTTCCTTATCGCTGTGTGGGGCCACTGCTTCCCCCACTTGAGCTTTGACTCGATTTCCTCGGTTATCTCAAGGCCTTTAGCTAAGAAGTAGAGCAGGAAGTACTCACCGCCCTTCCTCACGAGCCTCGCAACGGTGAATGTCGCCTTTGGGGTTCTGTAAGTTAAAGCCCCTCCGCTCGCCCCCTGGCACTGGCCCTGTATCGTCGTTGCCTTGAGGTTCTCCTCCGGGTTCTCGCTGAGCCTCGCGTAGTAGAGTGACGAAGCACCGCAGTTCGCTATCATCACAATCTCGTCGTCCACGTACTTTATGTCCCCGAAGAGCGGCGGTTTCCCGCTCAGGTAGAAGAGCAGAGCAGAACTTATCGTCCCCTTGACGTCGCCCTCGCACGTGGCCGGGATGACGTTTTTCTCGCCCTCCGCATCGAGGTTGAAGGGGAAGAGAGCGGGAATCAGGCAGGCGGTGACACCGTAAACCTCGCTCAGCTCGGGCTGGCACTTTATCGAGACCGCTGAAACGCCTTTTTGTTCTTTAAAGCTCTCCTTTGAGGCAAGGTAGATGGCTATCTGCCTCTTCAGAACCTCGGGGGTGAGCATCTTCCCGTCAAAGGCCACCCTGCTCCTTGACGTCAGCCAGCGGTAGAAGTTCTCAACGCGCGAGCCTTCCCTTAGCAGTTCCTCGGCCTTCTTCACCAGCACGTACTGGTCGAGCATGATGAAGTCGCCGACGAACCTCTTCAGTCTAGGGAGGTCGTCCATGAGGTGCTCCATCCCGAGGGTGTAGGGGGCGCCCCAGAGGAGTATTGACCCCTTTGAGAGCCCATCAACGGCCTCAACGGCCCTCGCCCAGGCTTTAATCTTCTCGACGTCCCCCTTGAGGCGGGTGTGGTTGAGTGCGTACTCGTTGACTGCGCTCTCCCAGAGAGAGGCTCCAACTGAAGTCACGCACGTTGTTCCGGCCCAAGCCGGGTCGTCGTCCGCGTAGAGGAGGAGTGGCCTCTTCGCTTCTCTCACCATAGCCGTGACGAGGTTGCTCTCGGTCCAGTGCCAGAGGCCGGCTATAACTCCACCGGCGCCACTTCCGGCGACGAGCCTGCCCGCTTTAATGCTCTCTTCCATGGAGTCAACCCCGAAGTTTCCACCCCCTTCGAGGGCCCCGTACTTTCCGAGCTCCCGGTTCACGTCGAGAACCTCAAACCCGGCTTTTCTCAGCTCAGTTATGAGCGCGGAGTGCTTCTCCACCAAAGCCTTCTCGCGCTCGGTCGAGAGGGCAGTTGGACGGGGGTCCGTGAAAGTTACGACGGCTATCATCCTTTCACCCCCTCAAAATACTGCCTTTCCGTTCTCTTTGTTGAAGACGTGGGCCTTTCTCATGTTAAAGCTTATCCCAATCTCATCCCCTTCCCTAATCTTTGGCTCGCTCCCGAAGACTGCCTCCAGGTGAATGCTTCCAATGCGCAGGTGGAGGATTCTCTCACTGCCAAGGTTCTCAACGATCTCAACCAACGCCTTAACACTTTCCCCACTACTATCGAGGTGTGCGTCGTGTATGTCTTCTGGTCTTATGCCGAAGGTGATTGTTTTGCCGACGAGGTTCCTCTCCTTCAAAACCTCAAACTGATCGGACAAAAGCCTAAGCCTAAACTCACCAAAATCAACAAAACCATCCTCAGTAAGAGTCCCCTCAAGAAAATTCATTGGAGGCGAACCAATAAACCCAGCCACAAAAGTATTAGCAGGCTTATGATAAACCTCCTCCGGCGAACCAACCTGCTGCAACTGGCCAGCATTAA
>WAKU01000066.1 GCA_015523195.1 Thermococcus sp.
CATAAGCTGTTGGGAGCGTTTACCTCAAGTTTATCAAGCCGGAAGTCGAAGAGGCCGAAGCCCCACGTCGCCTTCCCCCCGATTCCTGTATCACTTAGATAGCGGAGAGCCGGAAGTATGTAGTCCCTGAAAAAGCCCTCGTCGCCGGAGTAGAGAAAGTAAAAACCGGAGTTCTCTTTGAACCTTACCTCGTCCCAGAAGTACAGGCTGGAGTCGTTGGTTACCCTGTCGAGAGCTACCCTGGGAACATCCATCCTTCTGAAGGGCAAACCTTTGGGAACGTCGAAGGGCTCAAGCCTGAGGGCTCTCTCAAAGTTTCTGAGGTCGAGGTATCTCGCTTTTTTCATGGACTTCTCCATGGTGTAGCGCTCTTCCTCGGGAAGGTCTTTCAAAAGCTCGTCGAAGTCAAGGGCACCAACGCTCAGGGGCTTTGGGAGGTAGTAGGTGCTCCCCTCAAAGGGAAAGGCTGAGCTGATTCTTGCCTCCCTTTTGAACCCCTCCACAAGCTCGTCCACCGCCTTGGCACCGAAGAGCATCGCCACAGCATTGCCTATCGCGCCGAATATCGTATCCGCCCTGGGAAGCTCTCTTATGGGCCCCCTGGGAATCAGCCTGATTGCCCTGAACTTGAGTACGGGCATCACCCTGCCCCCAGCTTTTCTTTCACCCCCGAGAAGAGGCCATCAAAGTCCTTGAGAACGTCAATGACTTGCTTCTCTCCAACGGGTATGGCTATCTTCTCCCCCTCCTCGCCGGTGCGGTAGTAATCGGCACTCCTGAACTCGAAGGTTTCAAAGCTGAACTTCACCTTTCCGTAGCCTCTCGAACCAGAACCGCCGAGGTAGCTGTCCTCAAGGAGGGTCATCGCGGTGAGGAGGTTCTTCATGTCGTCCTCCCACTGGTTTAAGTCCTCGACGTTGTAGATTATCTCGAAGTCGAACTCCGCCCCAGCGACGACGCGCTCGTTGGTTCTCGGGTTAGCCTGAGACGTTACCCTGTCAATGCCAACTTCGATTTTCGCCTCGGTTACCTCCTCCCCCGCTCTCCATCTGTCCTCCCACTCCTTCGTTAGGAAGGCATCCCTAACGATAAGCCTTGAGGGGAAGTTGCTCTCCTTCCCGCTCGCGCCGAAGAGACGGCAGACGGGACAGTTGATTGCGGTGGAGTAGTCGGGACAGACGTGTATCCATCCGCGGTTTATCCTCTTGTTGAAGAACCTGCCGCAGTTTTCCTCGTTCAAGGGCCTGCAACTGCCAGAGGAATAGTTTTTCAGGGCTGGGTATTTCTCCTTCCACTCATCGAGCTTGGAGTTGGTGAAAACCTCAAACAGGCTCCTCAGCTTTCCCTTTAGCGAGGAGCCCGGGATGTAGGGCAGGCCGGTGTGGGGATCCTTTATGACAGGGTTGTCAATACCACCTATCTCTGAGACGTCCCTCTGGGAGCCTATGTGGAGGCCGGTGAGGGCCTTAATCTTGCCCCGGATAACGACTTTCCCATAAAAGTGCCTGTCCATCATTCACCACCTCCAAAGAACCTGTGGTAGGCAACAACGGCCTGAAGGAAGTCATAAACCTCCTCAAAGTGGGCAACATCTGGCTTCTCCATTAGGAGGGCCAGCATTGGGTCGAGGATTCTATGGAATGCATCCAAGGCGTATTTCGACCCCCCGGTGGCCCTCCCAACGGCATACGCCAGCAGGTAGCGGGTCTTTACAACGTCGTCCCTTATGTCGGTGTCCCCCTTCTTCAGCTTCAGCTCGATGGTTCGCGCCATCTCAAGAACTTTCCTTACCTGGTTCGTCTTGAGGTTCTGGGCCCTGAGATAAGCCGCCACGACAATGGCGTTCGCAAGCCTTCTCTCCGGACTCCAGCTGGGAAAAGTTCCCTTCTTCCTTCTCTCTTCCAGCTCTTGAGCTATCTTTCTGAAGTAGGGCTCAATATCGTTCCTCGATATCCTGTTCTTCTCGAAGGCTTCCCGTATCCCTATTACATCCGGGTTTTCTCCGAAGAGCTCACCAACGTTGCCTCCGTGGGCCTCCCTCTGATACCTGCCCATACCATGGCCCGGGTGGCCTTTTCCGTAAACCATCAAATCACCCCCTAACTGCCATCAAAACAACCTTCAAAATGCCATCAATCCAGTAAATCGGCTGCGGCTCACCCTTCAGGGCGGCCTCCGCATCTATCCCGACGAGCTCCGGGAACAGGCCCGAGAGCTTGTGCCTGCCGAGGAGGTAGGCTATCAGGTAAGCCCACTTCACGCTCTTTGGGTCTCTAACGTAGAGCTCCCTGAGCTCAAGAATTCTCCACAGAAGGCCTTTCTTTGACTCAAGTTCCTTCACCAGTCTGCCGTTTCCGGCGTAAACCCTCGGCTTGTAGGTCTTCCAGAGCTCCTCGTACTGCTCCCAGCGGTAAGCGATTGGGAATCCTTCCGGAGCGGCTCTCTCTATCACGAAGACCCTGTCCTTATCTTTCCCCTCGCTTTTCGCCCTCTCAAGCCTCTCCGAGACGACATCGGCCATTCTGTAAATGGGAGTCTTGGGATGGAAGTAGCCCAATCCCGCCGAGAGCGTCATCCCGTCCCCGGTGTAGGCCCTGAAGGCTTCCCTTACCCTGAAGGCCAGCTCGAAGACCTGATCCCACGCGCCAACTATGAAGAAGTCGTCTCCACCGGCGTAAACCACCACTACATCAGGTTCTTTTGGCCAGTTCCCGAGCGAGGGAATATCTCCCATCAGATATTCAAACTTGCCCCTGATAATCTCGTTCAGGTAGGCCTTGAAGAAGTAGTCCATGAAGCGCGAGGCGGTGGCGAGCTTTGAGGGACTGTCCATGTCTCTGAAGAACAATCCGAGGTTGTCCACGTCGCCCTTGAGGACGCCTATTCTCCTTGTGCCCTTTTTCTTCGTGTCCTCTTTATCCCCCGCGAGTTCGTCAAAGTCCGCTATTACGTATTCGCTCTTCTCACTTGGCTTGAAGTAGTCGGCCACTAAGTACGGGATGAACTCGATGGTTTCCGAAAGGTTCCCGGGGACGTCGAGGCTGTTCTTTAGGAGTAGAACTTCTCCCAGGGGCGTTGAGTTCTCGTAGTATGGTATGAAGTACCTGAACGGGCCTTTCGTTATGTCCTCACCCTCATGGGCCTTCCTGTCCAATACAAAGCCTTTAACCTTGGGCAGATTCTTGCCAAGCTCTGCGAGCTCGTTACAGGTTTTACAGGCCCTTACACTTGGATCGTCGCTCAGCTTGAAGGGTTCAAGCAGGTTTTCGGGAACTTCCTTCCCACAGACAGCGCACTCCTCAAGCCTTTCACTGGCTTCTGGCTCTTTGAAGAGGCCTTCAACTTCGCCAAAGCGCCTCAGCTTCCTGAGGTCAAGCTTTCTCTTTAGCCTCTTCCGTGCAATTGGGAGCAGGGGATGGCCTTCTTTATCCCTTCCGAGCTCTTCCCCGCTCACAGCCTCCCAGTCCAGAGCGAGGTAGAGCTTCCCGTCAAATTCGCGATAGAGCCACTCAACAACGTGCTTCCTTATGCTTTCGAGCTCTTTTCTGGCTTCCTCCGTGTTCTGGCCGAGGATGAGGAAATGCCCGCCTGCGTTAAAGATAACGTTTGCCCTTGTTAAACCGAGCCTGTTGATGATTTCGAGGACGATGTCCCAAGCGATTAGCTTCAGATAGGCGCTCCTGGCGCGGAGGTACTTCAGCGTTCCCTTTCCGCTTATCCCGTAGATGAAGTCCTGTATTCCGGAGAAGTCACCTTCAATCAGGAGGAACCTCTTTTCCCTCCTGCACCTCCCGGCTTTTACGTCCCCGGCTGTACAGCCGGCCTTCAGCATGGCCAGAGCTATGGCGGAGGTCATCCTCATGTGGTCGTAGAGCGAGATGACGTTTCCCTTGGCGGTTACAGAGCTGACGAAGGTGAGGTGCTTCTCAAGAACCGGGAGTAGTCTATCAACCCGGAGCTCACTTTTCTTGAGGTCTTCTGTAAGGCCTTCTATCACGTTCCTGTAGTCCCATTTTGTTAGGCTTTCAACCTCCCCGGGAACCGGCAACTCCTGACCGAATTCAAGGACAACCGGCCGGTAGGCCTTTTCCCTGTTGAAAATTGAGTAGAGCGGCCTTATATTCCGGGGTTTGCCTTTCTCCCTCTCGGCCGAGGAGAGGTTGTCGGCCTCGTAAACTATCCACAGGACCCTTATGATGTCTTCCTCGCTCAGTCCGAAGCACTCCGGAAGACTCCTGATTGCCTCCCTGATCCTGGCCTCGTTGAAGTGCTCGCTATGGTGGAAAGCCGAGAAAAGCGCGAGAAGCCCGTATTCTCCTCTTCCCGTTTCCCTGGCTAGCCCTCCCAGGAACTCCGCCCCCTGCTCCGAGTGGTCGCCCGAGTAAATGCCAGCCCTCTGGACGGGCTTTCCGATGTCGTGGAGGAGCCCGCCCAAGGCAACAAGTTCCTCAAGTTTCAATCTTTCACCTCCTGATGGGGTTTAAAAAGCCGAAGCCGAGGCTGTTCTTCTCCCCGAGGCCTGCATCCATAATGAAGCGGTAGAAGCGCCTTTCCTCAGGTCTTATGCGCTCCTTCTCAAGCAACTCCCAGTTCGAGCCTATCACGGGAAAGGGAACGCCGTTCTTGACGACCTTGACGTAGACGTCGAGCTTTCCGTTGCCCCTGAGCTTTGGGATAAGCCTGTCAAAGATAGGCCCTTCGAGGAAGAAATCCTCACCGTAAAAGGCCTCGTACTTCTTCTCCGCGTTCTCCTTGAGCCTATTGAGGAAGAAGCGCAGATCCCTGTGCTGGTGGAGTTTGAAGTACTCGTTTTCCTCGGCGTTCCGGTAGAGGACTATCGGAGAGCCCGTCTGAAAGGCCCTCCTCAGGGGGAGCTTGAACCTCTTGACCTCAGCAATCCTCAGCTCCTGCCGGCCGATGTAAACGCTCTCCTTTTCTCTGATGGCGCTGTAAAGGGTGTTGATGAAGCCTTTCTCGGGGGAAGATACGAGAAGCGTTGGCTTTTCAGTGGAGTCCGTGAAGAAGTCCGAGAAGGTGAAGAACTTGAACCTCGGCTCGTCGTGCCGCTTTTCGTATTCAGAGCCGCGGAGCATTCTATAGATAAACCCTTGAGTTGAGTGCTTATTGGGCCTGACAATTTCACCACTCTCTATGGTGAAGAGTATTTTGAGCCTCATCTAATAACACCATCTCAGATATGCTCTCGTCAGTTATATAACTACATGGTATATAACGCTTTCGCCAAAACATCCAACCTTCCTAAGGTCTCCAAGGCGTGGATTGCTGCCGGTTCCAGATGGGGACGCAAATTCTTATTAACCTCCCGGGTGTAGTTTTATGTGGTGATGGTATGAACGAGATCGAGGCCCTTGCCTTAGCCCTCGAAGTCGAAAAGGCCGAGCTGAAGTTCTACCTGAGGCTCGCAAGGAAAGCGGGAGACGAGAGGGCCAGGAAGATGTTCCTGTTCTTAGCGAAGGAAGAGGCGGAGCACTGGGACGAGTTCGAAAAGGCCTTCCTTGAAAGGGTCGCCGAGGAGTGCAGGCTTCCGGCGGTAAGTGAGGAGCTCCTTGATAGCTTGCTCGTCAAGGAACCTGAGGGCCTGAGCGAGGTCGATGCCGTCAAGGTGGGCATGGAGCAGGAGAAGCTGACCTGGGAGTTCTACGAGAAAGCCGCGAAGGACGCGGAGCATGAAAGCGTCAGGAGGATCTTCGAGGAGTTAGCGAAGGTTGAGAAGGGCCACTACGAGCTCCTTAAAGCCCAGTACGACGCTATAATGAAGACCGGAATATGGATGGACTACCAGGACTTCAGCCTTGAGGTGGACTGAGCCCAGCCCAAG
The DNA here is from genome assembly GCA_015523195.1 of Thermococcus sp. GTDB lineage: Archaea > Methanobacteriota_B > Thermococci > Thermococcales > Thermococcaceae > Thermococcus. The sequence goes on from WAKU01000066.1 coordinate 5,840, forward strand.
CTCCGGGGTGTTATTCAACTAAAACGTTGACCAGCTTTACGTTTCTCCCCGTTTTTCTCCGTATGGCCTCTATTATCTCCGGGTCGTTGACGTCGATTATCCTGGTGCCCTCGATTAGATTGACGTGGGGCTTTGTGTTCACCTCTATCCTCGTCTCCCCCTCAAGGGAGAAGAGCTCAACCAATCCGAGCTCCCTCAGCGTGAGGACGTTCGAGTACAGGGTCGAAAAGCTGACCGTCGGGAACTCCCTCCTCAGCGCGTTGTGAACCTCGCCGAGGGTGGGGTGCCTCTCCCCGATCTCATTAAGGACTTCGAGGAGCTTGAGCCTCTGCGGGGTCATCTTGTAGCCTTCCTTCTTCAGTGCCTCAACGGCTCTCTCCTTCCACATGGGCTGAACTAAGGCACCTCCTTTATAAGCCTTCCTAAATGAAAATAACTTCTAAATAGAAAAGTTTATTAAGTAGAAATAACAATAGATAAGTGGTGATACCATGTCGGAACACAACAGAAGACTCGTTGAAAGGGCCGGGATAGAGGTTGAGAAGCTCTTGGAGATGCTGCTGAAAGCCGCCGCGGCGGAGTTCACGACCTATTACTACTACACCCTGCTGAGGAACCACTCCGCCGGTCTGGAAGGCGAAGCGATTAAGGAGATCGTCGAGGATGCGCGCCTCGAAGACAGGAACCACTTCGAAGCCCTCGTACCGAGGATTTACGAGCTCGGGGGCGAGCTCCCGAGGGACATTCGCGATTTTGCCGATATGGCCTGGTGCAGCGACCCCTACCTGCCCGAGAACCCGACCGTTGAGGAAATCCTGAAGGTTCTCCTCCAGGCTGAGCGCTGCGCCGTGGGAGTTTACACAGAGATATGCAACTACACGATGGGCAAGGACCCGAGGACCTACGACCTCTCCCTGGCTATTCTCCACGAGGAGGTAGAGCACGAGGCCTGGTTCGAGGAGCTTTTGACAGGAAAGCCGAGCGGCCACTTCAGGCGCGGAAGGCCGGGCGAAAGCCCCTACGTCTCCAAGTTCCTCAGGTAAGGGTTATTAAGTTGGGGAAGAAGTTTGAGTGGTGATCCCCATGCTCGCGAAATACCCCTTTGAGCTCCCGAAGGACAGGTCCCTAACCAAGACCGAAATAGCTCAGGCTTTGAGGTGGGCCATCGAGGCCGAGCTCGACGCCATAAACATCTACGAGCAGCTTGCCGCTGGAATAGGCGACGAGAGGATAAAGGGCATCTTCCTCGACGTTGCCAACGAGGAGAAGGAGCACTTCGGGGAGTTCCTCGCGGCCCTCTTCGAGGTCGATGAGGAGCTCGCGAAGTACATGAAGGAGGGCTTTGAGGAGGTTGAGGAGGAAGCGGGGATAAAGGTCGAATTCTAATCCTCAATCCCCCTTTACCTTCCATTTCAGGCCCTTCTCGACCAGGGCCTCTATCTTGTCCTCGTTGTAAAGCCGGGCTATGATGGCCCTCACAGGGACGAGGTTCAGGGCGAGCTTCTTTGGACTGGGCTCAACCCCAAAGGCCTCCATTAGTTTCAGGGCCAGCTCATCCGTGGAGAGGGGTCTTTTGAGGAACTCCAGCGTTAGCCCAACGGCCCGGAGGATTCTCTCGCGGTTTATCGCCACGAGATCCAGGGCCCCCTCGCCCGAGACAACCGGACCGTGGGAGGGTATGAGGGTAACCCCCGATGAGGCGAGCCCTTCAAGGCTGTCCAATGACCTCAGGAACGCCCCGACGTCTATCAGGTACGGAAGGCCGACGGCGCCCAGGAGCCTCTCCCCGAAGAAGGAGTCGCCGGCGTAGAGGACGTTCCCGCTCAGGAAGCCGGTCATCCCGGGCGAGTGGCCGGGGAGGCCTACGGCTTTGAGACCAAAGGGGCTCTCACCCCAGTCGAAAACCCCCCGAACCCTCAGCTCCTCCGGGAAGGAGTAGGCTAAGAACCCCTCTGGGGCCTTTGAGCCGAAGGTCATGACCTCCCTCGCCAGCGGGCTCTCGGCTATCGAGAACTCAAAACGGTGAATGTGGAGAGGAGCCCCTACCCTCAAGGAGACCGCTATGTGGTCTGCGTGTCCGTGGGTCGCCACCTGGGCCAAAACAGGTTTTCCGAGCTTCCTCGCCTCCCGGAGGAGGTCTTTATGTCTGCCGCTCCCGTGGCCGGGGTCAACGAGGATTATCCCTTCCCCGTTCAGTTTGAAACCGGTCGAGGGGCTTCCGGGGTACAGGTAGAAGTCATCGTCCATCTTCCGCAGTCCCATAAAACCACCGGAGAAAGTTGGATAAGGTGGATAAAAAGGTTGGGAAAAGGCAAAGTGAGAAGTTCCCTTCAGACGTGCCTGGCGTAGAGGGTCTTCTTGCCCTCGTCCTTGGCCCTCTTGACGGCCTTTTCGACGAGAACCTTGAGCTCCTCTTCGAGGGCGTCGTAGAACTCCGGGCTGACCCTCATCTCGGGTTCAATACTCTTCACGTGCTCCTTTATCTTCGACTTTACAAGCAGCTCGACCATTTTTTAGCACCTCCGTTCAGGCCTGTATCGGGCAGTGCCCGGGGTTATATAGCGTTATCCCTTTATAATTCTTCCTCCTCAAACCTTGGAAAAGGTTAAATCGTCTCGGCCGTATTCACGAGTGGTGGTGGCATGAGGGCCGTTCTTATCGACGGCGAGCACTATCCAGACGTCGTCGCATGGGCCATAAGGAAGCTCGGCGACGTCTGCTGTGCGGTCTTCTTGGGCGGGACCGAGAAGATAGGGGGCATCGAGGAGGTGGAGAGGCGCGTAGGCGTTCCTGTCTACCACTCCCCCGACTACCTCGCCGCCCTGAGGAGGGCCCTCACCGAGAACGATGTTGATGAAGTGGTCGACCTGAGCGACGAACCGGTCGTCGGCTACGAGTCTCGATTCAGGATAGCCTCCCTCTGCCTTGGCCTGGGGGTGCCCTACAGGGGCGCCGACTTCCTCTTCTTCCCCAAACCCATGAGAAGAACCTCAAAGCCGTCCATCGGAGTTATCGGAACCGGGAAGAGGGTGGGAAAGACCGCGGTCTCGGGCTTCATTGCGAGAACCGCGAAGAGGGTCGCCCGGCCCGTTGTGGTCACCATGGGCAGGGGAGGGCCGGAGGAGCCGGAGCTCATAGACGGAGAGGGGACGGAGATAACGCCCGAGTTCCTCCTCAGGCTGGTGGAGAAGGGAAGACACGCGGCTTCCGATCATTTCGAGGACGCACTGACCTCTCGCGTCACCACAATAGGCTGCCGTCGCTGCGGCGGGGGCATGGCCGGGTTTCCGTTCTTCGATGTTGTGGACGGCTGCGTGGAGCTTGCCGAATCCCTCCCCCACGATCTAATAATCCTTGAGGGCAGCGGGGCCACCTTTCCGCCTTACAAAGCAGACGGCTACGTCGTCGTGATCTCGGCGCTCCAGGGCGTTGAGAAGGTCTCCCACTACTTCGGCCCCTTCAGGATCTCCTTGGCAGACATCGTCGTCGTGACCATGGCCGACCTCGCGGTTGGGGGGGAGCTGGACAGACTGGTGGAGGCCGTGAGAGCTGTGAACCCCAAGGCAGAGATCCACCTGACCGCCTTCAGGCCGCGGCCCCTCGGGAGTGTTGCTGGAAAGAGGATAGGCCTCGTCATGACGTCAAAGCCAGCGCTGGGCCCTGCGTCTGAGCACCTGAGGAACCTTGGCGCCGAGGTTGCGGCGGTCTCGGGAAACCTCTCGAACAGGGAAATACTTGTGAGGGATCTGGAGCGCTTTGACGGCATCGAGGCGGTCGCCGTCGAGCTGAAGGCGGCCGCTGTGGACACGGTTACGAGGTGGGCCATTGAAAGGGGGGTTGAGGTCGTCTACCTTGACAGCGAGCCCGTCAACCTGGACGGCGGAGACCTTGGGGAGAGCGTTTTGAGGCTCATAGAGAGGGTGAGGGCCCATGATGCTCGTGACTGATGAAGAGAAGAAGATCAGGCTGCCCTTCTCGCGGGGCATCCTCACACGCTCCATAATGCTCGCAGGCATAGACGTCGGCCTCGCCTACGCGATAGCCAGCGAGGTTCAGAGGGAGCTGGAGGAGGCGGCCAAGAGGATAGTCTCAACGGATGAGATAAGGGAACTGACCTACAGGAAGCTTTTGGAGAAGGGACTGAGGGAGCAGGCCGAGAGGTACCTCCTCTGGAGGAAGCTTAAGAGGAGGAAGATAAGGATAGCCATCCTCATCGGTGGCGCCACTGGTGTTGGAAAGTCAACGATATCCACCGAGATAGCCTTCAGGCTCGGCATAAGGAGCATAATAGGGACGGACACGATAAGGGAGGTCATGCGGAAGATGATAGCGCCAGACCTATTGCCTGATATCCACGTCTCGTCCTTCCTCGCGGGCGAGGCCGTGAACCCGCCGGCGGAAGTGGACCCCCTCATCTACGGTTTCGGGATGCAGGTGAAGCACGTCTCCACGGGCATTGAGGCGGTTCTCGAGAGGTCCCGCAGGGAGGGCTTCAACACCCTCATTGAGGGGATCCACGTCGTTCCCGGCTTCGTTGACCTGAGGGGCAACGAGTTCATGTACCTCATCACCGTCCCTGACAGGGACTACCTTGAGGCCCACTTCTACGAGAGGGCCCGCTACTCCCTACGCGATCCCAGGAAGTACATTGAGAACATTGACAGAATTATGGAAATCCAGGACTATTTAATTAAACTCGCGGGGAAGCACGGGGTCCCGATCGTGGAGAACGTTGAGCTGGAGAAGACGGTCGAGAGGATCATCTCGGACGTCATAAGGCGGCTTGAGAAGTCCCGCGGCTGATCACCCCTTCCTCTTCCCCATCCAGAGCAGCTTCCTGCTCCCCCAAGTTGCCTGAACCTCCCACGCAACGACCATATCGCTGTAGACGTCGATGACGTTGAAGCTGTTCCCGAAGGGGTTTCTGTGGAGCTCCCAGCTGACGGAGCCCGCGTTTATTATGGGCGTTCTCTCCACCCTGACCCCGTAGGCGTTGCCGCCGTGGCCCGTCAGGACGAGCTCGGTTTTCTCGTCCGTGAGGATCTTCAGGACGTCGCCCGCGTCCTCAAGGAAGCCTATCTCCCTGCTCTTCGCTATCGGTATCACGTTGTGGTGCATCGCCACGACCCTGAACTTGCCCTCGTACTCCTTGAGCACCTTCAGGAGCTTCTTCTGCCCCATCCTGCCCACGACCCCTATTGGGGTCTCGTACTGGACGCTGAGGAGGGGTATGATAACGACCTCCCCCATCTCCAGTATCTGGGGCTCCCCGAAGTGCTCCTTGAAGAGCTCGTAGCCGAGGTAGGTTATGTCGTTGTGGCCCGGTATCACGAGCTTTGGAACCCTTACCTCACGGTAGTAGGAGTGGGCCCGCTCGTAGTAGCGCTCTATCCCTGCATCGACTACGTTGCCGTTGTGGATCAGTACGTCGGGCTTTATCCTCTCGTTTATCATCCTGATGACGTTTTCGAGGGTTTTCTTCCTGAAGTACACCCTGTCGGAGACGTTGCTCTCGCTCACCTGCGCTATCCTGAGCACCCTCTTTCCGTGCGGCACGAAGAGCTTGGGCCTTATCGGTCTGTGCTCCTTCTTCTTTTCGTCCCCAGTGACCCTCCTGATCGTCACCTCGACAGTTCCGTCGTCGTGGAGTTCTATTATGTTGTAGCTGTTAACGTCCCCCCTCCGAGTCTTCTTGCAGGACGTGCAGCCGGCGTTGTCTATGACGAGGTCTTCAACGCGGTAGACGTTCGGCACGTGCTTGTGGCCGCAGGTGTAGAGCGTTACGTCGTGCCTCAGGAGGAGGTCGAGGACGTCGCCGGCGTTGAAGAGGACGTTCCGTTCCCTTCCGGTGTCAGGGAGCGGGACGAGGTGGTGGTGCGCCGCCACTATCTTGAACCTCCTGTCCGAGTACTCCTCAAGCCTGTCCTTGAGCCACCTGAACTTGTAGCCGCCTATCCTGCCGTCGCTCAGGTCTGGTATCGTGGAGTCAACCCAGATCAGGACGCCGTCTTTGAACTCGCAGACCCCATTCAGTGGCCCTATGAAGTCCTCAAAGAGTTTGTAGCCGACGTTCCTCACGTCGTGGTTGCCCGGGATGGTCACGAGGGGCTTCTTTATCTTCGTGAGCTGGTAGGAGGCCTGCTCGTACTCCTCCCTGAGGCCCTGGTTCGTGACGTCGCCAGTGTGGATCACGAGGTCAAACTTTCCCCTGTTTATCTCCTCGACGATCAGGTCGAAGGCGTACCCCTTGAAGGCCCCCTCGGTGGTTATGTGGGTGTCGCTTATGTGGGCGATGCGGATCATCCGGCATCACTCCGTGGCTATAGCTGTCTCTAACTTCCTCCTGCTCGCCTCAAGCAGGTCCGTTATCGAGAATATGCCCACTATCCTGCCGTCCTCCTCAACGAGGATGTGCTTTATCCCCTTCTTCGAGAGCACGTCAAGGACGTCCCCGAGGGGGGTCGTTGACGGAACTGCCACCAGCTCCGTGGTCATAATCTCCCTGACGGGGGTCGTGTTAGGGAGGCCGGGGATGACGAGGCGCCTTATTATGTCGCCCTTCGTCAGGAAGCCCACGACGTCCCTCCCCTCCACGACGACGAGGGAGCCAACGTCGAACTCCAGCATGACCTCCCCGGCCCTCTTGACGGTGTCATCTGGGGACACGCCGATGAGTTTTCGGGTCATGTAAACCTTGATGGGGGCCTTTAGGTCCACGCCCATCACCGAAATCCATTAGTCCCTCAAAATATAAAAAGGTGTTCACCCCATGACGAGCCTCTCAACGTTGAAGCTCTCCCCCTCGGCATCTATGCTGAGGTAGAAGGCTGTTCCGTTCTGGACGGGCTTCCAGGGCCCCTTGTGGTAGAGTTCGAGCGTGGACGAAGCTAAGGCGAATAAGCTTTCATCCTCCACCTCAATCTGCCGCACGTAGTCCCAGTTGGCGGGCCTCATTATGTAGAGGGGCCTTGAGTACGCCGTCAGGAAGGCCCTCGCGGAGCCCCCAGGGAGGAGTAGGAGCAGGCCGGTGTTGAGGCTCGTGTTCGTTGCATCCATTACCGGTGAGTAGAGGCGCAGGAGCTCCCCCTTTGCAGTCCCCCCGAGCTTTCTGCAGAGGTAGGCGCCGAGGACGTAGGAGTCCGAGACCCCGGCCAAATCCCCGTCGAACTCCCCGAGTTCAATAAGCTTAGCCTTGTTTATGTCGCCGTTGTGGTAGAGCCAGAACGAGAAGCCCCTCCTCGAGGAGAAGGAAAAGGGCTGGGTGTTGAGGAGATCCCTGCCGCCCTGTGAGGCCGCCCTCGCGTGGGCCATCAGAATCGAAAAACCGCCGAGCTTTTCGATTAGCCCCTCAACCCCTTTCTCATCCCGGAATATGGGACTGCTTGAGCGGTAGTGCTCCAGTTTTCCGCCCGACAGGAGCGTGTAGCCCCATCCGTCTTTGTGCTGCCGCCCTTTACCGCGCTTCTCCTTGTAGGGGTCTTTCTCAGCGGCCCCAACTAAGGCCCTAACGAGGGGCCTGATGCGCTCTCCATCACCCACCGCAAACAGAACCCTGCACATCTTCCATCACGGGTTGGGTTAGTCCTTCGGGCAGAAAAGCGTTTCCCAAAACGTTTTTAGGCCCTCCGCCCTAAATCATGTGGAACGCCCGGGAGCTGAGAGCATGGAGCGCACTGGTGATGGGGTACTCCGGAGCCTTGAAACGGCCCCTGAGACCATTGCGGGGAAGGAAGACCTTGAGGGCATAGCCTCGGTTATAATGAGGGTTCTCAAGAGGATAAACGCCCACAGGACCTTGTATGAGAGCAACGAGGAGGCGGTAAAGCAGCACCTGATAGGGGAGATCATGAGCGCGCTTGGCTGGGACTGGAACAACCCCGAGGAGGTTCGCCCGGAGTCGAGGACTGAGGAGGGCCGGGCTGACTACGCCCTGATCTTGGGGGGTGAGGTTTTAGCCTACCTTGAGGCCAAGAACCTGGGCGTGAACATCCTGAAGAGGGAGGAACCCCTGAGGCAGCTGGCCAAGTACTGCTTCAGCGCGGGCGTTAGGTACGGCATACTGAGCAACGGCGCCGTTTGGATCGCCATAAAGTCCTTTGAACTCGGGTCAAGCCTCCGCGAGAGAACCCTTATGAGCGTCAACCTCCTTGAGGAACCTCCCATGAAGGCCGCCCTCAAGCTCTCCCTCCTATCGAAGTCCCGCATACTCGACATGGAGCGCATCTCATCCCTTCTCAAGGCCCTCGAACTGAGCTTTCAGGGACTGGTAAAGGAGGGTTATCCCAAGGAGGCTCTCTTCGAGTTTCTCCGGGTGGAGAAAGGCAAGAGGATTGTCCCGGTTTACCTCCTCGATGGGGCGGAGCAGCCCAAGGCCGCCTACGTCTACGACAACGGCTGGAAGGTTTTACCCCTGCCTGAGAGGACGCTGAAGGGGGTTCTCCTCGCTGTCCTCCTTTACATGGGGAAGAAAGCCTACGGTGATGAGAGAAGGGAGATAATGGCCGCCTACGAGCAGCTGAAGAGAATCCCGCTGGAGCAGAAGAAGGCGAGGGAGATCCTCGTCCGCCTTGAGGAGGAGAAAAAGCTGAACATCTCGGTGGAGCTATGAGGCTTATCCTGCCGAGGCCCCTCGCCTCTAAGATCATCGGTGGCCTTAGAGAGGATGAGGAGGTATGCGGCTTTCTCTTGGGGTTGGAGGGAGAGGACTTCAGAGTCTTAGATGTCGTCTTTGCGCGGAACGAACTCCACTCCCCCACTTCCTTCCGGATAAACCCCCGTGAGGTGCTTGAAATCATGGAGAGGGCGGAAGGGAGAGGCCTTCAGCTCGTCGGCATCTTCCACTCGCACCTCCACTGTCCTCCGATCCCATCACCCGACGACCTGCGCGGGATGGAACTCTGGAACGTCCCCTGGCTCATAACTGATGGAAGGGAGATGAGGGCGTGGATCCTCAAAGACGGGAAGGTCGTGGAAGCTGAGCTAAGCCTTGAATAGCTTCCAGAGTTCGTCCTCCTTCGGGCGCTTGAAAGGCAGCTCGTCGCCGTTCCTGATGGCCACCCTCTTCTTCTCGGCGAGGAACTCGCCCACAACGGCAGCGTTTATTCCCCTCGCGAGGAGCCTCTCCACGAGCAGCCGGGCGGCATCGCGCGGTACGGCTATGAGAAGTGACCCCGAGCCCATGAGCGCGAGGGGGTTCAGGCCGTAGAAGCTGCAGATCCTTTCTGTTTCCTCCCTGACTGGTATCCTCTCGGTGTAGAGCCTGAAGCCGAGGCCAGCGGCATCGGCCATCTCGTGCACCCCGTTGGCAACCCCGCCCTCTGTCGGGTCATGCATGGCGTTTGCACCGAAAGCTGCCGCGTAGAGGGCCTCGTCCACTACGCTCAGGTACTCCGCGAGCGACTCGGCCCTCTCAACGAAGGACTGGCCGAAGGCTGTTGCGAGCTCTTCCCTCCTCTCCCTCGCGATTATCGAAGTCCCCTCAAGCCCGGCCCATTTGGTCATGACTATAGCGTCCCCGGGCCGAGCTCCGGCAGAGGAGAGTGGTCTCCCGTCAACCTCCCCGAGCATGGTACCGACCACTATGGGCCTGCTGAGCCCGGGGGTGAGCTCGGTGTGCCCCCCGATGACGGACACCCCCAACTTCTCCGCCTCCGAAGCGATCTGCCCCATTATCTTCCCGGCGAGCCCTTCCTCGTCCTCGGGCAGCAGAAGGGTCACGAGGAACCACCTCGGCCTTGCACCGGACGTCGCAACGTCGTTGGCGTTGATGTGGACTGCGTAGTAGCCGATGTCCTCAACGGCGCCCGTTATTGGATCCGTGGAGGCAACGAGAACCCTCTCTCCAAAGCTGACAGCAGAGACGTCTATCCCTATCCCCGGCCCGATGAGAACCCTCGGGTCATCGGATCCGATCTTGCTGAGGATTCTCTCAAGAACCTCGGGCGGAACCTTTCCGGCCATCTCACATCACCACCCAGAGCGTCAGGAACATCAGAATGTAAGCTATGATGGAGAGCAGAACGTGGAGCATCAGCCAGGCCTTCCTCCCGCTCAGGAATATCATCGAGCCGGTGAAGACCGCGAGCGTCATCGCGGCGAAGGTGAGCAGGCCGAGGGTGTGGTGATCGAGGTTCACTTTAAACCCTCCTCCCCACTGGGAATATGTAGAGCGGGTCGCCGGTCGTCCCTATTATGCGGGCGACCCTCCCGTCGTCAAAGGCCCCCACCGCCACCGTCCCGAGGCCTAAGGCGGTGGCCTGGAGGTATATGTTCTCACCTATGTGGCCTGCCTCCATGTGGACGTACCTGATTCCCCTGTCTCCGTAGACCTTTGTCGTCCTCTCATAGAACGCCACGAGAACTATGTCAACGGCCGCCTTCCCAACCCACTCCTGGTTGAGGGCCGCCGCCTGGAGCTTTCCCCTGAAGTCGCCGCTTTTGACGGGCTCTAAGTAATGGCCCTTGGGGACGTAGTGGTAGATCCCGGGGGCCAGACCCTCGACGTTTCCGACGACTGCATAGACCTCGAATGGGTAGGTTGGACCAGCACTCGGAGCCGCCCTCTTTCCGTCCGGGCTGGTTATCCCCTGCGCGGCCCAGAGGAGCTGTCCGAGTTCCCAGAGCTTTAGGGGTTCGCTTGAGTACTCCCTGATGCTCCTCCTCTTCGCTATCGCCTCTTCAACGCTCATCTGACCGCGGTAGCGCGGCTCAGGCAGAAGGATCTTCCCGGCAGCCGGCGATTGGCCGACCTCCCCCTGAAAGCCGGGCTTTAGCACCAAGAGCACCGGCAGGACCACGACCAGGATCAGGGCCACTACGGCCAGGCGCCTGTAGATCATGTGGAAAATTTTGAAGAAGTGCTTTTAACACTTCAGGTGTAGTAGTACTCGCCCCTCTCCCTCTGCTCCCTGTCCTTCACGCTGCCCTCCTTGTTGGCCCTCGGCCTTCCGGTATCTGGATCCCTGCGGAAGGTTATCCCAACGCTAGCTAAGAAGCGGTTCATGCCCTCGCGCATGCCCATCGGGGGCAAAGCCTTTCCGTGCTTCCCGGGCTCGCCCTCGAAGACTATCAAGCGGTCGCTCAGATAATCGACCATCATGACGTCGTGCTCGACTATCAGAGCGGTCTTCTCGTTCTTGGCCATGAGGGAGCGGATAGCCTTAGAAACCGCGAGCCTCTGCTCGGAGTCGAGATGCGCCGAAGGCTCGTCGAGGAGGTACAGGTCAGCATCGCGTATCAGGCAGGCGGTTATAGCGACGCGCTGGAGCTCGCCGCCGCTCAGCTCGCTGACCTTCTTGTCGTAGAGGTCGGGGATTCCTAACGGGTTGAGTAGCTCGCTCTTGTAGAAGCTGCTCATGAGCTTTGCTCCATCTATCCCGCTCAAAAGCTCGTAAACCGTTCCCTCGTAGTCTGTCTTGATGTACTGGGGCTTGTAGCTGACGGTCAGCGACCAGTCAACCTCTCCCTCAGTCGGCTTTTCAACGCCGGCGAGCATCTTGACGAAGGTCGTCTTGCCTATACCGTTCGGACCGACTATGCCGACGACCTCGCCGATGTAGAGCTCCCCTCCTTCAGCTTCAAGCCTGAACGTCCCGTAGTCCTTCACGAGACGTGGATACTGGACGAGTATCTCTCCCCCCTGGCTTTTCCTCTCGCCGGTCTTGGTGAAGCTTATCTCGTAGGGCCTGAAGCGGACGTTCTCGTCGCGGAGGTAACCGCGGAGGAACTCGTTTATCCCGTTTCTGGTTGATTTCGGCTGGGAGAAGATACCATAGGCACCGGGCTTTCCGTAGACAACGTGGATTATGTCGCTCAGGTAGTCGAGGACAGCTAAGTCGTGCTCAACAGCTAAAACGTTCTTTCCAGAGTCCGCTAAACGGCGGATTATCCTCGCGACCCTGAGGCGCTGCCTCATGTCGAGGTAGCTTGAGGGCTCGTCGAAGAAGTAGAAGTGGGCATCCCTTAGAAGGGCAGCCGCTATCGCGACCATCTGAAGCTCGCCGCCGGATAGCTGCCTTACGTCCCTGTCGAGAACGTTCTCCAGTTCAAGCTCCTTCACAACCTCCCCGAACTTTCCGGTCTCGTCGGCCTTTTTGAGGAGGTCGCGGACTTTTCCCTTCACGGCCTTGGGGATGAGGTCAACGTACTGCGGTTTGACGACCGGCCTTATCTCGCGGTTCCTGAGCTTTTCAAAGTAGTTCTGGAGCTCGCTTCCCCTGAAGGCCCTTATCACATCCTCCCAGGAGTCGTTGTCGGAGCAGAGGTTTGGAACGATCTGCCCGGAGAGGATTTTGACGGCGGTTGTCTTACCGGTTCCGTTGGGCCCGAGGACGCCGACGACCATTCCCTCCTTGACTACGGGAAGCCTGTAGAGAACGAACCCGTTAACGCCGTAGCGGTGGACGCAGTCCTCATCGAGCTGTTCCGGCAGGTTGACGATCGTTATCGCGCCGAAGGGGCACTTGTGGACGCATATTCCACAGCCGGTGCAGCTGGCCTCCTGTATGACCGGCCTGTAGTTTTCTTCATCGATGATTATGGCCTCGCCGCCCATTCGGTTGACCGGACAGACACGCTCACAGAGGAAGTGACCGCACTTGTCAGGGTTGCATCTGTCGTAATCGATGACCGCTATCCTCGCCATTCCCACCACCGGGCTAACCTGAGGGGGAGGGTTTTAAAGGGTTGCGGGGTTTGATATCCCATTCTCGCCGCCTCAGGGAGTTCGGTTTGGGGGGCAACGCCTTTAGTCAAACTCCTGTTAGATGATAAAAACCGTAGAGGAGCCTATTTCGGAAGGAAAAATTGTTGAAGCCGAGAGAACGGTCGAATACGGCCTTTTGTTAGCGTACAGAGAAATAGAGAGCTCGGCAGGACCGGGACCGGCAGAGAGCGGCTCGGGCTCAAACGGCTGAGTTATCTTTTTAGCCGTTCCCTCCCACTTTTCTCCATGTCCCTCCTCGAAGTCCTAAAGCCCCTCAAGTCGGAGATAGCCAAAGTCCACGTCTTCCCGCCGAGCGAGGGTGAATTTGGGGAGTTCGCCTTCAACAATCCGGAAATAAACGCCCTTTTGGAGGAACTCGGCTTCACCCTCTACAGGCATCAGGTTGAAGCCCTAAAAAAGCTCTACTCCGGCAAAAACATCGTTGTCACAACGCCCACAGCGAGCGGGAAGAGCGAGGTCTTTCGCCTGGCCATCTTCGACTCCTACCTCTCAGACCCGAGAAAAACTTACCTCCTCGTCTACCCCACGAGGGCCTTGATAAACAACCAGTTCGAGAAGTTCTCACTTCAGAACCTCAGCTTTTACCGCATAACAGGGAAGAGCGTGAGCGCGAGGATTCTGACGGGAGACGTCCCCTGGAGCGAGAGGAAAAGCCTTATCCGCGAGAGGCCGAGGGTCGTCTTTACAACCCCAGACATGCTCCACTACAACGTCCTGCGTCGCTGGAGGGACTACGGATGGCTTTTGAGGAACCTTCACTACCTCGTTGTTGACGAGCTCCACATCTACCGCGGTGTTTTCGGGAGCAACGCGGCGTGGCTCTTCAAACGCCTGCTCTTCCGGCTCAAACGCCTTGGAGTAAAGCCTCAAATAATAGCCCTCTCGGCAACGCTGAGGAACCCGAAGGAGTTCGCGGAAAAGCTGTTCAGGCTTGAGTTTGAGGGGGTGGCGAGGGCCACCAACCCGTTCCCGCGGAGGTATCTGGTTCTCTTCGAGCCGAGGAACCTTGAGGAGAGGCAGCTTTTGAGGGCCGCCGTTGAGAGACTGGCCGAGAGGGGTATAAAGACCCTCGTATTCTTCGACAGCAGGAGGGGAACCGAAAAGCTCCTCCGCTTTCTCCTGAACTCACCTGCCTTTTCGAGGACGAGCACCTACAAGGGGACTTTGCCAAAGAACGTCCGCTGGGGGATTGAGAGGGACTTCAAAGCCGGAAAGCTTCTCGTCCTCCTCACCACCAACGCCCTTGAGCTTGGAATAGACGTAGGCGACCTCGACGCTGTAATAAACTACGGAATTCCTCCGGACGGCCTCTTCTCCCTCATCCAGCGCTTCGGCAGAGCTGGAAGGAAGGCCGAACGGGAAGCCCTCAACGGCATCGTCCTGAGGAAGAACGGCCTCGACTACTACTACCGCGAGCACTTCGACGAGCTTGTTGAGAAGCTTGAGAAGGGCATAATCGAGTACATGCCGGTAAAAAGGGATAACGAGCGCATAGCGGAAAAGCACCTCCACTACCTGCTCACCGAACTTGGAATCCTCGACTGGGACGAGCTGGATGGGTTCGAGAGGAAAATCGCGGAGAGGCTCGTTATAGGGCGTAAAGCAGACTTAAAGAAGAACCCTCTAACTGGAAAGCTTGAACTCCGCCTCAGGAGGCCGGCCTTCAGCTACTCCTCCCTCAGAACTGCTTCAGATGAAAGCTTCTTCCTCGTCAGGGACGAGCCCTGGATAAGGGGCAGGCTGATGGAGAAGTCCTCCATTAGAGAACTCCTTAACTTCGTCAACTGGCTCAAGATGAAGGGCTACGTCATAGAGGAGGTAGATACCGACGAGTACCACCGCTCGCTTTTGCCGGGAATGGCCTACTTCTCAAGGGGAGAGCTCTACATGGCGATGGACAGGCTGAGCGTAGGCAGCTTCCACTTCGTCTTTGCAAAGCAACTCAACCGTCTCTGGGATGTTGAAACCTTCGCCAGCAAGCGCGAGGACGTTGAAATCCTTGAGGTTGAGGAGGAGAAGTCCTACTGGGGAGTAACGATAGGCCTCGGGAGGCTTAGAGTGAGACACGTTTACACCGGCTACGTCGTTAAAGGGCTGGACACAGCAAACTACGTGGCCGAGCTGGTGAAGCTGAAGGAGAAGGGAATTTTAAAGGGCGAAATCTTCTCTCCGGCGAGCGGAGAGAGGGTAGAGACTGAGGAGGACTTCTCGATACTCAACTGGGAGAGGTTCGCGAAGGTCGAGTTTGAGGAACCTCACGTGAGGGAGTTCGAGACTGAAGGAGTGTGGCTCGTCTTCCCGGAGTCGATAAGGGAAGTGCCCGCCGAGGAGTTCCGGGAGTTCCTCGCGAAGGCCGAGGAGAAGGGAGGCGAAGACATTGCCCTCCACCTTTACGAGACCCTCGACAGGAGGAAGCTCTTCCCGCTCTACCTCGGGAGCACGAGCTTCATCATAAGGAAGACGATAGGCGATGCACTCCAAAAGGCGGGGGCAAACGACGAGGAGCTGGCCTTCGCGATAAAGAAGATGGTTGACAGCAAGGATGGGATTGGCTCGGCTCTCCACGCTATGGAGCACAACCTCATCAAGATAGCGCCGATTTTCACGTACGTTGACAGCAGAGAGCTCGGGGGCTACAGCTACGCGGGCTTTCCGGGTGAGCCTTACTTTGGAAGGCCGGTGGTTTTCATCTACGACGGCAACGAGGGGGGAGCGGGTCTGGCGGAAATCATCTACGAGAACATCGAGAAGCTCATGGAGAAGAGCCTTGAGCACCTCAGGAGCTGCCCCTGCAAAGACGGCTGCCCCGTCTGCGTCCTCTCGCCGAGGTGCGGCACCTTCAACGAGTTCCTCGACAAGTGGCTGGCAATAAGAGCCTGGGAGCGCATCCTGAGAAAGGACGGTGGTTCCCGTGAGGTTCTGGGGGATTGAGCCCAAGGTCGGACTTGCATCGGGTTTCTACGCCCTCCTCGCTTTTTACCTGAACGCGGGGTTCGGCAGGCCCTGTGCCTTCCCGCTTCCCGGTCTTTTCCTCCTCGTCCCCGGCCTGGCTCTCTGGCTTCTCTGCTACCTCCAGGTTTCGAAGGCCTACGCGAGGGGCGAGCTCCTGAAAAGGGGTTGCTACTCACGGGTCAGACACCCGATATACTCGATATGGGGCCTTCTAATCCTTCCGGGCTTTTCGCTCGTGATCGGCGGCTTTATGCTCCTCCTGCCGGTTGTCTACTGGCTCTCGGTGGTGGAGTTTATAGGCGAGGAGGAGAGAGCCTTGGAGGAGAGGTTCGGCGATGAGTGGCGGAAATACGCGGAAAGAACGCCCCGCTTCATTCCGAGACCTTGGGCTCCTCCCGGTTCACCTCTACGTTTTAGCCCACCTCCGGAAGGCCGGCGTTGACTACGCCAAGATGATGGCGAAGATGAGCGAGCTTCCGCTTCCCCTCATCGAGGACGCGGTAAGGGAACTTATGGAGGCCGGACTGGTGCAGAGGGACTCCGGGAGCGCGATAAAGAGGAGCAAAGCGAGGTTTAAGAAGGCCTTCGAGGTTCACAAGCACCACACCTACTACAGGCTCTCGCGCGAGGGGGAACTTTTAGTCCGCTCGATCGATGAGAGATGGCTTGAGGACTACTTCGACTCACTTTTCTCAGATGGCTGGAGGGTCGTGAGGGCTCTGGCAGGGGCTAAAAGCTTCAACGAGCTCCCGAAGGAGTTCAGGGACGACAAAATAAGGGAAGAGCTTCTCCTTCACCGCTTCATAACACCGGCCGGGAGAAAAACGGCGTTCTTTAAGCTGCTGGTGGAGTTCCTCGGGGTCGGGTGAAAGGTTTTATATGGTATTCCCGAGAGTCCTGTGGAGGTAAAACCTTTGAGGAGCGAGTTCGCCCCAAAGTTCGCCTTCTGGTTCTCATGGTGGGTGGTTATAGTCTTAGTGGGCATTTACACTGGGGAAAAGCTCCCCGGTAGGGTCAGATGGCTCACCGTTCCGCTTGGCCTCTTCCTGATGGCCTACGGCCTCCTCCTCAACGCCCTCGCGGGGAAGACGCTGAAGAGGTACGGCCACTTTGACATAAGGAGGGGCATCAGAAAACCCGAGAGGCTTGTAACCGTTGGGATATACTCCTGCATGAGGCATCCTGCCCAGTTCGGCTCGGTTTTCTTCGGCTGGGGGCTGGCGCTCCTGACTTCAAACGTCTACGCCATCCTCTTAGCCGGCTGGTACTCCTTCTCGGCCCTCTACTTCATCCTTGCCATCGAGGAGAGGGAAACGCTGAGGGAATTCGGAGAGGACTACTGTAGGTTTTTGGAGGGGAGGCCTCCCTTCAATCCGTCAATCGGGTGCCTGCGAGCTGGGGTTAAAGCGCTAAGGGAGACGGAAACAGATTCTACCGCGGAGGGTTAAACCTCCAAGACGCTCCCCGTTCTCACTTCCACGAACTTCTCAGGATACCTTCCCTTTACGTAGGCCTTGGCGGAATCTCCTGAGCAGTGGGCCGGGGCTATGAACTCGGCCATCTGAGCGAGCCTCTCAAGCGTTCTCTGCGATGGATAGTGGAAGCCTCCGATGACGAGGAGGGCTTTCTCGTAGTCCGAAACTTCGAGTATGGCCTTGGTAAGCCTGTCAGCTCCGGGATGGGAGCAGCCGACGATGACGACGAGACCGGAAGGAGTTTCAACGCCAACGGCCTGCTCGAAGCCGTCCACTGCACCGGAAGTCCAGATTCCATCGGCTACCTTGCCCGCGCTGTGAACCTCCACAATCTTCAGCCCCCTGACCTTGCCCCCCGGCGGGGCGTAGAGCCTCAGTCTTAGGTTGAGCCCCGCTATGTACTCAAAGCCGCCGTAGTGGTCGTAGTGCCAGTGGCTCAAAACGGCGAAGTCGAGGTTTTCGAGCGAAACTCCTAAAACTTTCGAGTTGTGGGCTAAAACTTCCCCCCTCGTATCGGCGTCGAAGAGAAAGCGGTGCTTTCCTTCAGCTAAGACGCTCCAGCCCCAGTCGTTGATGAGGCCCTTCGAGGGCACGTTGTCGTTGAGGATTGTGAGTCTCATCTCCATCCCCCAAGTTTAGGGTTCCCTCAAAAACAAAAAAAACATTAGTACGGGTAATACGCATAGGGATAGACGCGCCCCCTCCAGTAGCCCCTTCCAAAAACCCAGCCCGGTCTCTGCCACGGCGGCAGGTAGCTGAAGGGCCCCCTGCCGGGCCATGGGGCGAACCACCTGCCCCGGCCAAACCCTGCCCTGCCTCTCCCCCAACCTCTCGGCATGGCCATCGCCAGCTGTGCATATGCACAAACGCTCTAAAAAGCTTACTGGACAATTCTGAGTATAACCTTAAGTTAAAATACCAAAAGCTTTATCGTAAGCTTATGTTATAGCCTTTCGGTGATAGAAATGGCCCTGAACCGTGAAGAGGCCCTCAAGGCACTCCAGACCATAAAAGAGAGGATCAGGAGAAAGGAATCAGGGTGGAAGTACAAGATAGCGGTTCTCAGTGGTAAGGGCGGTGTCGGGAAGAGCACTATCGCTGTAAACCTTGCAGCAGCCCTGGCAAAGAAAGGTTATTTAGTTGGAATCCTTGACGCTGACATACACGGCCCGGACGTAGCCAAAATGATGGGGATTGAGAAAACGGACATACTGGCAGAGAGGACGGAAGACGGACGCTTCGAAATGCTCCCACCCGAGACTGACTTCAGTGGGAAGACTGCCCCCCTCAAGGTTATGACCCTTGGTTTTATGGTAGACGAAGATCAGCCGGTAATCTGGCGCGGGCCACTCGTAACCAAAGCGATATGGCAGCTTTTGGGAGACGTGAAGTGGGGGGAGCTCGACTTTATGATAATAGACTTCCCGCCGGGAACCGGTGACGAGATACTCACGGTTGTCCAGAGCATAAACCTTGACGCGGCGGTGATAGTAACTACCCCGCAGGAGGTTGCACTCCTGGACGCCGGAAAAGCCGTGAACTTCATGAAGAAGATGGAGGTTCCCTACATAACTGTCGTCGAGAACATGAGTTATCTCATCTGCCCGTACTGTGGTAATGAGATTGATGTCTTTGGAAAAGGTGGTGGAAGAAAGCTCGCCGAGAAGGAGGGCGTTGAGTTTTTGGGTGAGATTCCGATAGACCTGAAGGCAAGAGAAGCAAGCGACGCGGGGATACCAATAGTCCTCTACGAGGACACCATCGCCGCAAAGTCATTCATGGGGATTGCAGAAAAACTGGTGAAGAAGTTAGAAGAGATGAAAGCGAAGGAAGAGGCCGAAGCGCCATCTAGTTCATCGTGAGGTCAATGAACTCCCTTAAAGCGCTCATGAGCTCGTCGTTTTCCTCTTTCTTTCCAATTGTTACCCGTATGTGGCCATCAAGCCTCCCGCCCAGCTTTTTCACGGCTATGCCCTTCTTTAGCAGAAAGTTGTGGGCATCGAGCCTCATCAGGAGGAAGTTGGCCTCGCTCGGGTAGGAGTACTCCTTAAACTCGCGGTAGAGCCTCCCCCTCTCTCCAAGTATGTACCTGATGACGTGCCTGACATAATCAAGGTGTTCGAGCATAAACTCTCCGGCTTTGAGGGATAGGGAATTAACGCTGAAGGGCGGAATAACCCTTCTCAGGTAGTCCGCGGTTTCTTCGCTCGCGACGGCATAGCCGAGCCGGGCTCCGGCCAGGCCGAAGGCCTTGGAGAAGGTTCTGAGAACGATGAGGTTGTCGTAGTCCTTCACGAGGTCGATGTTGCTCTCCCTCGCGAACTCCACGTAAGCCTCGTCGAGGATAACAGGTGCACCTGTTTCGAGAACCTCGATTATCCTTTTCCTCGGATGGGCGTTTCCGGTCGGGTTGTTGGGCGAGCAGATGAAGATGGCCCTTGCTCCCTCGGCATGGGCCTCAACATCCCCCAGTTCAAAGTTCTCCCCGAGGGGAACGTCGATTACTTTGACCCCTTCAAGCGTTGCAAAGAAGTCGTACATACCAAAGGTGGGGGAGCTTATGACTACGTGATTCCCATCGAAAACCTTCAAACTCAGACCTATCAGCTCGTCGCTTCCGTTGGCGACGATGACGTTTTCCGGTGAGAGGCCGAGGTGCTCCGCTATTTTCTCCTCCAGCTCAACCGGGTAGGCGGGCGGGTAGCGGTTGAGGGGGATTTTTGAGAGCTCATCACAAAGCTCCTTTTTCAGACCGTGCGGGAGGTCGAAGGGGTTCTCATTCTTGTCGAGGTGGATTCTGGCCGGGACTTCGGGCGGAACTTCGGCCCTCGGGAGCCTGGTTATCGAACTCCTAATCCTCCACATTATCACCACCTTCCAGCCTTTTCGGACAGTACTTAACCTCACAGAAGGTGCAGACAAGCTTCGTCTTGTCTTTCTCCGGAGTTTTTATGAGAATCCGCCTTATTCCGGGAATTTCCCCAATTTTCTTCAGCGTTTCTCCCTTAAGGGGCCTCTCAAGGACGATTGAGAGTTGTGTTTCCTCCCCGGGAAGGCTTCTCATGTCCACGGACACGACTTCGTTCTCTTCCTCCAGAATGGCACCAAGGAGACTGTGAAGCACCTCTGTGGGTTTTCCCTCCACCTCAGCCCGGAGGACCTCCCAGTTCATAACCGGTGCTATCCCCTCAACCTTCAGTTCAGGTTCAGCCCGCTCAAAGAGCAAACGGAGGGCGTTGGTAGATTCTATCATCTTCACAGTGTAATAAACAATCTTTCGATTTACTCCAGAGGCCTTAGCAACCTCACTAAAGGGAAGTTCCACCCCGCAGAAATTTATGGAGCCATTCCTGACGCTTACGCCGTTTTTCAGCAGGAACTCCGCGACCTTCCTTCTCGCAGGATAATGCCTGAAGTACTCGTCTATCAGGATCATTTTTCCACCTTCTTCTCGCGGATTATACGTGCGGTTCTCTCAGCGACCTCCTTCTTAGTTCCCTCAAACATCTCGCGCGGGAACTCAAATTTAACTTCTCCATCCGGAGCACGTCCCCTGAACTTCAGGGCCCTCACATAAACCTTCTCTCCCCTCTTTGTGAACTCAATGATGTTGTCCGCGCTTTCAGCGAGTTTCTCGTTTTGCTCCCTGAACATCGCCGAGTTTACCGCGACGAAGGCTATCGGATTGGCCTTCCTTACACCCTTGATGAGAACATCCGTGAGTTCATCTTTTGCCTCGCTTCCAATTAGGAGGAGCGTGAACGATGGAACCACGACTATTGTTCTCTCGTCCGCCACACCCAGTGCCTTCTCAAGCTGTTTTGAGTCGGAGAAGTTGCCGATGTAGTAGTTGGCGTCAACTCTCTTCAGGCCCTCACAGGAGGGCTGATAGTCCAGAAAGGTTATCCCCTTCGCCACATCATCTCTCATACCAAAGACCCTAAGGTTTCTCAAAATCCCGCACACGGGAGAGCTTGTCGCGAAGTAGAGGACTTTGTAATCCGGGTTCTCCCTGAGGAACTCCACGATGAACTTTTGAGCAAAGAGGGGCTTTGCCGCGGCCATCGGGCCAGAAAGAAGGGTAAAGGCAGGGAGTTCGAAATCGAAGCCTTCAAACCTGAACCTCATGCTACCACCTCACAGCCGTTTTATCGCAGGAATCAGATTTTTCTTACCCCTTTCCGCCTCCTTCCTTATCTCCTCGAGTATTTCCCTTGAAAGCGGTACCTCAATTTCCTTTCTCTCAAATGGAGCGCCCTTAACCCTCTCTACCCTGAGGAAGAGCTTCATGGGCTTTTCCATCCTGCTGAACATCAGGTTGTCCGCCGACCTCTCAAGCTCCTCAACCATGTCCCTGAAGACGTCGGTGTTTACGGTCAGGAAGTATGTCTTCGTCTTGTCCGCGAGGAGGGCCCCCTTTATCTTCTTGTGGATCGCTTTGCCGTATGTCGGCGAGAAGAAGAGCAGGTTGAGTGCAGCACCGACCACCATAGTTCCGAGCTTGCACGGGCTGTTGCTCAGGTAGATGTTGGCAAGTGAGAGGACTTCATCCCATACGTCGGGCTTAACGAAGTTGGCCCTTACGTGGGTGTCATCAACGGGTTTAATCGTTTTTATCGTCGGGTCAAGCTCGATGAAGAAAACCCTGCCGTAGTAGTCATCGAGCTCCGTCCCGAGGAGCCTCATGGTGTTCCTGAGGTATTCAAGGGTCGTGCTCGTGAGGAGAAAGACGACGTTCCCACCGTTCTTCAGCCAGCCTGATGCAAAGGCGTATCCTATGAGTGGCTTTCCAGAACCACCGGGTCCGCTGACGAGGGTTGATGTGTTCGTGGGAAACCCTTGAGGAAGTATCTCATCGATCCAGTCAACCCCGAGCTTCACCAGCATGGAACCACCCCCGTTAGGTTAGCCTAACCTAATTTCCATTCTGTGAGTCATTACACGAACCTTAAACTTTGCGCCACATAGTTGTGTAATTAATCAACGGAAGCGACCAAAGGTTTAAATTAGGTTAACCTAATCCAATTTCGGGTGAGAGGATGGGCTGGAAGGAGATACTCATGGAGGACATCCTCCGCCTGGCGAGGGAGAAAGGGTCGCCGCCGAGCTTTGGCGACGTGATGGAAGACAGCAAGGTTACAAAGGAGGAAGTTGAGGAGGCCGTGAGAGAACTCGAGCGGAAGAACCTCGCGAGGCGAGAGGGAAACAAGATAGTCCTCACGGAGGAGGGGAAGAAGGCCGCAGAGATAATTTACAACTACCACAGGACCGTCGAGAGGCTGTTCGGCCACAGGGTTGCACACTCCTTCGAGCACATGGGCGATAGAGTAAGCTACATCGAGAAGGCTGGAAACGCCATCCCTCTGGTATCTTTCAGACCCAACGAGGAGGGAATCCTGGTGAGCATGGAAGTCGAGAACCCTAAAGCTATAGCGAGGCTCATGGGCGTTGGTCTGATTCCCGGAGCGAGGTTCAGGGTCGTTAAGGGGGGAAAGGACCTTTTCGTCCTCGACGTCGGCGGAAGGCTTGTCATGGTTGACGGCAGGGTTGCGGAAAAGCTCAGGGGGGTGAAAGCGTATGAGGAAGGTTCTCCTTGTGGGCCAGCCTAACGTCGGGAAGTCGAGCCTGCTCAACGCGCTCACCGGGGCAAAGGTGATGATATCCAACTATCCTGGAACAACGGTCGATGTTAGCAGTGGGAAGGTAGTTATAGGCGGCGAGGAGTTTCTCTTCATCGACACGCCCGGTGCCTACAGCCTCTCCCCTTCGAGCGAGGAGGAGAAAGTAACGGACAGGATAGTCCTCGAGGGAGACTACGACTTCGTCATCCAGGTGGTGGATGCGACCTCTCTTGAAAGGAGCCTCATAATGACCCTCCAGCTGGCCGAACTCGGCGTCCCGATGATTTTGGCCTTGAACTTCTGGGAGGAGGCCGAGGAGAGGGGCATCTTCATCAACGTTCCGCTCCTTGAGAAGTCCCTTGGAGTTCCTGTCGTTAGGATAAACCCGGTTAGGGGGAAGCTCGATGAGCTGAAGAAGCGCCTTAAAGAGGCTAGAAAGCCCACCTACACCTTCACCTACGACGATCACATCGAAGAGGCAATCTCCGAGGTTCTGAGGGTTCTCCACTACGACGGAAAGCTCTCGAAGAGGGGAATAGCGGTTAAACTCCTTGAAAACGACCCTGTGGCGGTTGAGCTGTTCGGTTTTCCGGAACTGGAGGAGATAAAGGGGAAGTTTCGGGAGGAGCATCCTAACATCGAGAGGGACATAATGGTAACTAGGGCCGGTCACGCCTCCCTCCTGGCGAGGCAGGTGGAGAGGATAAGCACCACCGGTTTTCACCTGAGCTGGCTGGACGAGCTGATAATCAACAACACCCTCGCCGGGATTCTCTTCACACTCGCGGTCTTCGCGGGAATATTTGCGGCCCTGCTTTACATCGGTGGCTGGTTTCAGGACTTCCTCGGAGGCTACTTCGATTCTCTCCTCAACGCCCTCCAGCCGTGGCTCCAGAACCAGAGCTACTTCGTTCAGCTGCTCGTTGAAAACGCCTTAACCGGCCTCGCCGCGGGAATAAGCGTTGCCGTCCCCTACATCGGGATTTTCTACATCATCCTGGCACTCCTTGAGGACAGCGGGGTTCTGGCGAGGTTCATCGTCGTCCTCGACAAGCTAATGGGAAAGCTGGGTCTGCCGGGCAAGTCTGTCATCCCGATAATGCTCGGCTTTGGCTGTACGGTTCCCGCGATAAGGGCCACGCGCGTTTTACCGAACTTCAGGGACAGACTCAAGGTGGCGATACTCTACATGACCGTTCCCTGCTCCTCGAGGAGCGGTATAATCTTCGGCGTCGTCGGCCACTACGCTGGAGCGGTTTACGCGATAGGCATCTATGTCGCGGCGTTCTTCGTGTTCGTAATCACGGCAAAGCTCCTCAACGTCGTCATTCCACAGGAGGAACACTTCCTCATCGAGGAACTGCCGCCCTACAGGAAGCCCCTCCTAAGGAACATGCTCGTCAAAGCCTGGGTCAGGATGGCCGACTTCGTCTACATAGTCATCCCCCTGCTCATCGTCGGGGGAATGCTCTACGGCGTGGTTGCCTACTACAACCTCGTTGAGCCGATAGTGAGGCCCTTCAGCTTCCTCACCGTTGGTTGGCTTCACATCCCAGCGGAGACGATAATCCCGCTGATCTACGGCTTCCTGCAGAAGGATTTAGTTCCCGCGATGCTCGCGAACGCCCTAGGTACGACGGACTTCTCGGCGGTAATGACGAACCTACAGCTCTTCACTTTCGGCCTCGCATCGACCTTTCAGGTCCCGTGCATCATAGCCTTTGCAATGCTGGCAAAGGAGTTCGGGCTGAAGAGGGCGGTGATAATAGAAATCACCGCCTTCGCCTACGGGATGCTCTGGGCAGGGGTGATAGCCCGGTTGGTGGGGCTTTTCGTTTGATTTTATACCCGTTCTATCCTCGTCGTTAGGTCAAGGGGCTTTGCGTAGTAGGGCGCGCTCGTTACGATTACGTCGGCGATTCTCGCGTACTCCGC
>WAKU01000067.1 GCA_015523195.1 Thermococcus sp.
GTAGCGGTTCCTGAAGCGGGCCTTTTTGGTGGGCCTGAAGTTATGTCCGCCCGCAACGAGGCCGTGGCTCCTGAACTGGCAGGAGTCCCAGCGCCTCTCGCGGTAGCCGGTTTCCCCGTCGAGGTTTACTATGTCCTGCACCTCGTAACAGCGACAGGTCGGGCAGGTCGTGTTGCATATCCCGCAGGCGAGGCACTTCTCGCTCTCCTCGTCCCACATCGGGTGCTCCATCTCAAGCTCAAGGAGATACCTTAAGTCGCTCCAGTCCTCGTGGTACCTGAAGGCCTCGCTCCTCTTCCTCTCGAACTCGCGGAAGGCACAGATGTCCTCGGTGGTGACCTCCTCGAAGAGCTTGATGTTCTTGTCAACTATTCTGTGGCCGGTGGGAGTTCCAACGCGGACGAGCCATCCATCGGGAAGCTCGTGGAGGAAGAGGTCGAAGCCGTCGTCGGCAAAATCCGTCTCCCTTAGGTTGCAGAAGCAGTATTCATCTGGCATGCAGCTTATTCCTATGATGATGCCCCTCTCGCGCCTTACCTTGTAGTACTTGTCCGGGAGCTCGTCGAGGTATATCGTGTCGAGTATTTTAAGCCCGAAGATGTCGCAGGCGTGAACGCCAAAAATAACAAAGGGCTCGACGTCTTCTATGGTCTCCCTGTACTCCGCTTTCCTGATGTTGAACTCAAAGAGCTTCTCCCTCGGCTTGAAGAAGAACTTTTTAGGAGGCATTATCGTCCTCGTGTAGTGGAACTCGACCTTCCTGACATCATCTACCTCCCTGAAGTCGTAGAACTTCTCCGAAATCTTGACCGGGGCGTAGAGCTTGCCCCATCCCTTCAGCCTTTCGAGGAATGTGTAGGTGTTCTCCTTTGGAAGCTTAACGTACCTCAACCCAACCACCTCCGGTGAACATAAATATACACATGCCCATTTCCGTCCCCTCAGTAGGGACTCATCTGGAGACTAAAAAAGCGTTTTTAAACCCGAAAATTGTAAACCAAAGGTTAAAGACGGTATTTTAGCCGAGAAAAGCCCGGACAAAACTTTTTAGGATACCCTAACCCCTTAAACCTTTGGTTTACAACGGCCGGTTTCCTACCTTTTTTTGCCAAATTGAGCTTTGGAAAAGCGTTTTAAGTCGAAGGGAGAATTCACCATTGGGAGTGAATAAAAACCGTGAGTAGGAGGTGGTAGCTTGCCATTCATCGCGGCCTTCATCTGGAGCTACCTGCTGTGGCTCGTCCTAACCGCTGGAACGAACGGCCTGCTCTGGAGCACGCAGGAACTCATAGCTGGACTGATATTCGCCCTGATTGTGGCCTATGCAACGAGGGACGTGATTGGCGAAAAGGCAGGAAGGTTCCTGAACCCGGTAAAGTGGCTCGGCTTCATAGCCTACTCGCCCGTCCTCTTCTGGGGGATGGTAAAGGCGAACCTCCACGTTGCCTGGCTTGTCATAACCGGGAAGATAAGGCCCGGAATAGTGAGGGTTCCCGTTGACCTCGAAAACGACGCCCAGTACACGATAATGAGCAACTCGATAACGCTCACTCCTGGAACGCTGACGGTGGATGCCTGTCCTGAGGAGAAGGCCCTCTACGTCCACTGGATAAAGATACCCGAGGGAATGGAGAGGCCCGAAAGTTCGGAGCCCGTTGCGGGGCCCTTTGAAAAGTGGGCGAGGAGGCTGGGGAGATGATAGAGCCGGTTTTCCTCTACGCTGCACTGGTTGTCATGATAGCGGGCCTCATCACGATCCTCAGAATGATGCTGGGGCCGAGTGTCCCGGACAGGGTTGTTGGCCTTGACACTCTGAACACCCTCGTGGTTGCTGGAATGGTTCTCCTCGGAGCAGCGTACGACAGGACGATCTACATCGACATAGCCATCGTTTACGCCCTGCTGAGCTACATAGGGACGCTCGCCATAGCGCGCTACCTCCAGGGGGGATTGGCGTGAACTGGGTAAGCTATCTCATCTACACCTTCTTGGCGATAAGCCTGACCTTCAACACCCTCGGGAGCATCGCTTTACACCGTTTTCCTGACGTCTACACGAGGCTTCACGGTGCGACCAAGTGCACCACCTTCGGAACGATATTCGCTGTCTTGGCAGTCTTCACCCACGCCCTTTACAGGCTTCACGTCACGGGCGATCCAAAGTACCTCGGGATGGGCCTCCACAGCATCGTGGCGCTGATAGCCCTCCTCCTGACGAACCCGACGGGTGCGCACGCGATAGCCAAAGCTGCCCACCTGAGCGGTTACAAGCCGGCAAAGGCCGTCATAGACGCCTACGAGGAGAAGCTCGGGGGTGAAGGCAAATGAACGCCCTCACGATAGACATGGCAATCCAGGCCATCGTCCTGCTGGGAGTGCTCATCACGGCCTATCTCACGATTCGCTTCAGGGATCTGCTTGCCGCGGCTTTGATGTCCGCGGGGATGAGCCTGCTCCTCAGCCTTGAGTTCTACACCCTCCACGCACCGGACGTTGCCATAGCCGAAGCGGCGGTCGGAGCGGGCGTTGTAACCGCTCTGGTCGTCTACGGAATAGCGAAGACCGAGAGGTGGGAGGTGGGAGGATGAAGAGAACGCTTGCTTACCTTTCACTGCTCTTCATCCTTGGCGTGCTCCTCTACGTGGCGAACCCGAACTACGGCCTCAAGTTCGGGCCGGGGGGGAAGGAGTGGCTCTCGTTGAGGTACACGGACAACTACTACATCACTCACGGGCTCCAGGAGGTCGGCGGTGCGAACATAGTAACGGACATAGTCTTCGACTACCGTGGTTATGATACGATTGGAGAGGCGACCGTTCTCTTTACTGCCATTGCTGGAGCCGTAGCGCTTCTCAGGCCCTGGAGGAGGGATGAGAGGTGAACTGCGTTGGGGACGACATGGGAGTGATAGTGAGAACCGCCGCGAGGGCCACGATACCGCTCATAGGCATCTTTGGAGCCTATATAGTTGCACACGGTCACCTGACGCCCGGAGGCGGCTTCCAGGGCGGGGCAACAATAGCCGGGGCCGGAATACTCTTCCTGCTGGCGTTCGGGCTTAAGGAGATGAAGAGGCACTTCAACAAGAACCTCTACTCAGCCCTTGAGGGAATAGGAGGTTTGGCCTTCCTCGGCGCGGCGATGCTCGGAATCGGCGTTGCCTTCTTCTACAACACGCTCTGGCACAACGGGCCCTTCCTCAACGGAAAACCTGGAACGCTCCTTTCAGCGGGCTACCTTCCGATAATGAACTTAGCGGTTGGCCTGAAGGTCTTCACGGGCCTTGTCAGCGCGATGGCAGGCTTAGCGCTCTACAGGAGGTGGAGGGAATGATACAGTTCCAGTTCATAACCGCTTTCCTGCTCATAGTCCTCGGCATCTACGCCTTCCTCGCAAAGAACAACCTGCTCAAGCTGATCCTTGCTCTGGACATCATAGACTCTGGCATTCATCTGCTCCTCATAAGCCTCGGCTACCGTATAGAGCTGAACGAAATCCCGACGGCGCCGATTTACACAGGCTACGAGACGCTGAAGAGCCCGATGGTTGGGCCTCTGCCGCAGGCCCTCGTCTTGACGAGCATAGTCATCGGCGTCTGTGTTTTGGCTCTGGCGATAGCTCTGACCGTTAACGCCTACCGCCACTACGGGACGCTTGACGTGAGGGCTTTAAGGAGGTTGAGGGGATGAACGGCGAGGCAATACTTCCCTATCTCATAATCATTCCGCTCTTCGGAGCGTTCTCGATGCCGATAGTGAGCCTGGCCGGCAAGAAGGCGAGGGAAGCCTGGGCCCTCCTGATAAGCGGTGCAACGCTCGCGGTAGGCTCGTGGGTCTTCTACTGGGTCTACGAGAACGGGACGGTTCTTTACACCCTCGGTGCAAAAAGCCCGCTCGGCCAGGGCGTTAGCTTCCCGATAAGGATAGTCTGGGAGGTAGACCTCTTCGGCGCGCTCATGGTGCTGATGGTTACCTTCGTCGCTTTCATGGCGGTAATCTACTCTCTCGGCTACATGAGGCACGACACCGGGCTGGACAAGTACTACACGCTCATCCTAATCCTCGAACTCGGAATGTTAGGCATAGCGATAACCGGCGACCTCTTCAACTTCTACGTCTTCCTTGAGATAATGAGCATAGCCAGCTACGCCCTCGTTGCCTTCAGGAACGACACGTGGGAGGCCATTGAAGCGGGCATAAAGTACATGTTCGTCGGCTCGATAGCGAGTTCCCTGATTTTGCTCGGCATAGCACTCCTCTACGGCGAATACGGGACTTTAACAATGGGTTATCTCGCCATAAAGCTCTCCCAGAACCCGACGGTTGTCGGGAAGGTCGCGTTAGCGCTCTTCATCTCCGGCCTGCTCTTCAAGAGCGGTGCCTCACCGGTTCACATGTGGCTCGCCGATGCCCATCCTGCCGCTCCAAGCTCGATTTCGGCTATGCTCTCCGGTCTGGTCATTAAGATAGGGGGAATCTACGCCTTAGCGAGGATAGCCTTCAGCATCTACGGGGCGAGCGTCAGCGTGAAGACGGTGGGATGGCTCATAATACTCTTCGCCTGCATCACGCTGATCGTCGGCAACGCGATGGCGGTAATCCAGACCGACATGAAGAGACTCCTCGCTTACTCCTCGGTCGGGCAGATAGGCTACATCCTCCTCGGGATTGGAATCGGCTTAGCGGCCTACGGAAGTCAGACCGGCGAGATAGCCTTGGCGGGAGCAATCTACCACACCTTCAACCACGCGCTCATGAAGGGCCTGCTCTTCCTCATTGCTGGAGCGGTGATACATCAGCTCGGAACGAGGGATTTGAACGAGCTGAGTGGTTTAGCGAAGACGATGCCGAAAACGACGTTCGCATTCCTCATCGGCGCGGCCGCGATAATCGGAATGCCACCGCTGAACGGCTTCGCGAGCAAATGGCTCATCTACGAAAGCTCGGCCCTCTTCAACCCAGTCTTAGGTGCGATAGCGATAATAGGGACGGCCTTCTGTACCGCTGCATACGTCAGGGTCCTCTACACCTTCTTCGGAAGGCCCGGTGGGAAGGCCCTGGAGGCAAAAGACCCGGAGAAAAGCATGCTCTGGCCGATGCTGATCCTCACAATAGCGATAATCGTCATGGGACTCTTCCCGTGGGGGATAAGCGACAAGGTCATGATTCCGGCGGCGAGGGCACTCGAAAATCAGCTGGCTTACATAGCGACGCTCATGGGGGGTGGTTGATGTGTTCGGCTACTGGGATGCCCTCTACTTCGTCTTCGTGTTCATCATCGGGCTGATCCTCGCTTACCTCATCGACCGGTGGGCGAAGAGGAGCGGCATGGGGACGAGAGAAACCGGGCCGGGGGCGAAGATATTCATCAGCGGTGAAGATCCAGACAGGGTCATCCCGGGCTTCGAGCACTTAGAGGGCCACTACACTGGACGGAACGTCATGTGGGGCCTGACCTACGCGCTCAAGCGCTTCTTCACCATCCTTAGGGCCGATCACACTGGACTGCTGACCGACTATGCAAGCTATCTGGTCATAGTCACGGCCTTCGTAATGGGAGTTCTCCTAATCTGGGGGTGAACATGAATGATGCATGTCTATGAAGTTCGCTATCACTTCCCGCCCGAAGGGCGGACTAAACGCGCGAACAGTGAAAACAGAGCCAGTAGAAGTTACCCCAACTGGAGAATAGGCCGTTTTATGTATGGAAACGTTTTCCGCGAGCGCTTGCGCAAGCAAGGGCTCTTTGGAGGTGAGGTGAGATGGCAATAACCGTTCCCGCTAACGGAAGTTCAAAC
>WAKU01000068.1 GCA_015523195.1 Thermococcus sp.
CCCGTAGTGCGTCCCGATGACCGAGTAGATCTTCCTCACGAAGTCATTCTCCTTGAAGTACTCCAAATCCTCCTTGGAGAGCTCGTAGAAGGTCTCAGGGTCGGCCGGCTCTACCCCCTTCGTACCCCGTATCGCTATCGCCTTCAGGTTCTTTGTTGCCCAGACTGCACCGCTTCCCCTCGCTCCCGCATGGTATTTGTCCACCATCGTCGTCGCGAAGCGGACGAGATGCTCTCCTGCAGGCCCTATTCCAGCGACACTCACGTCATCGCCATGCTCGTCCCTCAAAGTATCGACCAGCTCCCCGCTCTTCATTCCCCACAGCTCGGAGGCGTCCCTTATCTCGACTTTCTCATCTTCAATCCAGACGTAGCTCGGCTTATCTGCCCTTCCGAGGATTACCATCTGGTCGTAGCCGGCGTAGCGCATCATTGCCGAGAACTTGCCCCCCGCGTTCCCGTCCCCGAGGATTCCTGAGAGGGGCGAGACGGTACTTATGTGGAGCCTGCTCGTCATGGGGAGTGCCGTTCCGGCAAAAGTCCCGTTTCCGAGGGCTATGACGTTCTCAACGCTAAGGGGGTCTATCGGGCCGTCGAGCATCTCGAAAAGGGTTTTTGAGTTGAAGCCCCTACCGCCAAGGTAGAGCTTGGTATCTTCCGGCTTCACGGGCTGCTTAACGGCCTTTCCCCAGCTCAGGTCGATGAAAAGAATCTGGCTTTCCCTGTCCGTTGGCGTTGACATTTTACACATCCCCAGCGTGAAGTTGCAATGATGTGAGTTGGGCTTTAATGCGTATAAAGGTTTCCAAGGTTCCAAAAACCTCTTAACTTCCGCTTTCCTTCCTCCTTCGGTGGTGTGAATGGGGGCCTTTGACAAGGAAGAGCTCACGGTCATCAGGAAGTTCGAGCACATCGAGCACTGCCTAAAGAGGAACGTGCAGGCCCACGTTTCCAACGGGTTTGAGGACGTCCACTTCGTCCACATGAGCCTTCCTGAGATTGATAAAGACGAAATCGACATGAGCGTCGAGTTTTTGGGCAGGCGCTTTGACTACCCGATTTTCATAGCCGGAATGACCGGCGGGACGAAGGGCTCACAGCTCGCCGGAAGGATAAACAAGACATTAGCTAAAGCCGCTCAGGAACTCAACATCCCGATGGGAGTTGGAAGTCAGAGGGCGATGATAAGGAAGCCAGAGACCTGGGAGAGCTACTACGTTCGCGATGTCGCTCCAGATGTTTTCCTCGTTGGAAACCTCGGTGCACCGCAGTTCTCTGAGACGATTCCCGAAAGGTACGGGCTTGAGGAGGCTTTGAAGGCCGTCGAGACGATTCAGGCCGATGCTTTAGCGATACACATGAACCCCCTGCAGGAGAGCGTCCAGCCCGAGGGAGATACTCAGTACAGGGGCGTTCTCAAAGCGTTAGCCGAGCTCAAGGCCGAGTTCCCGTATCCGATAATAGCCAAGGAAACCGGCGCGGGAGTTTCCAAGGAAGTGGCGGTAAGGCTTGAGAGCATAGGGATTGACGCGATAGACATTGGTGGCCTCGGCGGGACGAGCTGGAGCGCGGTCGAGTATTACCGCGCCAAAGACGAGATTGGAAGGGACTTGGCTCTGCGCTTCTGGGACTGGGGGATTAAAACGGCCATAAGCGTGGCTGAAGTGCGCTATTCGACCGATCTGCCGATAATAGCCACAGGCGGAATGCGCGACGGTATAACGATGGCCAAGGCTTTAGCTATGGGCGCAACCTTCGCAGGGGTGGCGCTTCCACTGCTCAAGCCCGCCGTAAAAGGAGACGTCGAGGGCGTAATCAAAATCCTGAGGAGATACATCGAGGAGATAAGGAACGCCATGTTTCTGGTAGGTGCTAAGAACGTCGAGGAGCTCAGAAAAGTTCCGCTCGTGGTTACTGGCTTCACGAGGGAGTGGCTGAGCCAGAGGATTGATTTGGCTGGCTATCTGAGGGCCCGTTAGGTTATCCCCACTTTTTGTTAGGGGATGGAAGAGTGAAGAGCAAACTTCCTGCACTTTTGCTGGATTTTCTTGAAGGGTTTGCAATCACATTGAGCCCCCTTACTATGGCAATAGCCCTCGCCTTCGCTTCGATAGGTGCAGTAATCACGAAGTTCAGAACAACCCCCATGAGGAACGCTTTCTTTCTCATCGGCGCCCTCGCCGGTTGGGTGACCTCTTACATGCAGGGTCTTGTTCCCTTCTACAAATGGCCGGGAATCTGGTGGATGCCTACCGGGGTTGTCGTCGCCTCCGTTTTTGGAATTCCGCTGACGTATCCCTGGAAGGATTTGGACTGATGCACACCTTTTTAAACCCTCCTGAGAAGTAGGGCCAGCGCAGCCCCACGCCTCATGAGAGGCCTGGGGAGGGGAGGACTGAAGATGATAAGGATCTACACCGTCAGCGGTTACGAGGAAGTAGGAAAGAACATGACAGCCGTTGGTTACTCTAACGGGGGCACGGAGGAGGTTGTAATAATCGACATGGGGATCCGCCTCGACCGCGTTCTCATCCATGAGGACGTGAACATCCAGGAGTTTCCTACGAAGGAACTGCAGAGGCTCGGTGCGATTCCCGATGACTCGATCCTGCGGAACAGGAGAGTCGTTGCGATCGCCTTTACCCACGGTCACCTCGACCACATAGGGGCGGTGGGAAAGCTCGCGCCCCACTACCCAGACGTCCCGATATACGGAACCCCCTACACGGTGAGGCTCGCCAAGGGTGAGGTGAAGAGCGAGAAGTACTTCGAGGTCAAGAACCCGATGTACGAGACCAACTACGGGGAGATAGTTCAGGTCAGCGAGAACTTGGCGATAGAGTTCGTCCCGATGACCCACTCGATACCCCACGCTGCCATGGTTGTCGTCCACACTCCCGAGGGTGCCGTGGTGCACACGGGGGACTTCAAGTTCGACAACAACAATCCCTTGGGAGAAAAACCGGACTACGGAAGGCTCAGGGAGCTGGGGAAGGAGGGGGTCAAGGTTCTGATAGCGGAATCAACGCGCGTGGCGGAGGAGACCAAGACACCGAGTGAGGCCGTTGCCAAGATGCTCCTTGAGGACTTCTTCCTTTACGAGGGCATGGAGGAAGATGGCCTGATAGCCACTACCTTCGCGAGCCACATCGCCAGACTGCAGGAGCTAATCAGGATAGCCAACAAGATGGGCAGGCAGGCGCTTTTCGTCGGCCGCTCCTTAGCGAAGTACACCGGAATCGCGAAGCAGCTCGGTCTCATCAAGATGAAGGGGGCGAGGGTCGTTAGAAGCCCGAACGCAATAAAGAAGGCCCTCAAGGAGGCCTCTTCCGCGAGGGACAACTACCTCCTAATAGTTACGGGCCATCAGGGAGAGCCCGGTGCGGTTCTAACGAGGATGGCAAACGGTGACCTCTACGACATAGGCAAGCGGGACACGGTGGTCTTTTCAGCCGGGACGATACCCAACCCCCTCAACAGGGCCCAGCGCTACGTCCTTGAGACGAAGCTCAGGATGAAGGGAGTCAGAATGGTTAAAGATCTCCACGTCTCGGGGCACGCGAGCAGGGAGGATCACAGGTACCTGATAAGGCTCCTGAACCCCGAGAACATCGTTCCAGCGCACGGGGAGTTCAGGATGCTCACACACTACGCCGAACTCGCTGAAGAGGAGGGCTATCTCATCGGAAGGGACGTCTTCGTTTCGAGGAACGGCTACACAGTTGAGATTGAGGGCAAAGCTGATAAATCATAAAACCCTGTAAAGCAGAGGGAGGTTGAACAAGATGGACAAGTACGATGACCTGTTCACAAGGATCAGGAAAAGGGCCGGGAGGGTGGACGAAGTCATCCTCGGTCTGATCCCCGACAAAGAGCCGCGGGAGCTGTACGGGGCGGCAAGGCACTATCCTTTAGCAGGCGGAAAGCGCGTGCGGCCCTTCGTCGTTCTCCGCGCCGCTGAGGCCGTTGGCGGTGACCCTGATAAGGCCCTCTATCCGGCAGCGGCCGTTGAGCTCATCCACAACTACTCCCTCGTCCACGACGACATAATGGACATGGACGAGCTTAGGAGGGGAAGGCCGACCGTCCACAAGCTCTGGGGAGTCAACATGGCGATCTTAGCAGGAGACCTGCTCTTCAGCAAGGCCTTTGAGGCGATAGCCAAGGCCAATGTTTCCCCGGAGAAGAAGGCCAGAGTCCTCGACGTTCTCGTCAGGACTTCCAATATGCTCTGCGAGGGGCAAGCTTTGGACATAGAGTTCGAGGAAAGGGAGCACGTTGCCGTTGAAGAATACCTTAGGATGATAAGCGGGAAGACAGGGGCGCTCTTCCAGGGCTCGGCTGAGATCGGCGCGATCATCGGAACAGATAACGAGGAGTACATCCGGGCCCTCTCCAGGTGGGGCATGAACGTTGGAATAGCCTTCCAGATATGGGACGACGTTCTTGATTTGATAGCCGACGAGGAGAAGCTCGGAAAACCGGTGGGAAGCGACATAAGGAAGGGCAAGAAGACGCTGATAGTGAGTCACTTCTTCGACAACGCGAGCGAGGAGGACAAGGCCGAGTTTATGAAGGTCTTTGGAAAATATGCTGGAGACCCAACGGGCGACGCGCTCATACACGACGACAAGGTCAAGGAAGAGGTTGCAAAAGCTATAGAGCTCCTCAAGAAGTACGGGAGCATTGACTACGCCGCTCACTATGCGAAAAACCTCGTCAAGGAGGCGAACGAGGCGTTAAAGATACTCCCGGAGAGCGAGGCAAAGAAGGATTTGGAGCTTTTAGCGGAGTTCCTCGTTGAGAGGGAGTTCTGACGCTATATCTTTTCTGCTATAATGTACCCAACCGGCGGATGCTTGGCCCCTTTCTTCCACTTTTCGTACGCCGCGTCCCATCTTTTTAGAAGATCGGCACGCTTTTTCACGTCCTTTATTCTCTCCACGTACTCCCGCGGGATATAAGCTAAATAATGCGGAAGGCCCGGTTCGAAGGTCCCGCTTTCGATTACTCTTCCCCCGGCTTTCTCGACGAGTTCTTTGAGTTCCTCTATCGTTGGATAATGCAGGTCGTCCTTCTCGCCGAAGAGGGCCTCGAAAATATCCTCGCGGAGATTGTACAGCTCAAGGTGTGCCCGTTGCCTCTCGTTTCTCGCGATGGGTAGGCTCTCGGCTATGAAGGCCCTGTCGGCAACGCGGAGCATCTCGGAGATGACTTTAATCATCGTCTCCTCGCTCTTCAAACTTCGGATTCCGTGCACGAGGACGGCCAAATCGAAGGCCCTAAACGGAAAGGGCAGTTCCCTTGCGTCGAGCTTTAGTGGGATTATCCTGTGCTTGAGGCCAGTGACCGAGGTAATCTCTTCAAAGAAGCGCCACCTTGAGTTATCAACGGCAACGACGCGTCCGGTTTCGCCGACGAGATAGGCGAGCGGAACCGTTGTCAATGCATGAGCACCACAGCCTATTTCGAGGACGTTCATGCCCTCTCTTATCGAGGCGTGCTGGAGAACCTGGAAGCGTTCGAGCATCTCAAGATGAAGCCAATTG
This sequence comes from Thermococcus sp., assembly GCA_015523195.1. GTDB lineage: Archaea > Methanobacteriota_B > Thermococci > Thermococcales > Thermococcaceae > Thermococcus. The sequence continues at coordinate 5,549 of WAKU01000068.1, forward strand.
GGAGGTAGTGGAGACTCGTTCCGGGGTGGGGTTTTGGAGAGGACGTCATTCTTAAAAGTTTCCTCGCTAACCAGCATGGAAAACACCGGAAAATGCTAAAGGCCTTTTCTTTAAGGAGTTTTCGGAGAAAGGGTTTTATAAGGTGGGTGTGAATTTATACCTGCTCTGAAATCTTTTGGGTTTGTTGTAATGCATCACACCTGGAGTTATGTTGGCATTAGCATGGCTGTTTATCCAATTGCATCCCCATGCAACTCCTTTACTCTGGCTTTAATTCGTTATTGAGATCCTAAATGAAGCAGTGTTAACTAAATTACTCTAAACATGTTCAAAAATACTGATATTAATAGTAAATCTTATAAAGGGCTGCTCTAAAATTGCTACATTATATGAAGGGGGGAAGGGAGTGCGGAAAACTGCCGTATTAAGAGCCACGGTCTTTTTCTCTCTTTTTATTTTTCTGTTGAGCTCACAGATGACTGCAGCAGCAAGGGCACCCCTGAAGTGGGAGGGGCATGTTATCGCGCTGGGAGGAAAGCAGGACTCATCTCACTATCAATTCAAGATAGAGAATGTGGCAATAGAGGACAGAGGAAACTACTACATATTCCATGAAACCGTTTCTTTTTATGAATGTGTGCTCTATAAAAACGGAACGCCTGTTAAGGGATGCCCAGTTGGGGAGAAGAACGTGACGTTTGCAGTCAAGAAGGACACCAACACCTTCATGTTGGGGGGAAAGCCGGCTTTCTTCTTCCAGTACTGGCCTGAGTTCTCAGCAAAAGGACCCGTTTACAGCGGCGGAATCGAACTTAACCCCCAGCCAGTCGACTTGTATCTGAAAAATGAGAGTCCCGAGAATCACATCGGCTGGTCGGTGTCTCTTCAGGGAGGGCCAATAAGAATCCTCAGATGTACGGGGTGGAGTCTCCCCGAGGGCTTTAACGACGTGCCTCAATGTATAGGGGAAGCCTACAAGAATTTTAAAATCGATCTAACATTCCGGGGCCCATATCTGGTGGACGGAGATGTGTACCTTCCAGCGGACCCATTTGGAATCATAAAAAACAGGGATGTCATAATGATTATCGGCCTTGAGGATACACCAGAGACAAGGGGATTTTTAAGAAGCACTAAATCAATCTCCCCTCCGTCGGAGCCATCCCCAATCCCCTACGTCCTCGGTGGCGGAGCCCTTTTCCTTGCGTTGATCTTAGCAGTTAAGCTGAGGGGGAGGTGAGCAGGATGCTGTCATTTAAAACCATCGGCGAGGAGATAAAATCGAGCCCTCAACTCGTGGCGTTTTTACTGATATCCCCCTTGATGGTTCAATATGTAATATGGGACTACCTACCGAAACTGAGTGGAATAACTGTGAGAAGTGAGATAACTTCAGCAGTCCCTGGCGTGGATTTCCAGTACCTCAACAACGTTACATCGAAGGTGAGCTTATTCAGCAGCGCCGCGGCCTCTCAGCTTTCCTCACTCTTCGCCACGGTTTCGAAGGTACATCTGGCTGTTTTCCTTATTGGTGGACTTTTAGCGGCGTTTCTAATCTCCGAGCCCATCTACCGGGGAACGATTATAAACGATATTGCCTTCCTGGGAAGAAACAATGCCCTATCCAGCAGGGCTGTTTTTGGCTTTCTCTACAGCGTCTTCCTTATCTCAACAACGGTGATAGTGTTCGATGGTGTTGCAGAAGTCTCGGGAGTTTCGCTTGAATCAAGGTTTTTCCTCGTCCTGTTCGGGACCCTCGTACTTTCCACACTTGCAGGGTTCGTTCTGGTAGCTTCCCTCTCACTTCTCTCACGGGAACCAGTTATTCCTTTGGGAATACTGTTTCTCGTTGCACTGCTCTCTGGCACAACATCTCAGATCGGTTCCGTTCTGATGCCCTTTGAGCAACTCACGTACTTCCTCTGGAACGCAAAATTCCACCTTAATACGTACGTGTACACCGGTTTATTACTCTACAGCAGCATGCCGTTCATTCTGATAAGTCTGTTCAAGGGGGGTGATTTTTATTAAGATGAAAATCCTCCACATCGTGCTCTTAGCAACCCTGCTCTCCGGAGCCTTCTTCGCTGTTGAGCTATATCAGACCGAGCGACCAATAACGTTTACGGCCAAATACCAGCTCTTTCTACCGCCGGGGCTGGAAAGCTCAGGCAGCGGAGAGCATCAGGTAGCGTATAAAGAGGTGGTTCTTCCAGCGGCGGGGGAATACCGCGTCTCCTTTACCGGAAACTGCACGCTTTACATCCAGACTGCCACCGGACTCACAAAAAATCCGGAGAAAATATCTGCGTCAAATAGGGCAGTGCGAATAGTCCTCCTGAATCAGACTACCGATGTTACCGTAAGGTTGGCCCCTGAGAGGGACGTGCCCTATTCCCTACCAACCCTCCTACTATTTGGGAGCGTGATCGGCTATGCTTTTAGAGTGCTCAGATTTGAGTAAATCGTACGGTGACGTGCAGGCCCTTAAAGGGGTTACATTCTCCCTGTCAAGGGGACTTTCATTAATCTTAGGCCCCAACGGAAGCGGCAAGACGACTCTGATAAAGATCCTTGCCGACATGATAAGGCCAGATGGAGGTACTATCAAGCTGCTCGGGAAGAACTACTTTGAGGTGGCCAGGGGAGATATGGGGTTTGCCTTCGAAAAAACGGCGCTTCCTCCCAACGTCAGGATTGAGAGCTACCTCAGGGCGGTGGCAGAGCTCAGGGGGGAGGACAACGTCGGTGAGATCATAGAGATCTTCGGGCTCGGGGGGTACAAAACAAAAAGGTTCAGGGAGCTTTCTCAGGGTTACAAAAGGAGGTTCACAGTGGCCATGGCTTTTGCGGGAAACCCTAAGGTGGCCTTCCTCGACGAACCTTTCAGCAACGTCGACATAATCGCAAAAATTGAGCTTGCCGAGGCTTTCTTGGAGCTCAAGAAAAAGATTGACATCGTCATAGTTTCCCACATCATCTCAAGTCTAAGGGGCGTGGACTCCGTGGTGCTCCTCCACAACGGGCGGGTACTCATGAACAAATTTGGTGAGGAAGTCAAGACCATTGGTGGATTTCGAGCTGTGTTTCAGAATGAAATCGTCGAAAATGACCTCAAAAAACTCGTAGAGCTCATACGGAGCGGAAAGGAACCAGTGCGCATAGAGCCCGTATTTCCCGAGGACATCATTCAAAGGGAACTGCTCAGAGAACTGGGAAATACGGAAAGGGCGGGGCATGACATAGGAAGGGCATCATGATAATAAAGACACGGAACACCCTCTAACCTCTTATTATTTTTTACTTACCCCCAAAGGAGCGACAAGGAAATAAAGAAAGCCGATAACGAGATCACTCCACGAACACCGCCGGCTTCAGCGGCATCGCCTGCCTCTTCTTTCCTCCCTTATCTTCTTCTGGGTTGATGATTATCTCAAGGCCGAGCTCCTTCTCCATGAAGTCCTTGGCCTCTCTAAGTGCTTTCTCCTCGTTGATGCGCTTCACCTCGAAGGCGCGCTCCTTGATGAGCCTCTGGATGAGCTTGCTTACCTCCTTACCGTACTTTCTCATCTCTTGATCTTTCATCAGCTCGGCCATCGCGCTCTTGAAGTCCCTCTTCTCGGCCACAACTTCAACAACGCGCCACTTCCACTCTGGCGAAGTGTAGATATAGGCCCTCTTCGCATTTTCGAGCTTGGCTACACGGATAATTTCCTTGATGTCCTCGATGACCGACTGGACGAACTGCTCTTCAGCCTCGACCGTCTCGTTCCACCACTCCTCGACCGGCTCCGGCCACTTCGCAAGGCTGACGAAGCCCTCTCCGCCGAGGTTCTCCCAGAGCTCCTCCGCTATGTGCGGTGTGAACGGCGCCATGAGCTTGACCCAGATTTCTGCCAGCTTTCTCAGCACGTAGCGCTTCGCCTCGTCGTCCCTGCCCTCTGTCCTCCTTAGGTACCAGCGCAGGTCGTTGAGGACAGTATAGAACGCCCACTGGACAGCGGTTCTCGTCCTGAACTCCTCAAGGGCTTTAGTGGTTCCTTCAATGGCTTTATTCAGGCGGTGGAGCATCCAGCGGTCTATGTCCTTCAGCTCGACACCTTCCTTAGCCTCATAGCCTGAGAACTCGCTTATAAGCTCGTAGAACCTCTCGACCTGTCTGCGGAGCTTTCCGACCTCCTTCCTGCGCCAGTCGAAGTCGCTGTCGTGCTCGGCAAGGCTCATTATGTAAAGCCTCACCACATCGGCACCGTTCTCCTCGATGGCATCTATGAAGTTCAGCACGTTGCCCTTGCTCTTGCTCATCTTCTGGCCTTCGAGGGTTCCGAAGCCGTTGACAGCGATGCCCCTCGGCCAGTGCTCTCTCCTGAATATCGCCACGTGGTTGAATATGAAGAAGGTCAGGTGGTTCGGGATTAGGTCTTTGGCGGAGCAGCGCCAGTCGAGCGGATACCAGTACTCGAACTCCTCCTTCATCTCGTGGATTGTCTCGGCAGGAATTCCGGTCTTCTCGGCTAACTCCCTTTCCCTTTCCTCGCTGAAGTCCTCCCTAAACAGATAGTCAAAGAACTCCCTCGTGAGCTTCTCTGGATTAAGCTTACCCTCTTTCCTCAGCTGGTTGATGTGCCTGCTTATGGTGTAGTAGGCCATGTATATTGTCGAGTCGCTCAGGCTCTCAATTACCCACTCCGGGTCCCAGGGAAGGGGCGTTCCGAGGCCAACTTTCCTCGCGCAGGCCTTCTCCTCAAGCCAGTCTATCACCGCCTTGAACTGTGCGCGCCTGCTCTCAGGGTAGATCGTCATGTTGGCTAAGGCTTCCCTGGCCTTGGCCTTCCATTCCGGATTGCCGTAGTCGATGAACCACTGGTCGTGGATTATCTTGATGACTGCCCTGTTTCCGAAGCGGCTTATGACTGGCTTGTCCGCGAACTCGTACATCGTCTCGGCCTTGCCGCTCCTCAGCATCTCATCGGCCACTAACTCCTTTACCTCCTGGACGGGTTTACCTGCGTAGGGCTCTACCTTGAAGACTCCCTTGTGGTACTCGGCTTTGTAGATGCTCCTGGTTGCGTGCTCCAGCTTCTCCCTGTCCTTCTGGCTCTTCACGCCGAGCCTCTGGGTTTCTTCAGCCGCTGGAAACTCACCGTAGCCTTCAAGCTCGATCAGCGAGATGTAGCTTATCTCCTCGACAACGCGCGGGTCTACCTCGTACTTGAGGAGCATCTCGGTCTCCTTCTTTAGATCCTCCAGAGCGATGTGGTCGAAGGGAGCATGTGCCGGAACGCTCATGACAACGCCGGTGGCGTTGTCCGGGTCAACGAACTCCGCTGGCAGGATAATGACCTCGTCGCCGGTTACGGGGTTCTTCACGTACTTCCCTATCAGCTTTTCACCCTTGAACTCCTCTATGACCTCAACCTCCCTGTCCTGGAAGGAGAGCTTGTAAGCGGCTTCCCTGCTGACTATCCACGTTTCTTCCCTATCACCGCGCCTGACCTTAGCCTTGACGTAAGTAGCGCTGGGGTTCAGCCACATGTTCGTGACTCCGTAGACTGTCTCGGGCCTCAGCGTTGCCGCGGGGAGATAAATGATTTCGCCGTCCTCCTCAAGGATGAACTTGATTATGATGTACTCTAAGATCTGGATGTCCTCGCCTTCCATGATGTCGTGGTCTCCGAGGGCGGTTCCAACAATCGGATCCCAGCGAACGCGGTGCGCTCCCTTAACGACCAATCCGAGATCCCTCAGCGTCCAGAACTGCCACTCTATGAACTTGCTGAAGGGAGGGAAGAGGCTCGTCGTGTGGAACTCGCGCGTCCAGTCAACGCTAAAGCCGGCCCTTATGAAGGTCTCCTTCGCGGACTTCATGAAGTACTTGACGATTTCCTTGGGATCCTCGAACTTCCAGAGGGTCTCCTCGGGGACTTTGTAGACGTCGCGGTATATGTGTATCGTCTTCGGGTCGCGGTGCTTTATGCGCTCCGCTATGCCCACTATCGGAGCTCCGGTGATGTGCCACGCCATCGGGAAGAGGACGTTGTAGCCCTGCATTCTCTTAAAGCGCGCTATTACATCGGGAATCGTGTAGGTTCTTGCATGCCCGACGTGGAGGTGGCCTGAGAGGTAGGGGAACGCGACGGTTATGTAGAACTTCTTCTCCTTGGGTTTGGCTTTTCTGTCGGGCTCGAAAACCCTCTCCTCCATCCACTTACTCTGCCACTTCTTCTCGATTGCCTTGAAGTCGAGCTCAGCCATGGCTAAAACCTCCTTTGACTTCGATTTTCAACACTAAGAGCCCGGAGGGAACTCCAAAAGAGCGGGACTCAGGAATAGGGGGGCTACTGAGGAAATCAGCTGCCGCTGCGATCCGAACGGCGGAGAAGGCACTCCCCCCTCATCGGCATCGCTTCTGGTAACGGGGTTGGGTATTTAAGGTTTTTGGAGCCGACCAACGGGTTCCCCTCGGCTGTCTTGTCCGAAACATTTATATACTACTTTGGCAATAAGTACAACACCCACCATAATGGGGGGGGACAATGCAAAAAAAGAAGATTGGGATTTTCTCCCTTGTGCTGGTTGTTTTGGTTGTTTTAGCGGCTCCAGCATTGGCGGTGAAAAACACAAACAACAGCGTCCAAAGTGTTAACCCCAATTGTTATATACACAAGGTGGACTACAGCGAGGACAGCGTCAAGGTTGCTAAGGATGGAGGAGTGGTGACCCTTGCAGGAGTCTACGCGCAGGTTCGGGGGGAGTTCGTCATGCCTCCCTGCACAATGGATCCACATCTAACATGGTACAGCACCGATGCCGGCGGCGTTGAGGGCGCATTGTTTTCAGTGTACATGTTCCAGGTTATAAGCCATGACTGGAGGGGAGCATCGGTAGATGCCTACGGATCCGGGTTAAGTCGGGCATGGCACGCACATGCGGAGGTGTCTCTGGGGTGAGAAGTCCCGTATTTCCCGTTCTTTTAGTCTTTTTAATATGCTTCATATTTTCAACGCCGGTGGTTCATGCAACATATACCGACTCCGTGATAAGACCCGGGGCGTACTTTGTGTATGTTGCCAGAACAAACGAATCCGTTAACGTGTCGTCGCTTGCCGGGATCATGGGCTCAGGGAGCCTGTTCTTTTCGCTGGAACTGGATAATGAGCCCGTTTCGGTGAACGTATATGGAAATGGAAGTGTTGAGTTTAGAATCGCAAGCGTAAAAGATGGCATGGCCACTGTCCAGGTGATCGCCTCTGGAACGGATGCTCTGATCAGATATTCCGGAAGCATAACTCAATTTTGGGATAAAGAGAGCGTTATATCCACCGAATCCCAGGGAAACACAACATTGGTTGCGGTTAGAGATTTCAGCATTACCAGGGAATACAAGATGAATATCTACACTGGGGAAGTCTACGACTTGAAGGGAAGGTCTTATGGAAGAACCCTTCTCTTTTATAATCAGAATGTTAAGCCGAAACTGGGTCTTTTTACAGCCCCTAACGGGTTAAACGTCTCCGTATTTAAGGTTACAGCCATAAACATGACCGTGATCACGTATTACAAAAGGTTCCTGCCCCCTTTGATTCAGGTTATAACAACCCCATACGCTGTTTCCAGTGCTTATATCACTGCAAAGGGAAAATCAATTCTCATCTATGACCCAGGTTCCGGCATTCTCCTTTCGTACTTTGGATTTTCATGGGCCGATTTTCAGGCTGCGGGGTTTTCGCTCTTCGGCGGGTTTGACAGGAGTGGCTCATCGGTTCTCGGTAAGGATAAGATGTTCGCCCCAGGTCTGGTTCTTGCGGAAACCAACGTCCTTGGGAGTGTCGCAAGGGTTAGGTACTCACCGAAAACCTCGCCTTTGATTTACGTCTACTTGGTATCCCTGCTCCTCGCAGTCACCTCTGCACTCTTGGAGGCGAGAGAATGGGAAGGCTCCTGAAGCTCGTAAGGTGGGAGATGGACAACCCCTTGGTTGTTCTCATGTTCTTTATGGGATTGATCCTTGGATTTGCTGTGGTCCATCAGACGAACCTGTCCACTGAGTCCTCAGTTGGAGGGCAGTACTTCACCAACAATATAGAGCCGATATTCAGCTCACCTCAAGGGGTTCAAGGTGTCCCCGCTGAAGTAGACTACGTGTACACCCCCCACGGCCAGATCGATTATAGGAAACCTTCGGGTAGGTTTTTGGGATATACACCTTCATGATAATCCTTATCGGAAGCTTAGTCTTTCGCTGGGACAGGGATTCCGGGTATGCGCCCGCCCTTTATTCCCTCCCCTACTCAAAATCCAAGGTCTTCGTGGCCAAATTTGCGGCGTTCCTTCTTCTCTCGTTCGCTCTTTACCTGCTCCCCTACCTGCTTGCCGTGCTCCCATCCAATGCGGATATTCCACATGCTGTTTTCTCGATTTTATCGTCCAAGGAAGCCCTTAAGGTGTTCGTCTTAAGCGCATACGCCGTGCTTTACACGGTCTCAATAACCGCGTTTGTTGCGAGCGTTCTTCCGGGCCTTTTCCCAACGATCATAGGGGCCTTCTTTTTAGTTGCCATCTCGGCCGATCTCTTCCCGAGCACCTTGCCTCCTTTCAGCTTCATCACCGCCCCCCTCACCTCCCAGCTGTCCCCTCTGGAAGCGCGCTTCTTCCTCCCCGGTGTGGTCGTTCCAGTTGCCCTCTTCCTGCTGGGGGTCTACGCCTTTGAGAGGAGGGACGTTGTATGAGAATTTATAAGGCACTATTTCTATTTTTCACCCTGCTGCCCCTTATAGCAGTTGTCAATTACCATGTGTACTCCACAGATGTTGGGTTCGCTGGCCCGGCAGTGTTGAAGCCAAGTGGCCCCAACGAGGTGAATTACCTTTCATTTCATACCCCCACGGAATCGCTGGCTGAGCTTACCTGCAACGGGGGAAGCGGCTGGATTCAGGTTGTGGGAGTATTCGAAAGGAATCCCCTTTTGAACGTAAGGTTCACAGGCTCGCTCTCACGGGAATTCATCATCCCCCGGGAGGGAACGTACTGGGTAGTCTACTACGGACAGAACGCCACCACGTGCTTTGTCAGATTCAAAAGAAACAACCCCACGCCCACTGTTCAAAATGTGTTTTATTCCATTGGAATAACTGGAGCGATGCTCTACATTTTATATCTCTGGAGGGGGAGAAGATGATAAGCGCGGAGAACCTGACGAAGCGCTTTGGAAGGATAGCGGCACTTGACGGGGTCAACTTGGAGATCCCCGAGGGGGTTAACCTGATATTGGGCCCGAACGGGGGTGGGAAGAGCACCCTGCTCAAGATTATTGCGGGAATCTACCGACCCACCGGCGGAAAGATACTTGTCTTCGGGCTGGATCCATGGAGGAGTGAAGACCTGAAGCTCAGGATGGGCGTTTCCTTCGATCCCCCTGCCCTTCCCCCCCTGATCACGGGGCGGGAGTGGCTCAAACTGATCGCTGAAGCTAAGGGGTTCGATGAAAGTGAGATTGAGAGGGTAGCGGAGCTGTTTGGGATAAACTACTTGGACAAGCCTATACGGAGCTACTCCTCCGGCATGAGAAAGAAGCTGTCACTGGCTGAAGCCTTCATAGGTCAGCCGGAGTTGGTGCTCCTCGATGAACCCTTGGCCAACATGGACTTTGAAAACTTGCGGCATGCGGTAAGAATCCTGAGGGATCTGAAAAAAGAGGGGACCAACCTTGTAATAGCGAGCCATATCTGGAAACCCCTGTACTCTATGGTCGATTTTGTGGCGGTTCTGGCAGGTGGAAAGATCATCCTCAGCGGGGAAAGGGAAGGGGTCAGAAGAGAAGTCGAGAGGCTCTTCGACTATGGGGAAGACAGCGGGGAATGAGGGCTTTAAACGATGGTAAGCTCCCTCTCGGCCCTCGTCAGCCTCCTCCCCCTCCCGTCTACAACCGCGACGTCGTCCTCTATGCGAACCCCTCCAAGGCCAGGAACGTAAACCCCGGGCTCTATCGTGAAGGTCATGCCGTTTTCTAAGGTTACCTCGCCGTCCGGCCCTATGTACGGCTCCTCGTGAACGTCTAAACCGAGGCCGTGGCCGGTTCTGTGGGTGAAGTACCTTCCATAGCCGGCCTTCCCTATTGTCCCCCTCGCGGCGGCATCTACCTCTTTCGCCTTTATACCTGATTTAACGGCCCGGTAGGCGTTCTCCTGGGCCTCCTTAACAACATTGTATACCTCAACCAGTCTCTCATCGGGATTTCCAAGTGCTATCGTCCGCGTTATATCCGAGCAGTAGCCCCTCCACCTGGCCCCGAAGTCCAGTATGACCATGTCTCCCTCCCTGAGCCTCCTCTCGCCCGGTTCGTGGTGGGGGTTCGCGGCGTTCTCCCCGCTCGCAACTATCGGCTGGAATGATATCCCGTCGGACAGCTCCCTTATCCTGAGCTCTATCCTCAGGGCGAGATCCCTCTCCCTCATCCCGAGGATGTCCCAGCTCAGGAGCTCTTCGAAGACGCGGTCAGCGGCCTTGGCGGCGTGCTTCATGTTAGCGATCTCCCCCGCGTCCTTCCTCATCCTCAGCTCCCGGATCACCGAGCTCAGTGGATGGAACTGGAAGTCCCCGAGGCGCATGATACCGATCAGCCAGTCCGCCCTCATGGTGTCCTCGACCAGGACTCTTCCGGAGGAGATGTGCATCTCCGCCAAAATCCAGGCGAGCTTCTCGTAGGGATCCTCGCCGTCGTGCCAGAAGGTAACCGGGAAGTTTTTGATGACGTTCTCGTAGAGGCTTGGGGCGAGAAGACGGTAGTCGCCCTCGGCTGAGAGGGCGAGCAGTGCCGGCCTCTCACCGGCCTCGTGGATTCTGAGACCGGTCAGGTAGTAGAGGTTTGATCCAGGACTTATGAGGGCTCCATCGAAACCTCCCTTACCCAAGAGGGAAACGAAGCTGTTGAGACGCAACAGTACCACCTCAGCCTCTTTTTCCCGGAAAATTAAAAACTTTCCCCGAGTACCTGTGAATCAGCCACCCCAGGAGTATGCCGGAGACGGCGTCCCAGACCCAGTGCTCCGCGAGCAGAACCGTTGCGAGGGGGATCAGTCCCACCAAAAGCGCGAGAAGCTTGGAAGCCCTATGCCTTTCCCCGATCAAGGCCAAGAAGCTTATGGTGTCCACCGTGCAGTGGGGGGAGGGAAGGACGAACTGGGGGCGGGCCTGCCATCCGGGAGGCGAGTAGTGCCTTGGAAGGTCGGGGTAGACCATGTGAGGGGGGAGGACATAGGCGAAGGCAAAGATAAAGCTGAGGCTCAGGAACCCGAGGAGGTACTCCTCAGCTACCCTCCCGGCGGCGTTCCGGTCCCTGTAGAGGAGGTAGAGAAAGGTCCCCACGAGCACCCAGGTGAAGCCGGCGGCGTAAAGGGCATCCATAAACCTGTAGATGAGGTGATGAGCTTCGGTCCACATCAAGAGGGACAGGACGAAGGTCCTCGACGTCCCAGGGAGCCTCAACAGCAGGTCGGTGTAGTTCAGGGCCCACCTCCCGATTAGGGGGTAAAGAAAGCTATATGCAGTCCAGTACAGGTAAGCGGCCACCAGCAGCAGGGAGGGCCTGAAGTAGCTCCAGAGGGTTTCCGTCTTTGAAGCCGTCCCCATTTTAACGAGCCCCCGTGACGTATCACCGCAAGATTTATAAATTCACCCCGTATTCCTACATTGGGTCGTGCCGCCGTAGCTTAGTTGGTAGAGCGCCGGACTGTTAATCCGGCGGTCCCCGGTTCGAATCCGGGCGGCGGCGCCAGCTGGAGGGCCCGTAGCTCAGCCTGGTCAGAGCGCGCGGCTCATAACCGCGTGGTCGGGGGTTCGAAGCCCCCCGGGCCCACCACAACAGATTCTCAACCGAGCGTGCTTTTTCAGAACGCTAAGTCTTTAAAAGATCCGCCGAAGACTGCAACCTCACCGGCGTTTGCTCCCGAGGATACCTTATAACGCCTGAATAACTGAAAACGCCCTGCAAAGTTTGTTTGGCATTCAGCGGTCTCTTTCCGCCCAAGGGCGGCCTTCAAAAGGGTAAACGTTTTTACCCCCCGATACAACTTTTTTCAGGTGGTCATCGTGATAGGGATAGACCTCTCCGGGAAGCTGGCCCTCACAACCGCCTCAAGCAAGGGTATAGGATTTGGAGTGGCAAGGGTTTTAGCGAAGGCTGGGGCAGATGTGATACTCCTCTCGCGGAGCGAGGAGAACCTGAGGAAGGCGAGGGAGAGGATAAAAGCCGAGGCCGATGTGGAAGTTAACTACATCGTCGCCGACCTGACCAAGCGCGAAGACCTTGAGAGAACCGTAAGAGAGCTCGAAAACATAGGCGAGCCAGAGGTATTCTTCTTCTCCACAGGCGGTCCAAAGCCCGGCTACTTCATGGAGATGAGCATGGACGACTGGGAAAACGCTGTAAAGCTCCTCCTGTATCCCGCGGTTTACCTCACCAGGGCCCTCGTTCCGGCCATGGAACGGAAGGGCTTCGGCAGGATAGTTTACTCCACGAGCGTTGCAATAAAGGAGCCTATTCCAAACATAGCCCTCAGCAACGTCGTCAGGATTTCAATGGCCGGCCTCGTTAGAACCTTAGCAAAGGAGCTTGGTTCAAAGGGAATAACCGTGAACGGCATAATGCCGGGCATAATAAGGACGGACAGGATGATAGGGCTGGCGAAGGACAGGGCAAAAAGGGAAGGGAAGACGGTTGAGGAGGCCCTTCAGGAGTACGCGAAGCCGATACCCCTCGGAAGGCTCGGCGAGCCTGAGGAGATAGGCTATCTCGTTGCATTCCTCGCGAGCGACCTCGGGAGCTACATAAACGGCGCAATGATTCCAGTAGATGGAGGAAGGCTCAACTCGGTGTTCTGATGAACTTCCCCAAACTTTTTTACATCCCTCCGAGGCAAAACCTTCTGAGGTGATATCATGGCAATTATGAGGCTCTGGCATGGTAGAGTTCCATGGGAAAGGGCGACGCCTACGAGCGCTTTCTGATAGAGAGGGCAGTCCCCGACTACAGCTCGGTTGAAGGCCTCATAAAGCTCTACTTCACAAGAAGGGATGAGGAAAACGTGACCCACTTCCTCCTTGTAACCATCTGGGACTCGTGGGAATCAATAAAGAAGTTCGCCGGCGAGAACCCGGAGCTGGCCAAGTACTATCCCGAGGACGACGATTTTCTTCTGGAAAAAGAAAAGTACGTCCAGCACTACGAGATCTTCTACGAGAAATGAGGAATGAAGGATACAGCCCCAATATAGCTTCTCCCTTACCCCTCCGCGTCCCAAAGCACCAGACCGTTCTCCTGTGGCTTCCTCTCCAAGGGCTCTCCCAGAAGCTCCTGAATGAAGATCTCGGCAACGAAGACCTCCCCCTCAACGAGATGCCCACCGTAGAGCCTGCCGTCCGGCCCGCCGAGGGCGACGTGGATGTGTGCAAAGGGCTTTCCGTCCTTCAGGCTTATGTTCCCGCCCAGGGAAACGAGCTCGTAGAGGCCGCTCAGTTCGTTGACCCTGTACTCACCGGCTTTCTCATCAAAGTAGCCGATCTTCGGGTTTCTTAAACTCCCTATCCCGAAAACGCTCCCTATCAGGACGTTGTGCTCCTCAGCGAAGTCGTTTATGAACCCTAAAAGCTCCCTGCCCTCTGGGACGCGGAAGAGAAAGTTCCTCCCCCTTGAGAACCTCATTGAGACCACCTAAAGGCTAATAAGCGTCCTGGGATTTAACCCTTTGGGTGGTCGGATGGAGAAAAAGCTCATAACGGCTGTTCTTCCGGAGATAGTCGAGCTTGAGGAAGTTGACTTCGGCCAGTTCTCGCCCCCGTACCCGAAGCTGCTCAGGGCCTTCTGGGAGAGCGGGGGGAGGGGACTCAGGGAGTTCCAGGAGTTTTCCGAGGGAAGCGTGGGGAAGAAGGCCGTTGGCCAGTTTTTGATCTCGCTCCTCCAGTACCTGCTGATCCGCTACAGGCGCTTCAATGAATACTCCGTTGTCAAGCCCGCGGTGAAGGTCTTCATAACCCTGAAGGGCTGGCTCAACGAGAACGGATTTGAAAGGGACTGGGAAAAGCTGCTCTCCTCCTTCATAGGCTACCTCGTGACGATGCTACCGGCCATAGCCGAGAGAGAGGACTGCGAAAGTGCCAACGCCTATCTGACCGTCATAAGGGACCTAACCGAAGAAGCATCGAGGAGGTTCGATTCCGACTACTACGACGAGCTCCTCCAGAGGGCAGAGGAAAGCCTTAAGGAATTGAGGGAAAAGTGCGGCATAAGCACTCCGGAAAGGAAGAGGTGCTAACGCTCAAGCGTCACCTCTGCGTAGCTCCTCGGGTCCTCCCAGATCTTGACCCTTATCTTTCTCACGTTCTCTCCCGCTTTCTCTGCTATCCTCCTGGCGAACCATTCGGCTATGTATTCAGCGGTGACGTTTGGTTTGTCGAGGACGACTGCCTCGTTTTCCGGGAGCTCTATTCTCTTCCCGTTCTTCTCGATCACAAGCTTTCCATCTTTTCTCTCAACGACCCATTCCCCGCTGACGAGAATTCTGTGGTCGAGGAGCTTCACGAGGTTGCTGAGGTGGTTGAAGTCGAATATCATGCCGTTCTCGTTGAGCTCGCCCCATATCTCAACGTCCACGTTGTAGGTGTGGCCGTGAATCCTGAGACACTTGCTCTCGTAGGGTAGAGCCAAGAAGTGCGAGCTGTCGAAATCCTTGTGCCAGCCTATCCTTCTCCCGGAGACCCTAAACGCCATCTTCCCCACCGGCTTAACTTGACCTTCCGGGTTATAACGGTTACTCGAAGGGCGGAAAGGCTATAAAGCGGGCCGCCTTAGGACTTCTGATAGCCATGCCGATGGGAATGGGACAGGGCTGGGGCCGCGGAAGGGGCAGGAAAAGGAAGATGAGGAGGATAGGCTTCATCCCGGAGGTTAGACGCTTCTACCCCGCACTGCCGCCCCTCGGACAGCCGAGGCCCCCCATCCTGATGACGTACGAGGAGTTTGAGGCGCTGAGGCTGGTCGATTACGAGGGGCTGACCCAGGAGGAGGCCGGGAAGAGGATGGGAGTATCAAGGGGCACCGTCTGGAGGGCCCTCAGCTCCGCCAGGAAGAAGGTGGCCCAGATGATCGTCGAGGGCAGGGAGCTTGCGATCCTACCCCAGGGCAACGAGATTCCGAGGAGTCAGGAAAGATGACGTTCTCTCCCGGAGCCTGACCTTAGGGTATTCAGCACGTCACGTGAAACACCGCGAGAACCCTTTTCTTTCCCACCAGTTCGTTGAACTTCTCCACGGCTTTTCCAGTTGGAAGCTCTATGACGTCTTTCTCCCTCACGAGCTCCCTGCTCTCGGGCAGTAGGGAGAGGTAGCCGTAGAAGCCAGTGCCGACGATAAGAACGTCGAACTCCTCCTTCAGGTATTCCCTCAGCTCCTCCGGGTCGAGCCTGTGGCTGGTTCCGTGCTTGCCCTTGCTTATCCACTTCTTCCTCTCCTCGACCTTCCCGCTCGGATAGACCACCACGTCGTGCTCGTAGGGCTCACCGTTAATTACTATCCTCCCAAAGCCCGGGTATTCGAGCTTCATCTTCCCACCCCGAGGGCATCCCTCAGTATCTTGGAGTGGTCGAAGGCCAGCTCCATCCTCAGGGCATCCTCTACTGGAACAACGTGGACTTCTTTGGCATCGTCCCCGGCCTTCAGCCGGCCCTCCCCAATGCAGAGGAAGGCGACCGTGACTGTGTGCCCCCTCGGGTCCCTGTCGGGCCTCGAATAGACGCCAACGAGCTTTACGGGGATAACGTCGAGGCCTGTCTCTTCCTTCATCTCCCTCCCAAGTGCCTCCTCAACGGTCTCGCCGTACTCAACGAAGCCTCCCGGGAGGGCGTATTTCCCCTTGAAGGGCTCGCGCTTCCGCTTTATGAGGACGACGCCGTTGTCGTGGATTATCACACCATCGACCGTGAGACCTATGCACCGGTGAAGCTCGGCCTTGAGGCCCTCTCTCTCGGCCAGCTCCTTTACTCTCTCGCGGAAGCCGGAGACGTCTTTGCCCTTAGGGGCCTTGACGAGCAGTACGTACCTGTCCATACCTACCACCCCTTCAACCTCAGCGTGCTGACGTTTCATCGTCGGTCACTTTATTTTGGGCTCAACCATTTATATGCTCAACCTTCGCCTCAAGCGACAGCCTGCC
>WAKU01000069.1 GCA_015523195.1 Thermococcus sp.
ACGTAACCGGGCAGTCTCACAGAGACGGGATAAATAAACGCTTCGCCACTGGGGAAGAACTTAAATTTCAGAGGGCCGTAGGTTCAGGGGGGCAAAAAATGGTGCCGTTTCCAGAGGAGAGGAGGTTCCCGTACGATACAAAGCCAGGGAAGAAGAGAAGCAGAGCAAGAAATGTAAGCGTAGCGTTTGACAGAAATCCGGACGGGGGAGGAACGCTCCTCCCGCCCCTGAAGGATAAGTTCAAGGAGGATCGCAAGTGGTGGCTGAAAAACGTGCACTACGATTGGGAGGGACCGCCCGTGGAAGACGAAAAGGATGGGCTGGACTACCACCTCATCACCACGGCGTACCGGCTCTTAGGGACCATGAAGTACAAGCTGAAACCAAAAGCGGCTGATGTAGTAAGGTGGGCGACAACCCCTATTAGAAAATATCATACAAAAGAGGGAAGGCAGATCATGGAGGAGTTAAAGGGCACGGTGTACGAGAAGTTTTTAAGGAATGATACACTAACGCGGATGAAGAGCCTGGACGAGCTTTTAGAGGACGAAAATAAGATGAAGAAGTTCCAACAGCTAATTAAAAGAAACTTCCTAGAAGAGGGCGTCCCAGAGGAGCATGCGGAGATGTTAGCGGACTTGGCGCCAATATTCGTGAAAGCTTCGAAGGCGTGGGCAGAGATAACGAAGAGGGCGTGGAAGGACATGGTGAAAAGGGGAGAGCGCATCTCGCCGTACGAGGCCGTAAGGAAGATGTACCTGGAGGACCCGGACCCGCTGAGCTACTTTGACCTGTACGCCAAGCCAGAGGAGATCGAGGCGATACATCAGGCGCACGTGGCTTTGTATCACCTCCTGCCCAGAATATTCAAGGAGAAGAGCGGTGTAATGGATTACCTGGACGAGGAAAGGGCGAAGCAGCTGGAGGAGGAAGTCCTTCCAATAGTGCGGCGCTCAAAACCAGCCTAACCCCAGTCTTGCATTTCTTACCCTGTTCTGGGAAAACAGATGCCGCCCGGGCCTGAAAGTCAGAGCTCGTTGAAGTCTATCTCGTACGAAACAGAGCCGTTGAAGTTCTGGGCCTCTTTAAAGCGGGCTATGAGGGCGCTCAGTGTCTCCACAAGGGCCCCTCTAACCTCGCCCATGAGCTTCTCCGCCTCCTCCCTGCTCTGGAGCTCAAAGGTTTTCTCCCTGAGTTCGCTCAGCTTGATCTCCTCCCCCTTCACCCTGAGGGCCGGATCGACCCCCTGGAGGACGTTCTGGAGCTCCTCGTCGAACTCCAGCTCCCTCACCTTCACCCTGTAAGCTCCCGAGAGGAGGTCGTACTCCCTATCGAACACTATCCTCATCTTCATGCTACCACCGCACCTTCTTTGACCGAAAACTAAATAACGGTTTTGGCCGGCCGCCGGGTACTGAACCATCACGAACCTTCCCGGGAGGGCACGACGACCTCCCTTCCCTTGGGGCGCAGGTTGTAGTTGTTCGCCATAACGTAGCCGTATGCACCCGCGTTCAGGATGGCAAGGTAGTCCCCCTCCTCGACTTTTGGGAGGGGCCTGTCCACGGCGAATATGTCCCCGCTCTCGCATATGTTCCCAACCACGGTCGCGGTTACGGTCTCCTCAGCGGCCACCCTGTTGCAGACGACGACCTCGTGGTAGTAGTTGTAGAGGGCCGGGGAGTTGAAGACGTTGAGCCCCGCGTCCACCCCTACGAATATTCTGCCGTTCTTCTCCTCCACTGTGTTTACCTGAACGACCAAGATCCCGGCGTCGCTCACTAAGTACGTCCCGGGTTCAACGATCACCTTCGCCCTTCCGAAGCCGCGCTCATCCAGGTGTTCTTTAACGCGGGAGAAGAACTCGTAAAGCGGGAACTCCGGTTCGTCTTCGCTGTGGGGAACCCCGTAGCCCCCGCCCAAGTCTATTGTCTCGATCCGGTAGCCGAGCCTTTCCTCGGCGCGCGCGGCAACGTCAAGCAGGTTCCTCAGGGCAGGGAAGTACCTCTCGACCTTGGGCCCGGTCCAGTCCGAGCCAACGTGATGGTGGAGGCACGAGAGGGTGTAGTCCTTCTCCTCGATCAGATCGAAGGCCTCGTCCACCCTGTTCAGGGGTATCCCGAACTTAACGGGCAGGCTCCCTATCTCGCTCCCCCCGGTGGTTGTCTTTTCAACGCGGCCGATGCCTACCCCGGTGTTTATCCTGAGGCCCACCTTTCTGAAGGGCTCCCCCCTGAACCTCCTGATGGACGAGAGGGAGTCGAAGTTGACGAGTATCCCGGTGCCGGAGAGGAATTCGAGGTCACCGTTGCTGAGGGACGTGCCCGTGAAGATTATGTCCCCGTCCCCGAACCCCACCTCCCACGCCAACTTCACCTCGCCGGGGGACGTGGCGTCTATTTTTCCACCGAGTTTCCGTATTGTCTCAAGGACGTGGACGTTGTTGTTGGCCTTCATCGCGTAGTGGATCTCCCACTCCTTAAAGCCGGCCTTCCTCAGCGCGTCGGCCATTCTGAGGTAGTTGTCCTCTACCCTCTTCAGGTTGTAGACGTAAACCGGAGTGCCGTACTTCCTCGCCAGCTCAACGACCGGCTCCTCCCCAATAAACAGTTCGTTTCCCCTAACCGTCAGGTGGCCCATTCTCTCCCACCACATCACCGCTCCCTCCCTTTCCGTACCGAAAAGAAGGTTACCGCAAAAACGAGAACCAGGAGAACGGATGAGAGCCCGTAATAGGCCCAGATTCTGCCGAAGTAGAACCCAAAGAAGGACGTGAGGTAGAGCCCCACGAACAGGCCGACTATGTAGTGCATTTGAGGCCTGCCCACATACCTCTCGAGTATCGAGTAGCCCATGTGGTGGTAGAACCAGAAGCCGGCGGAGTCAAGGAGGACTATAACGAGGGCCAGGACCCTGTCGGGCGAATAGCCCAAGATGGCCAGCGGTATGGCAAAGACGAGGCAGTACACGCCGAGGTACTCGGAGATTATGTTGCCCATGATGATCTGGTCGTCGAACTCGTGCTTTCTCAGCCTCGCGAGCTCCCCGCTTGCGTTTGCGTATATGATGGTGGAGTACAGGAAGCCCATGGCGCTGATGAAGAGGAACACCAGGGGGATCCTCAGCCTGACCTGGACTTTTGGGCTCCCCGTCAAAAGCAGACCTATGAAGAAGAAAACCACCGCTGCCATGAAGGATGTGAAGTCAACGCTTATCGAGGTCTCCTCCATGTAGAGGTCCTCTCCAAACCCCCGGCCGCGGTCGCCCTCCGTTTCCACCTTGCTCTCACCGACACGATAACGTTCGTACTGATGTTTAAATAATTAACTCCCTTCCTCACCCTCCTCTCTCATCTGCTCCATGATGTAGCCGATCAGGTTGTGAACCCCCAAGAAGTCGAGGATGGCGGTGATTCCCTGGAGGTAGACCCCGGCCATCAGGTAGAATATCGCGAGGAAGAGGTCTATTCCGAGGTAGACGAGGGCCACCTTGATGGCCGGCCGGTTCTCCTTCCAGACCCCGAGGGCGAGGATGAGGTCGAGGGCGACGAAGGGAAGGTACACCCAGGGGGATTTTATGGACTGGTAGGAGTTCACCGCCGCCTGAAAGAGCAGGACGCCGGCCGCGAGCTTGAGTTTGGCCATTTGAACCACCTAATAGACGTGGGCCTTAGAGCTTTCGAGGAGCTTCATGAGCTTCATCAGTCCTTCGAGCTCCTCCTTCGAGAGGTGATCCTCCGCCTCGTCCTCGGGGTTCAGGCTGGAGAGCCGTTCCCGGATCTTCAGCAGGTCGTCGAGATCCTCCTGGAGCTCGTTCGCGCGCTGTATGAATTCGAGCATTGTGTACGGTGATTCGAAGGACCGGCTCTGATTGGCGACTATGGCCACCTTTAGATCCGCTATCGTCCCGTCAAGCATGTCGAGGAGTTCCTTCACCTTCATGTTTCAGACTCCCGGGAACCCGTTAATAAGGGTTGCCTCCCATTGAAAAACGGGCCTCAAAGAACGGGGAAAGAGAAAGGGAAACTCGGGGTTAGGCTCAGCCCTCCCTCGTCACCGTCACCAGCTTGTACCTGCGTCCGTTGCACTCGACGTCGTCGAGAATCTCCTTCACCTTCACGTGGTCACCCTCGAAGAGCCCCTCAGGCCTCGCGAGCTCGGCCTTTTTCGGGTCGTCGCAGTCCACGAACTTCAGGGTGAGCATTGAGCCGGGTATGGCTGCGCGGGGTTCCACGAGAACCTGTATCGGAGGTTCAACGACCTCGACGACGCGGACCTTCCCCTCGTGGAGCGGACAGGAGTGCTCTATGTTCCTAACCCTCAGTATGCGGTACCTCCTTCCGGGTTCGAGGTTTCCGACGCACACCCTTGCCAGCTTGCAGCTCTTGCACGGTTCAGCGGGTCCGTAATAGATGAACTCAAGACCCGGTTTCGCCAGTTTTTCACCAACCAGTGTGATGACCAATTCAAACACCTCCGTGAAGTGTGATCGTCATATCACTCCCGTAATCCGGGCCGCCTCCTCGGCGGCCTCCCAAGTGAGCCCGTCCTTCCCGAGTATCGTGTAGCGCTCGGGCCTTATCGTGTGGGCTATCGTGAGGGCCTTTATCACGATCTCGGGTTTCACCCCGAGTTCGTACGCAGTGGTTGGAGCGCCCACCTTCTTTAATGTTTCCCTGATGCGCTCCCACTTGAGGCCGTGGAGGTAGGCGGTTATTATAGCCCCCACGCCGACCTGCTCACCGTGCAGGGCCGGCTTCTCAAGGAGCATGTCGAGGGCGTGGCTGAACAGATGCTCGGCACCGCTGGCAGGCCTTGAAGAGCCCGCTATGCTCATCGCGACGCCGCTCGATATGAGACCCTTCACCACCTTCCTCACGGACTCCTCGTTGCCGAGCCTTATTATGTCGGCGTTCTTTATTACCATCTTGGCGCTCATGAGGGAGAGCGAAGCGGCGTACTCGCTGTAATACTCGCCCTTAAGCCTGTGGGCTAACTGCCAGTCCTTCACCGCTGTGAGGTTGCTTATTATGTCCCCCACACCAGCCGCGAGGTAGCGGTAGGGTGCGGTTTTGATAACCTTCACATCCGCTATGACCGCTATCGGGGGCCTCGCCTTCACCGAGGTCTTCGAGCCGAGGTCTTTTATGGACGCGTTCGCGCTCGCTATACCGTCGTGGGAAGCCGTCGTCGGGAAGCTGACGAAGGGTAGCTCCAGCCGGTAGGAGGCTAACTTGGCGACGTCTATTATGCTCCCGCCGCCGACCGCTATGAGCCAGTCGGCTTTGAGCTCTCCGGCCAGCTTCATGACCCTCCCGACTTCCCCCATCGTGGCCCCCTTAACGACAACCCCAGAAGCCTCGAACTCCTGGGAGAGGTTCTCCTCAACCTCTTCCCCGGCTATCTTCCTTGTCTTGGGGCCGTAGAGAACGAGAACTTTTTTCCCGAGTCTGAGCCTCTTCGCAACGTTCACGGCTTCTCCTGCCAGGTTCTCACCGAGAAGTACTTCCCGCGGCAGCTCCATCAGGTGCACCTTTCTCACCTTAACTTAGCTAAGGCGCCCGAGCTTAAAAATTGATTGGAAGATGGGTGTGGGGATGGTCCGCCACCTCTCAGAACGTCCTCCATATCCCAGACGGTGTAACCCCTGCTCCTGAACTCTTCCTTCCCCTCGACTCTCCTCGCGATGAGTCCGAGTTTAAAGCCCCCCTCGAACCTCACGAGCTTTGATTTCCTTTCGAGTACCTTTAAAACCCTTTCTGCGTCCTTCTTGCCCAGATCTTTCCACTTGACATCTATCAGGTGGGCCGTTCCTCCCCTCACCGCCACGATGTCTATCTCCTCGCCCCTATACCACCATCTGCCGATTTTCTCAAACTCAATTGGTCTCTTTATGACTAAGAACTCTCTCGCAAGTTCCTCGAAGCGAACCGAGAGGACCTTATAGAGGTTATCTAACTTAGCAGTCCCAAGAGAAATCTGATCGAGCTGGGGATAGGTGAGCGTGAACCACGTGAGCAGAGAGGGATCGGCTATGCTGTAGAGGGTTGCCTTCCTGCTCCCCAAGATGGGGATTTCCTTCTTAATCAGTCCGAGCCTCATGAGGGTTTCCACGTAGGGATAGACGCTCCTCGCGGGGAGGCCTACGAAGTTAGCAGTCTCCTCAAGGCGTCTGTTTCCGCTCGCCATCGCTCGGAGGATTGAGAAGTATGTCTTAAGTTCCCTCAGCTCTTCGCTGAGAATGACGTATGGCTCATCATAGAAAAAGCCGTAGTCGCTCAGGAACTCCCCCCTCACGAACTTTTCGATGCTTTCGTAGCGCGAGGCTAGCCTCAGGTAAGGAGGAATCCCGCCGACGAGCATGTAAACCCTAATCCCGTACCCAGGGTCTTTGAAGAACTTAAGGGAGTTGGTGTAGTCGAGGGGCTTTAAGTGGATGCTCCTCATCCTCCTGCCGTAGAGCGGCGAGGCGTGGCTTAGAACGTCGTCCCATATCATTCCGAGGAGCGAGCCGGAGACAACGAGCATAACGTCTTTCTCGCTTAGAATACCGTCCCAGACCCGCTGAAGGTCGCTGAGGATCTTTCTGTCGGATTTTATCGCATAGGTAAACTCGTCGAGGACTATGAGTGAATCATCAATCCTCTCGGCGAGGTAAGTGAGAAGGTCGAGCCAGTTATCCGTTTCGAGCTTGAGGATAAGTCCGTCGCCCAGAAAGTCTGAGAGGGCTTTCTTGAACTCTGTCATCTGGAGGGTTTTGACTGCCTCTGGGAAGGTGAAAAAGAATGCTCTCTTATCTTTCGAGAACTCCCGCAGGAGCCTCGTCTTCCCGACCCTCCTCCTGCCGTAGAGCACCACGAAGGACGGCCTGTTCCCCCACTCCCGCGCGAGTATCTCACTCTCCCTCTCGCGGTCTATGAACTTCAACCTAACCACCATTATATCTAAGCACGATTATATATAAATGTGTTTCAATTAAGGGAGGGCAATGGAATGGGAGCTTTCGCGCTTAACCGAAATTTCTAAATACCTCGATGTCCAAAATTGAAGGACAATCACCGGTGGTGGTCATCGTGTCGTACTGGGCGAAGACATACAACTGGGTAGCTGTCCGTGATGCCGTAATGTATAAAGGGGACGTATTAATAGCTGGTGGAGATACAATTGGGGGCTGTATAACACGCCTTACCACAAAAGGAGAAGTCAAATGGCAGAAGTCATATAAGGGGAGCACGTTTTACTCCCTTGCAGTGGCTCCAAATGGGGATATACTTGTATCCGGTTCTACTATGGATTCCAATGATAATTACACCGTTTGGGTTCTGAGGCTTGAGGGGGAAGGAAATGTAAAATGGGCGAAAACCTACGGGCCTGGGGAAGCTAAGGCAGTTGCCGTGGGTAGGAACGGCGATGTAATCGTCGCCGGGTACGTGAAGAAGAACGACAAAAAAGATGCTTTCGTCACCCGCTTAGACGGGGACGGGAAAGTTAAGTGGTTCAAGACCTATGGTGGTGAAAAAGACAACGGCTTCAACGATGTGAAGATTGCTCCCAACGGTGACGTTATCGTGGCCAGCCAATCTAATGGAGACGTTTGGGTTCTCAGGCTCGACAGTGAAGGAAACGTTAAGTGGCAGAAGACTTACGGGGGAAGCGACTGGGATGAGGCTAACGCGGTTGCCATCGCTCCGAACGATGGCATCATCGTGGCAGGCTACACTTACAGCTTCGGGGCTGGTGATGCTGACGTTTGGGTTCTCAGGCTTGACAGCGAGGGGAATGTAAAATGGCAGAAAACCTACGGGGGAACATGGAGGGATAAGGTTGCATCTGTCCTCTTGGATGAGGGAGGCAATATTATAATAGCAGGCAATACAGCAAGTTTTGGATCAAAATGGTGGGATATCTGGGTTCTCCGTCTCCCTCCAGATGGGGATTTGGAGGGGTTCTCCCGTGATTCAAACGCAATAGTAATGGAGAGCAATGCAAAAGTTGCTGACTCGGACGTTGCGGTGACAGCATCCGGAATAGAGAAAGAAATCGAGGTTGAAGAAGAGATTTTTGAGGAGAAGACAATCTACGAAGAGAAGGAAGTCTGGGAGACCGTCGGCCTGCTCAGAAAGAAAAAAGTTAAGAAGACCGTGAAAGTCCCGAAGACGATTAAAGTCCCTAAGAAAGTCAAGGTAAAGAAGAAGGTCTTTGAGCCAATAAAAGGTGTTCCGGTGAAAACTTCCATAGTGGAAGGGAGCACCAAGATTAGGGTTCAGTATGATTCTGAAGTTGAGGAACTCACAAACTTCTGGAGGGCCATTGGAAGGGGAGAGTACCAAAAAGCCTGGGATTACCTAACCAGAGCAAGGAAAAAGCTTGGGGAAGAGTTTGATGCAACCCTGATTGATTTCATAATTGATTTTAGCGTCCTTATTTCAAAGGAGGATGAAAAAAAGAGTGAAGCTGACGTCTTTATAGTCGCATCAAACCGCGGCATCCCTGACGTTGATATCAAAGTGAAGCCCAAAAATGATAAGCACTTCTCCTCCCCAGTGAAGGAGATGCCATTGAAGCTCAAAGCCGGTGAAAGCATTGTGAAGGTCATTCGAGCGCAGAAAAAAGGCGATTTAGGATGGGGAGGGTTTTATGTTATGTTTGAATTGCCAGCGATTGATTACAAAAAGAAAGTAGATGCAAGGCTTGTTTCATCTGGAGAGCTTTACTTAACCCTCGCGAGCAAAACAAGGGATTACAAAGAGAAGTTAAGGTTCTTGAATCAGGCTATTAAGGGGGGTTCAAAAGAGGCAAAGGAAGAAGCCAAGAAAGTTTTGGTCAATGTTATCCCAGGAGAGCTTTCCACCTCAGTCTCCAAATTTATTGAGGACGTAGAATCCACTGTCAAGCTTACCCTCACCAACAGCCTCGCCGATTCCCTCAAAGCAACCCTCGACCTCTCCGGAAACGAGTTCTTCGAGCTTGAGGAAACCGAAGTCGAGTTCCCCGAGCTCAAGAGGGGTCAAAAAGTCTCCAAGAGCATTACCGTAAAGCCCAAGTACGCCGGAAAATTCGACTTCAGGATTAAAATTAAAGCTATCGTAAACGGCCTTGAAATCGAAGCCGAGAAGGTAATCCCCGTTGAAGTTGGGGAAAAAGCTATTACACCCCCCGTCCAGTCATCCACTCCGGCCGCTCCCGCCTACACTCCAGCCCAGTTCACACCATCCCCAACAACGCCCAAGACATTCCCGCAGGAGCTGGCTGAGCTCTACACCGACGTCGAGTTCATAGGCAAAGGCGGCTTCGCGAGGGTCTTCAAGGCCAAGAGGAAGAGGGACGGAAAAGTTGTGGCGATAAAAATCCCGATAAGTCTCGATTCAGCAACCGGCAAGTCCTTCCTGCGCGAGATCGAGAACTGGACGAAGCTGAAGCACCCGAACATTGTGAGGGTTTACGACTACAACATCCTCCCGATTCCGTTCTTCGAGATGGAGTACTGTGAGGACTCTCTCGAAAACCTCCTGAGGAGGAGTGGCTATCTCCCGCCAATGGAGGCCGCGAGAATCGTCTTTGACATTGCCGAAGGCCTGAAGTATGCACATTCACTCCGGATAATCCACCGCGACTTAAAGCCGAGCAACATCCTCCTGAAGAGCGGGATTCCGAAGATAAGCGACTGGGGGCTCAGCAAAGTCCTGAAGGAGAGCCGCTCGACCACGTTCGTGAGCTTCACCCCCTACTACGCCGCCCCCGAGCAGATAAGCAAATCGAAGTTCGGCTCAACGGACGAGAGAACCGACATCTGGCAGTTGGGGGTTATCTTCTACCAGCTTGTAACGGGTAAGCTCCCCTTCGAGGGCGAGGACTTCGTGGAGGTCAGCTCGTCCATAGTCTATGAAACCCCCGAAAGGCCAAGTGAAATAAACCCCGATGCTGAGCCCCTTGACGACATTATAATGCGCTGCCTCGCCAAGAGGAAGGAGGAGCGCTACGAGAGCACAGCCGAACTTCAGGGTGAGCTCGCACTGTTCTTAGGGATGGAGTACAGGAGGAACCTGAAGAAATCTGCCGGGGATAGGGATCTGTCGAGGAGCGCCTACTACGCTGGGGAGCTGCTGCTCGTGAACCTCAAGATAGGCGACTTAGCGGGGGCCTACAAGTACGCCGGCGACCTCGCTCACTACGCGAGAGGGGAGGTGGTCGAGGAAATCAAAGCGTTGAAGGGACAGATCAAGCTCCGCCTTGAGGAGGGCCTCGACATTCCGCCGGAGCTCGTGGAGAAAGCCGATGTAATAGTCCACAAGGTCAAGCTCGGCTGGAGGGAGGTTTAAAAACGCCCCACCAGTTACTGGTGCCCTCACTTAAACGCGAGCTCCACTAATGGGTCTGGAATGGAGTAGCCCCCGACGGTCTTCTCAAGGTAGCCGTAGCGGACGAGGTTGTTGAGGACGTTGGAGAAGTTCTTGTCGTCTATTTTCTTCCCCTCGAGGAGTTCAACTGCCTCCTTGATTTCCCGCCAGCGGTGCCTGCCGTTTGCTACAGCCTTCAGGGCCAGTTCGTAGCGGGGCGAAAGTTCTTTCAGCTTTGAGAACTCGCTGACTATGAGTCTCTTAGCATCTCCCTTGAGCTTTTTGAGGGCTTCCCAATGGGAGAGGCCGAGGTAGCGGTTGTAGCCGTAGAGGGTGAGCCAGCCGACTATCCCATCGAGTTCGTCAACGGCCTCTCCGAGTTCTCCGTCCCTAACTTCGAGGCCTATCTCCTCAAAGCCCTTCCTGAGGAAATCGAGGCTCTGGTGCCTTTCAAAACGCTTCAGCTTTATCTTCACGTGCGCCCTCCCGAAGAGAGCTGACTCCGGGTCGTGGATACGTAAAAAGTCTTCGAGCAGGCCAATTTCGGAACCGGTGAGAATAAAGCTGATGTTTTCAAGCTCGTCAGTGCTCCACGCTATCAGCTCAGCGTACCTGGCGCTGGAGAACCTCAGGTACTGTGCCTCATCTACGGCTATAACGAACCTCCCTCCCATTGAGTTTATCCGCTCAAGAACTTCGGAGAGGTTTACACCTTTGGCAACGCTCACTTCAAGGCCCACTCCGGCGATGCGAACGCCCCGGATTCCTTTTATCGCCTCCCTAATCCTCTCTTTAGGAAAGGCCTTGAGGTAGCCTTTGAGGATAACTTCAGCGAGTGCGCTCTGGGGAACGCTCCCGAGCTGTGAATAAACCCTCCTGGCATCGATCTTGACGCTTTTTATCGGACTCTCGTCCAGGGCCACGTTCAGAAGTGAGCTTTTTCCGAGGCGCCTTATCCCGAGGAGAACAACGAGGGGAACTCCTTTTTCAATGGAACGCTTGAGGGCGGATAGCTCCTCCTCGCGGTCGTACAGTTCATTCCTCTTCTTCTTAGGTTTTGGATTGAAGAGCATACCCCCACCAGTTACTGGTGGGGGATCTTAGCTAATAAGGCTTACCTCACTCGCCGCCGTAGATCTCGTTGAGAACCTTGAGGAACTCGCTGGCAGTAACTACGTCCCTCACATCGATGTGCTCGTTCTTGGTGTGCGAGATGTCGAGGTTCCCGGGGCCGAAGACTATGGTTTTCGTCCCGTTGTACATGAAGTTTATCGCGTCCGTCCAGCTCCTCATGCCACCGAACTCGTCTATTTCAGTTCTCTCCATTGCCTTCTTTGCTAACTGGACTATCTCCTCGTCCGGTTCGAGCTCGTAGCCGTCCCATATCTCGGTGTACTCGTATTTGAGGGTGTACTCGTCGAGTATCGGGTCGAGAAGGTCGAGTATGTCCTCGACTTCCTGGTTCGGGAGAAGCCTCGCCTCCAAGCGGCCCTTACAGAGCGCAGGGATGAGATAGACCGGGTTCTCGCAGAGGAGCTCCTGAATGCCTATGTGCGGGTCGAAGTACTTCCCCTTCTGCTTGAAGGGTTCGAGGGCCTTGAGCTCCTCCAGCATCTTGTAGGTCTCGTCTATGGCGTTGACCCCGCTCTCGGGGCAGGCCCCATGGGCCTCTTTCCCGTCAACTTCGAAGTAGGCCTCGATGTTGCCGGCGTGGGCTACGTGAACCTCCAAATCCGTCGGCTCAAGAACAACGGCCATCTTCGGCCGGTAGCGCTCCATGAAGAGGGCGCTTCCCCTTCCCCCTAACTCCTCGTCGCTGACGAAGACCACTCCGACGTTCAGGTCTTTGTTCTCTTTCCTCAGGCTCTCCATCATGAGGAGTATCGCGGCCGCGCCGCCCTTTATGTCGCTTGAGCCGGTCCCGTAGAGTATGTTGCCCCTGACGAATGGCTCGGCCCTTATCGGGATCGTGTCAACGTGAACCTCGTAGAAGAGCTCCGCGTCGGGGTTAACGACGAGGTCTATTACCTCGCCGTCGCTCTCGATGTGGACGTCGTAGTGGAGCCTGTGGAGGAACTCCATGATGTGGAGCATTATCCTGTCTTCCCTGCCGGAGGGTGAGGGGATTTTCAAAAGCTGAAGGAGTATGTCCTTAGCGCGTTCGGTCTTCATTCGGGTCACCTAATCCCCCTACCACCTCCCGCTTATAAACCTCTCCATGGCAAAGTTTAATATACTCTAACCCCAGTCTAAGGCAGGACGATTGGAGGTAAAGTTATGAGGAAATACGGTCTGTTGCTCGCTCTTCTCTTAGTGGTGGGGACTTTGACCGCCGGCCTCTCCGCCGCCGGTGGCTTTCAGGAGGGCCAGAGAAACGAGTACTGGATTCAATGGGATGGGGGAGCCAACGTAACCCTCAACACAACCCTCTACGGTCCGGCAGATCTCCTGAACAAAACGAAGGAGAGCATCGTGCAGGCGGGGCTTGAAAAGGCCGAGAAGCTGTTCATCAGTCAGGCGACGCAGAAGCTCGCGGGGGAGGGCCTAACCCTCAAGAACGCGACGGCTGAGATAATAGGCTACAACTCCACCGGCCCATTGGAGACCGTGGTCAGGGGCTACGTCCCGAACTTCGCCAAGTACTACTCCTACGACGGCGTCTGGGAGGTGACCCTCGACGTCCTGCGGGTGGCCGACCTGGCCCAGATCGACCCAACCAAGCTCAACGGGAGCGTCATGCTCGAAAACAATTTCATTGTTCACCTGCCCAGGGGTGCCACCTTAAAGGTTCTCCCCGGGAACTACACGGCAAAATCGCACGGGAGCTACGTCAGCATAAACGTTACCAGAGAGGGGAACACGGTGACGATAAGGTCAACGATATACCTCGCGAAGGGCGTCACCTACGCGGACATCCAGGCTATATACGGGAAGCCGAGAACCTTTGTAATCCAGTACGCCGGGAGAAGCGGCTCTGAGAACTCGACGACGTGGAAGATGGCGATATTCAACAACATAACGGTGGAGAAGAACCAGACAGTCTTCGACAGCGTTGAGGAGTACAGGGAGCCCGAATCGTACATAAACTACCTGAAGTTCCAGATAACCTACCAGGGTGTAGAGAAAGCCGAGAACAGCCTCTACCAGAAGTACGCCCAGCAGTTCCAGGAACAGGGCGTAACCGTGAAAGCTGGGAAGGTCAGAATACTGAACCTCAACTCCACCGGCCCGCTGGTCGTCAGGTACCACTTCATCCTCCAGAACTTCACTAAGAAAGTCAACGGGAGCTACGTCTACGCCTACGACCCAAAGCTTGAGCTCGGAACGATGCAGTTCCTCAACAGGCTCGACGCCAACCTCAACGAGACCAAAGTCACGAGGTTCACCCTCCCGGAGGGGGCGAAGTTCACCGGGCTTCCAGAGGACGTGCACGTTACCCTCAACGGGAACAGCGTCTCCATGACCGTGGAGAAGGTCAGCGACCGGGAAGTTGTCATCAGGAGCAGCGTCTTCCTCCGCTACGGAACGCCCTTAAAGGACTACCAGGCCCTAATGGGGAAGATCCCGGACAGGGTCGAGTTCAAGTACGAGCTTCCGAGCGGGGGGAAGAAGGGCATCTGCGGCCCGGCCTTTGCCGTTGCCCTGATAGTCCTGCCGGCTTTGCTGTACAGGAAGAGGTGAAGGGGAGGTCAATCATCAGGGGCTGGCGTATACCAGCCTCGCCCTCCCGTTTTTCTCAAGCCAGTCGAGGAGCTCCCGTGCAAAGGCGAACTTCTTCCTCTTGCTCTCCCATACGGGGGAGTGTTCCCTCAGGGAGGGCTTGCTCCACTTCCCAACGGTCTCTCCAAAATCGAAGCCGACAAGGGTTATCTCCCTTGCCCCCAAGGCCTCCGCAAGAAAAGCCGCCCTGTCGCCATCGGTGAAGCCGCCGAAGTTGTAGACGATGTCGAGCGGTTCCGTCTGGCACGTCCCGAGGATCCTTGAGAAGAGGGGGACGTAGGCCGTGAGCTTGTCAACGTTGTCCCCGTGGGCGTGGACGACCATGAACGCTCCCCCCTCGTTCGCTATCTTGAGGTCGGGAACCCTGCCGTCGAGGTCCGTCACGATTACGTCGGGAACTATGCCCTTCTCAAGAAGGGCCGAGGTTGCACCGTCGGCCGCTATAAGAGTCCCATCCGAGAAGTCGAACTCCTTCAGAGCTTTCTCAAGGCTCGGGCCCGCGCCGAAGACGTAGACCTTTTTCCCGATGACCGCCGAGAGCTCCTCCTTGAGGATGTAATCATCGCTTTCAAGGAGGAGAGCCCGGAGAAGCTCTGCAGATTTTCTGTCCTTCTCGACAGAGTAGCCCATCTCGCGGACTATTCTGAGGTAGAACGGTTTCCAATGCTCCCAGTCCATGGAGGGAAGTGGGAAGCAGGCCTTATTAGCCTTTGCCAAGGTAACACTTCGGAAAGATTTACATGGAAGTAAAATAAAAATCATTGACGATTATACAAGGCTAATAACAAAATGTTTAAAACCCCGATGTGCATAAAGAGACTTCGGGTGAAACCCGTGAAGAGGAGCAAAGCTGCGGTTTTGATAGTGTTTTTAGTTCTTTTTTCGGTAGTGGCCAGCGGATGCCTTGGAGGAGGGGGCACCACGAGCTCAAGTCCATCAGCGAGTTCAAGCCCGAGCTCAAGCTCGTCATCGAGCTCAGCCTCCTCCAGTTCGAGCAGCTCAACGTCATCCACAACGACGTCCAGCGCGGTCTCAAGCACGATAATAATAGGGGTAACCGATAAGGTCACCGACATAGACCCCGCCAACGCCTACGACTTCTACACCTGGGAGGTTCTCAACAACATAATGGAGGGCCTCGTCAAGTACAAACCTGGAACCCTTGAGATAGAGCCCGGTCTCGCGGAGAGCTGGGATGTTAACGACAACTCCACGGTATGGACGTTCCACCTCAGAAAGGGCCTTAAGTTTGACGATGGAACGCCGTTTACAGCTAAGGACGTCGTTAGGAGCATAAACAGGGTAATGACCATAAAGGGAGACCCCTCGTGGCTCGTCACCAGCTTCGTTAAGAAGGTTGAGGCGAAGGACGACTACACCGTCGTCTTCTACCTGAAGCACCCGACGGCCTACTTCCTGGCCCTGCTGACGACCCCGCCATACTTCCCTGTCAGTCCGAAGTACGACAACGACAAGATCGACAGCGACGCCACCTACGGTGGAATAGGCCCGTACAAGATAGTCAAGTGGGTGCGCGACCAGGAGCTCGTCCTTGAGGCGAACCCCTACTACTACGGCGAAAAGCCCAAAACCAAGAAGATAATCATCAAGTTCTACAACGACGCCTCGACAATGAGGCTGGCACTCCAGAACGGTGAGATTGACATCGCCTGGAGGACGCTCAGGCCGACCGACATAAAGAGCCTCCAGAGCGGTGGACAGTTCAACGTCATCGAGGTTCCGGGAGCGTTCATCCGCTACGTCTGCCTCAACACGAAGGTTGACCCAACGAAGAACGTCAAGGTCAGGCAGGCTCTCGCAGCGGCCATCGACAGGAAGGAAATCTCGAACATAGTCTTCCAGGGGACTGTGGAACCGCTCTACAGCCTAATACCCAACGGCATGTGGAGCCACAAGGACGTTTTCAAGACCAAATACGGCGATGCAAACCTCGACCTCGCCAAGAGTCTCCTCAAGGAAGCCGGCTACTCGGAGAGCAATCCGCTGAAGATAACGCTCTGGTACACGCCGACCCACTACGGCGACACCGAGGCCTCGCTCGCCCAGGTTCTCAAGAGCGAGTGGGAGAAGACGGGAATGATCAAGGTCACCATTAAGAGCGCCGAGTGGAACACATACACGGACTACGCGAGGAAGGGCCAGATGATGGTCTACCTCCTCGGCTGGTACCCCGACTACCTCGACCCGGACGATTACACGACCCCGTTCCTCGACAGCAACGCCAACAGCTGGGCCGGAACTGGCTACAACAACACCCAGGTCAACAAGCTCCTTGAGAAAGCCCAGACCATAACCGACCAGAACCAGAGGGCTCAGATCTACGAGCAGGTTCAGGACATACTCGCCCAGGACGTACCGTACATACCGCTCATTCAGGGCAAACTCTTCGTCGTGACGCAGAAGAGTGTCAAGGGCGTTGTGATAGGGCCCGATATGATATTCCACTACAGCACCGTCTACAAGACGGGCTGATGCCCTTTCTCCTTTTTTGGAGGGATGCAGTTTGGCGCGGGGTTTGGGAAAGTACATAGTAATAAGAGGTCTCATGATAATCCCGATGATACTCATCCTCTACACCATCGTGTTCTTCTTCCTGAGGATCCTCCCCGGCAACCCGATTTTAGCGGTCGTCGGGACGAAGAACATACCGCCCGAGCAGCTGAAGCACCTGGAGCACTTAGCAGGCCTTGACAAGCCGCTCTACCTTCAGTACTTCGACTACCTCTGGAAGATGCTCCACGGTAACCTCGGGGTTACGCTGGCGTCGCCGATGGGAAAACCTGTTTCAAGCTACATAGCCCTCCGCCTTCCGGCCACCGTTGAGCTCACGATATTCGCCTTCACTGTGAGCGTCCTGCTCGGTATAGCGACCGGTGTCTTGGGAGCGGTGAAGAAGGGGACTTCGGTGGACACCGGAATGAGGGTGTACAGCATAGTCGCATACACCCTCTTCATACCCTGGTTCGGGATGATGCTCCAGTACCTCTTTGGTGTGAAACTCCACTGGCTGCCGACCTCCGGGAGGATAAATCCGACCATAACCTCCTTTCACTCGATAACCGGCCTTTATGTCATAGATGCCATAATAGAGAGGAACTGGGCCGCCTTGGGCAGCATCCTGAAGCACCTGGTGCTCCCGAGCATAACCCTCGGAACCGTCCTCAGCGGCGCATACACCCGCCTGGTGAGGAACAACATGGTTGACGTCCTCAGTCAGGACTTCATAAGGGCCTATCGGGCGAGGGGAGTCCCCGAGAGGAAGGTTCTCTGGTACGCGCTGAAGAACGCCTTCATCCCCGTCGTCACCCTGATGGGTCTCCAGTTCGCGATACTGCTCGGAGGGGCCGTCCTGACGGAGACTACCTTCAACTGGCCCGGCATGGGGACGTTCATCATGGACAGGATCAACTACCGCGACTACAACTCGATAGAGGGAGCGGTGATAGTCTTCGCGCTCTTCGTGGGCCTGATAAGCCTGACGGTCGACGTGATCTACGCGCTCCTCGATCCCAGGGTGGAGTACTGAGGTGGTAGAATGAGGCTCATAGACTACATAATCAATCCCCTTCGCGGGAGAAAACCCGGCAGGGGTCTCCTCCTCTTCGGGACCTCGGTGGTCTTAACCGTCATCATCATGGCCCTCTTGGCGCCCTGGATATCCCCCTACAACCCGACCCAGATAGGGGCGGACATCTTTGCACCGCCCAGCTCGAAGCACCTCATGGGCACAAACAACCTCGGCCAGGACGTTTTTTCGAGGATAATATGGGGATCCAGGATAATACTGTACGTTGTGGCCATAGCGACGACGCTCTCGATTATCGTAGGCGTCCCCCTCGGGCTCCTCTCCGGCTACCGTGGCGGAAAGGTGGACAGAACCCTCAGCATGATAATGGACAGCATCTACTCATTCCCCTCGCTCATACTCGCCATAGTCATAGCGGTCGTCCTCGGGCCGAGCCCAGTTAACACCGCGATTGCAATAGCCTTCGTCTACGTGCCGACCTACTTCAGGATGGTGAGGGGACAGACCCTCAGTCTGAAGAACCAGCTCTTCGTGGAGGCGGCGAGGGCCATAGGCGTCAAGGACTGGGAGACCATGAGGAAGTACATACTCCCCAACGTGCTCCCAACGGTGCTCGTAGTCTTCACGCTGAGCGTCGCCGATGCCATACTCACGGAGGCGGGGCTGAGCTTCCTCGGCCTATCAGTCACGCCGCCCACGCCCGACTGGGGCTACGACCTCCGCGTGGGACAGCCCTTCCTCCTCGACGGCTACTGGTGGCTGGCCTTCTTCCCGGGAATAATGATAATGCTCCTCGCAATGGGCTTCGCGATGATAGGGGAGGCCATAAACGAGAGGCTCTCCTTAGGGACGAGGTGATGGAGATGCTGCTCGAAGTCAAGAACCTCAGCGTTTACTACTACACCCTGAGCGGTGTTGTGAAGGGGGCAGAGGGGATATCCTTCTCGGTTAGAGAGGGGGAGTGGATAACATTCGTGGGTGAAAGCGGGAGCGGAAAGTCAACGGTCGCTCACGCGGTGATGAACCTCGTCCCGTCTCCAGGGAGGATAGTCTCGGGGGAGGTTCTCTTCAACGGAAGGAACCTGCTCAAACTCCCGGGGGAGGAGCTGAGGAAGATCAGGGGAAAGGAGATGACGATGATATTCCAGGATCCCATGACCAGTCTCGACCCCCTGAGGACGGTTGGGGATCAGATGGTCGAGGCTATGACGGTTCACGGAGTTGATGAGGCCGAGGCCAAGAGAAAAGCCAAGGAGCTCTTGGAAGGGGTCAACCTCCCCGGCGACAGGTTCAACTACTACCCCCACCAGCTGAGCGGGGGACAGAGGCAGAGGGTTAGCATAGCGATAGCCATGGCCTTCAGACCGAAGCTCCTCATAGCGGATGAGCCCACCACTGCCCTGGATGTGATAGTCCAGGACTCGATAATGGACATCCTCAACGGGATGAAGGAGGAGGGGACGAGCATATACTTCGTCACGCACGACATATCCCTCGCGGTGGAGAGAAGCGACAGGATAGCGGTGATGTACGCCGGGAAGCTCGTGGAGGTAGGGACTGTAGATCAGATAGTTGAGAACCCTCTTCACCCCTACACAAAGGCCCTCATCGAGGCCGTACCAGACCTGTGGAAGGAAGGGAAGGTCAGGGCGATTCCGGGCTATCCCCCGGATCTCAGGAGTCCCCCGAGTGGCTGCCGCTTCCACCCGAGGTGTCCATACGCCAAGGCCGGCCTCTGCGACACCGAGGAGCCTGACTTCAGGGAGGTTGAGAGGGGCCACTTCGTTGCGTGCCACTTTCCCGGGGTGTGGAGGAAATGAGCGAGCCTCTCCTGAAAGTTGAAAACCTCAAGAAGTACTTCCCTGTCAAGAGGGGCATAATAGAGGCCCTCAGAAAGGTTCCGGTGCGCTACGTCAGGGCCGTTGACGGGATAAGCTTCGAGATAAAGAGGGGAGAGGTACTGGGCCTCATAGGTGAGAGCGGTTGCGGCAAAACCACCGCTGGAAGAACCGTGCTGAGGCTCATAGAACCGACCGCAGGGAGGATAGTCTTCGACGGAACCGACATAACGGCCCTCTCAAGGGAGGAGCTCAGGCCCTTCAGGAGGAGAATGCAGATAATCTTCCAGGACCCGTACTCAAGCCTGAGCCCGAGGATGAAGATAGGCGATGCCATAGCCCACCCGCTCCTCGTCCACGGACTGGCTGAGAAGGAGGAGGCGAAGGAGATAGCCCTAAAGATGCTCAGGCGCGTCGGACTGACCCCCGAGGAAGAGTTCTACGACCGCTATCCGCACCACCTCAGCGGTGGCCAGAGGCAGCGCGTTGTCATAGCAAGGGCCATGGTGCTGAAGCCAGAGTTCGTCGTTGCAGATGAGGCCGTCTCGATGATAGACGTCTCGATGCGCGCCTCAATACTCGAACTCCTCGAATCCTTCAGGGAGGAGTACAACATGAGCCAGCTCTTCATAACCCACGACATAGCCGTCGGAAAGCTGATAGCAGACAGGATAGTCGTAATGTACCTCGGAAAGATAGTCGAAATCGGGCCGACTGAGGAGGTTTTAAAGAACCCCGCCCACCCATACACGAGGGCCCTGATTCAAGCGGTTCCCTCGATAGCCCGGAGGAAGAGGGAGAAAAAGCTCAGGATAACCGGAGAAGTCCCAAACGCCGTCAACATACCCTCCGGCTGCCGCTTCCACCCGAGGTGCCCGCTAGCGGATGAGCTCTGCAGAGAAAGGGAGCCCGAGCTGGTCGAGGTGGGCCACAACCACTTCGTGGCCTGCCACCATCCGCTCAGGTAGCCTTCCTCAGCTTCCTGTCCATTTTAAGCATCTCCTCCCACTGCCTCCCGGGCCAGTAGATTTGACCGCATCTCTCGCAGACGTAGAACTCGTCGTACCTCTCGTAAACCTTCGGGGGGACTTTTCCCCTAACTTCTTCCTTTGAGGCGCGCCTCAGGGGGCCGTTGCACTTTGGACAGTGGGCGTTCGCCGGGAAGAGTTCCCCAAACTCAACCCCAAGGCGCTTAAGCTCCTCGACCTGTCCTTCGAGGGAGTTCGAGGAGAGGAGGAAGGCCTTGACGCCGAGCTTTTTGGCCCTCTCGGTCAAAGCCGAGTCCCTCGTTAGGATTATCCTGTCCTCTCTAAGGGCTATCCTGACTATCTCGTCGTCGTCCTCTATGCCATAGAGGGTGTCGTAGCCGTAGAGACGCAACCATCTCGCTAATCTTCCCAGCATCATATCCGCTATGAACCTCATCGAAAGGTATTAATCGGGTTGCGTTAAAGTGTTTGTGGTGGTTGAATGCACTACGAGGAGGTCGAGTTTCTGAGAAAGCGGGCGAGAACCTTCTGGGAAAACGGTGAGTACCTGATGAAGCTCGGAAAGTACGATGTAGCATCGTTCCACTTCGAGCAGGCGGTTCAGCTTGAGCTGAAGGCGATAATACTTGAGTACAGCGGACAGAAGTACAGGACGCACTCCATCAGAAAGCTTTTGCTGGCCATTGGAAAGCTCTTTGAGGAGGAGGAGAGGGTTGAGAACTTCATACGGGAGCACAGAAACGACATAAAGGCCCTTGAAGATGCCTACACCGACACCAGATACGAGCCCGTTGTTTACGAGGACTACGACGCGGAGGCCGTGAAGAAGACAGCCGAGATGATTTTAGAATTCGCGAGGTCACTGGTGAGGGAGGATGCGTGACCTTGAGAAATCCCTTCTCCAGACCGGCAGAAAGCGCTACCTCATGATAAAGAACTACAGGCGGTACCTTCCGGCGATAAAGCGCGCCTGCGAGGAAGTTTTTGGAGAGTGCGAGCTCTACGTCTTCGGGAGCGTTCTGACCGGGAAGTTCACGGCCGGGAGCGACGTTGATATCCTCATCAAGGTGAGAAATGTCCCGAAAAGCCTCCGCGAAAAAGCAGAGCTTGAGGTTAAAATCGAAGAGCTGGCAGGACTTCCATGCTATCATCCCTTCGAGTTCCACATCGTTGACGAGGAGATCTTTAGGAGGTATGTTGAGCTTCTAAAGGTGAACCCGGTTAAGGTCGAGTGGGGGAAGGCTTTTTAAGCGAAACTATTTTATGGTCATAAAACAGGTGGTGGCTATGTTAGTCTACTTCATCGGCACCGGCGGCAGCGAGGGGATTCCGGCTCACCTCTGCACCTGCCCGACCTGCAGCGAGGCAAGGAAGTTCGGCTTCGCGCAGAGAAAACCTTCAACTCTAGCAATAATCACCGAGAACAAAAAAGCGGTTCTCTTCGACGTGGGGACGGACATAAGGGACTTCCTCAACGTCCCGCTGGAGGCTATCTTC
This sequence comes from Thermococcus sp., assembly GCA_015523195.1. Lineage (GTDB taxonomy): Archaea > Methanobacteriota_B > Thermococci > Thermococcales > Thermococcaceae > Thermococcus. The sequence goes on from WAKU01000069.1 coordinate 21,928, forward strand.
CTGACCCACTGGCACCACGACCACATCTACGGCCTCTACAAGCTCCGCTGGATGGCAAGGGAGACGAAGCTCTACGCGCCCGAGGGACACGCCGATGCCCTAATCCTCAACGACCCGAAGAACCTTAGGCCCAACGTGATAAAGCCCGGTCAAAGCCTGCGCATTGACAGCCTCAAAATCACGCCAATAAGGCTCAACCATCAGGTCGAGACCTTAGGGTACCTGATAGAGGAAAATGGAAAGAGCGTGGCTTTACTCTACGACACGAAGGGCCTTCCAGAGGAGACGCGGGAGTTTTTGGAAAGAAGGGCCCCGCTGAGGCTGGCGATAGTTGACGCCACGTATCCACCCGGCTTTGACGACCCGTACCACAACAACGCCGACGAGGCATCTGAGATTGGCCTTTCCCTTGCCGAGAGAACGGTTTTGAGCCATATCTCCCACAAGAACCTGCCCTTCCTTGAGCTGGTCGAGTACGTTAGGAAGAGGTGGGGGAACAGGGTTCTCGTCGCCTACGACGGGATGGTGTTCTACGTCTGATCGAGGCCCCTCAGATCCTTCAAGTTCCACGCGAGGTAGCCTTCTTCCCTTAGCTCTTCTTTTCCATCCACTTCCTTCGCCGCGAGGCCATAGCTTTCCCTCCAGTCTTTCATGCCGACGAGTTCAGCCTTTCTCTCCAAGTCCCTCAAAACTCCCCGCGCTGCCCTCTCGCTCAGGTCTTTCCACTTGACTTCAACGAAGAGGGCTTTCTCCTCCCTCTCGTTCAAAGCGAGTAAATCAATCTCCTCGTTCTTATGCCACCAGCGGCCGATCTTTGTGAAGTGGAAAGGCAACTTCCCTGCCCTGTTAAGCTCTATCAAAAACTGCTTTGCTACCCCCTCAAAGGCAAAGCCGACGTAGCGGTTGAAGTTTTTCCTGAAGTTTCCCAGAGGGACGTCAGGGAGTCCAAGCTCTATCTCCTCCTTAAACGGGTGGACGAAGGAGTAGTAAAAGGCGAAGTAGTTGTCCGCTATGGTATACCTTGAGTTCCGCCTCTTCGACCTCTCGCGCTCCTTGAGGGTTATGGGGGTTTCCCTCCTCACAATTCCCAGCTCGATGAGAACGCCGAGGTAGCGGGGGAGCTTCGAACCGTCTATTCCCGTTGCGTTCCTCAGGTCGTTGAACGATCTGTGACCGTAGTTTATAGCCTCAAGGATTGTGTTGTAGACGCTCAGGTCTCGAAGCTCGTATCTCAGCAGGAACTCCGCCTCGTTGTACAGGAATCCCCTCCCGAAGAACTCCCTTCTCACATTTTCTTCAACGCTAACGGACGGATCGAACCTCAGGAGGTACTCCGGGACGCCGCCCAGTATGGAGTACGCCTCCACGAGCTCTTCCATTGAGTAGGAGGGGAAAAACTCTCCAATGTGAAAGAACTTCAGCGGTTCGACCTTAAGCGCCAGGGACCTTCTCCCGTAAATCGGGCTCCCGTATTGCGTCAGCTCTTCCATCATCGAAACGATTGAGCCGCAGAGCACTATGGGGGCTTTGGCATGGAAATCTAAGTATTCCTGAAGAATTCCAAGGATTCGAGGGTAGTTGCGGACGAGTACTTGGAACTCATCGAGGATGAGCACAGTTCCTGGGGGCAACGCCTCAAAGAACTCTTCAAAGGAGAAAAGGGGTTTTCTAATGAATTCTTCATTTCCTGTAAGGCGGAAGAGCTTGATACTCAGGGCCTTCAAGGTCTCGCTGACTTCCTCCTCCTTGCAGAGGTGGTAGACGTGCGGTCTGTCCCTGACGGCCTCGACCAACAGCCGTGTCTTTCCAACCCTCCTCCTGCCGTAGACTACTATGAGCGAGTTTCTCTCAAACGCCTCTCTCAGTTTTGAAAGCTCATCCTTCCTGTTCACGAACTTTTGCATTATCATGAGTATATATTCATCATCATGTTATTTAAACCTTTCCGATTCTCTTGGGATAGTCCGAGTAGAGCGCTAAGGCAACGATGGAGGTCGTTTCAGTGTTGGTATCGCCAACCGGGACGATTTCCCTATTCTCAACCCGGTATCCCGTGACTACTCCACCGTTCTCGGCCTGCAGGGAAGAGACCACGTTAAGACAGCGTGAGTAGACCTCTCCACCCTCCGCAGGCGCTCCCAATGCGCGGTAGAGGTAAATGAAAAGGGCGCACTTGTAGGTCTGGTAAGTTCCATCGAAGGCCCTATCCCTGAAGCCGTTCCCATCCCACAGCCCGAGGAGCTTAGAATAGAGCTCAAGGGCGCCGCTTTCGTTTCCGTTCATGAGCTCGTTCAAAGCCCCGTAAACGAGGAGATCGGCGTAGGACTCCCAGTCGCCCATCCTGCACGAGGTGTTGGCGATCTCGTATTTTATCTCAAACGTTGCGTTGAACTTCCGGGAATAAACCCTCCCCAGGTTCTTTGTTTCGGTGCAGTAGAATCCTCTTATGGGCCTTCCGAGGAGCGGATCAACCTTTCCGTTCCAGCCACAGGAATAGTTGGCATCGAGGTTTTTGAGAACCCTCTTTCCAAGGGGAGATCCGAGGACAATCAGCGCACGCGAAGCTAAGAGGTTGTCGTTGGCTATGTAAATGGTCTCGTTGTCTGGATAAGCCCTTACCGCGGCCCTAAGGAGGCCTGCCTCCGGGACGTACTGGGATTCCAGGAAGGAGCGAAGCTTTGATGAATTCAGGGG
>WAKU01000070.1 GCA_015523195.1 Thermococcus sp.
GTCAAAGGCCCGTAGACGAGATAACTGTGGCCCGTAATCCAGCCGACATCGGCGGTGTTCCAGAAGAGGTCGTCTCCCCTTATCCCCCAGGCCCACTGCATCGTCTTTGCAACGTAAACGAGGTAGCCGCCTGTGGAGTGGATTATACCCTTCGGCGTTCCCGTTGTTCCGCTCGTGTAGAGGATGAACAGCGGGTGGTTGCTCTCGACCGGGACGGGCTCGACGTACTTTTCTACCCCCTCAAGGAGGTTGTGCCAGTAGTAGTCCCTTCCCTCGACCATGTTAACCTCATCGGAGCCCCTCTTGAGGACAACGACGCTCTCAACGCTTGGCGTCCCGATTAACGCCTTGTCAACTATCTCCTTGAGGTTTAACGCTTTGCCGCGCCTGTAAAGGTAATCGGCGGTGATTACCACCTTGGCCTTAGCGTCGTTTATCCTCGTCGCTAAAGCCTCCGCTGAAAAGCCCGAGAAGACGACGCTGTGAATTGCCCCGATCCTCGCGCTGGCGAGCATCGCTACAACCACTTCTGGAACGAGGGGCATGTAGATTACTATCCTGTCCCCCCTCCCGACGCCGAGGTTCTTCAGCACGGATGCGAAGCGGTTGACCTCGCGGTAGAGCTCGTAGTAGGTTAAGGTTCTCGTTTCCCCGGCCTCGCTTTCCCAGATTATAGCGGCCCTGTTCCTCTTTCCGGCCTTTATGTGCCTGTCAAGGGCGTTGTAGCTCGCGTTCAGCTCGCCCCCGACGAACCAGCGGAAGAACGGGGCGTTTGAGTCGTCTAAGACCTTATCCCAGGTCTTGAACCAGTCTACGACCTTCGCCTGCTCGGCCCAGAACTCCTCAAGGTTCTCGATGGACTTCCCGTGCTCTTCTCGAAAGGCCTGTAAAGGAATGTAGCGCTCCTTCAAAAATCCTTCGCCTACTTGCATGGCAACCACCCAATTCCTCGGAAAAGACGTTGGATCCCCTTAAATTTTTTTCGGCGATTGTCAAGGTGACAATCGTTAGATGACGAAAGAAAGTTAGGAAGGTTTAATTAGTCGAAAGCCGAAATATAAATAGCCGTTTGCCGAAATCAGGGGCAGAAGGGCATGGAATCGCAGGGAAAGGTAAAGAAAGAAGAAAAATCCCTTAAAAGTTTGCCGGGATTTTGTTAAAAGAAGTTGAGGCGTGTGTCAGAACGTCGAGTTTTCAAATGTGCCCATCCTGTCATTATCTTCCAGGGTCTCGCCCTCTCCCCCTCATTCAGAGCCCCGGCATGAACCCTGTTTAGAGGGCATGAGAACGTTAGGTTTGACAGGGAGCTTCCCCAACTGGCCCTGTCGAGAAAGAAGAAGCGCCTGAGCCAAGGCTTCGTCCAGACTCCCCCGTTTCAGGGAAGGGGAGCTAAACCCCGGGCCCGCTTTTTCCAGGGGCTATCAAGACGGTGAACCTCACTCCGAGCTCCCTCGTCAGAACCCCGCCGGGCATAAAGGGCCAGGTCACGTAGAACTTTTTCCTGAGGACGGCCCTTCCGCCGGAGACGTAGTAGACGCTGACCTCCGTTGAGGGAACGAGCAGGAGGGGCCTGACCACGACCACGTACTTCATCAGGGTGGGCAGTTCGAGGGTCGTATTGATCCCAGTATCGTAGACCCAGTAGAGGGTCATCGGGCCGGCGGATGGAACGCCGAAGGACTTCAGACTTGAGGCCTCAACGTGGTACTCCTTCAGCAGGGGGGAGGAGAAGATGCAGGAGGAGCTCATGCAGGTCTCCCCATCCGCAGGGGAGTGGATGTAGAAGTATATCGAGACCATTTTGTAGGAGGCGAGGGAGGTCAGGAGAACTCCTATGAGGAGGTACAGGAAAAGGCGCCTGAGCATGAACCTCCCCTTCCTTATGTAGTTGTAGCTCCTCCAGTACCAGGCTATGATGGCTAACGGGATGGAGAAGTAATAGACGACGAGGAGGGCTCCAAATGTAACGGGACTCGGTGCGTGCTCGATGTACATGTCTCTCCCATCAGGAGGTAGGGAGTACAGTATAAAAAGATGACGGCATGTGAAAACAAATTAAAGGAAATGGGCTCACTCTCCCGGCTTGGGGAGGGTGACGTCAACGCCGAGAACCTTCCACATGGCCTTGATCTGCTCGCGCATCTCGTCTATCGCTTCCGGCCTCTTGAAGAGGTGCTTGAACCTGCCCTGCAACTTGAGGTACTCCTCGATGGGCTTCTTGAACTCTATTGCCACTACCTTTCCTCCCTCGCGCTTGACCTTCGCTCCCCCTCCGGGCGGCTGTATCTTTATGTGGAAGAAGTCGCCGTTCTCTATCTCGAAGAGCGGCCAGACACCGGTCTCGATAGCTAAGCGGGCTATCTCAACGCCCTTCTCAAGTGGGCTCTTCCAGCCGGTCGGGCAGGTGCAGTGAACCTGGACGAAGGCCGGGCCATCGACCTTAGCGGCTTTCTTCATCTTCCTGACGAAGTCGAAGGCGTTCCCTATGCTGGCGGTTGCTGCGTAGGGTATCTGGTGGGCCGCAGCTATCAAAGCCACCCACTTCTTGGGCTTGTCCTCACCGATTGAGTACTTTCCGGGCGGTGAAGTTGTAGTCCAGGCCCCGTAGGGGGTTGAACTTGAGCGCTGGATTCCGGTGTTCATGTAGGCCTCGTTGTCGTACATCAAATAGACCACGTTGTGCCTCCTTTCGAGCATTCCTGAGAGGGCCTGCATACCTATGTCGGCTGTTCCGCCGTCACCGCCTATAGCCAATATCTTTCCCTTCCTTCCGAGCTTCTTCCACGCTGCCTCAACGCCGCTGGCAGCTGCAGCAGCGTTCTCAAAAGCCACGTGAACCCAGGGGGCCTTCCAGGCGGTGTACGGGAAGACCGCCGAGACGACCTCCATGCATCCGGTTGCCTGTGCTATGGCGAAGGCGTTTGGATCGCCGTATTTTTCTTCCATGGCCTCGCTGAAGGCCTTGGTAGCTAACTTGAGGGCGGTAGCGCACCCGCAGCCGGCGCAGGCTGCATGTCCAGGCGCCCAGTACTCGCGAGTTGTGATCGGGGGCTTCCTAACGGCCATCTTCATCACCTCACAGTATCTCCTTTCTCAGGCCGATCCAGTTGACTTCCTCAAACTCCTCACCGGCGATGGCCTTCTGGGCTATGCCCACCACCTCATCGAGGTTCCCAAAGGTAACGTCCCTGCCGCCGAGTCCGAGGATGAAGTCTATCAGTATGGGCTTCTCCTTCTGGTTTACCAGAGCCCTGCTGAAGTCCTGGAAGAGGGCCCCGCCGATGCTGAAGGTGACGTTCTTCTCAAGGAGCGCTATGACCTTCGCCTTCTTTGCGAGCTCCCTGACCTCCTCCGCTGGGAACGGGCGGTAAACTGTGAGCTTTGCAGCGCCGACCTTCACTCCCTTCTCCCTGAGGTGGTCGACGTACTCCTTCACCGTTCCGGCTAAGGAGCCCATGGTGACGAGCACTATCTCGGCGTCGTCGGTTCTGTACTCCTCCACCTTGCTGTACTTCCTGCCAAAGCGCTTCTCGAACTCCTCAAAGACCTCGTCAATGACCTTCTTGGCGTTCTCGTTGGCCTCCCAGACGGTGTAGCGGGCCTCCATGTAGTGGGCCGGGAACGCCAAAGTGCCCTGGGTTATCGGTTTAGCCGGGTCGAGATAGGCGTGCTTGGGGGTATACTCACCGAGGAACTCGTCCACAACCTCCTGGTCCGGTATCTCCACGGGCTCGACCGTGTGGGTCAAGATGAATGCGTCGAAGCCTATCATCGCCGGGAGAAGAACCCTCTCGTCTTCGGCAACCTTGAAGGCTATGAGTATGAGATCCAAAGCTTCCTGGTTGTTCTCGGCGTAGAACTGCATCCAGCCCGTGTCGCGCTGGCTTATGCTGTCCTGCCAGTCGTTCCAGATGTTGATCGGTGCCGAGAGAGAGCGGTTTCCAACGGCAACAACGATTGGAAGGCGCATGCCGGCGGCTATGAAGAGAACCTCATGCATCAGGGCGAGGCCCTGGGAGGCCGTTGCCGTGAAGGTTCTGACGCCAGCCGCTGAAGCTCCAACACAGGCTGAGATAGCTGAGTGCTCGCTCTCGACCTTTATGAACTCGGCGTCGAGCTCTCCGTTGGCGACGAACTCGCTGATCTTCTCGGGAACGAGCGTCGATGGAGTAATCGGGAAAGCCGCTATGACCTTCGGCTTTGCAAGCTTGGCCGCCCAAGCGGCCGCTTCGTTGGCCTTCATAACGGTTCTAATCGGCATCTTCCACCACCTCACTTAGCCTCCCTAACCATAACTATCGCGTTTGTCGGGCACTCGTTGGCGCATATCCCGCAGCCCTTACAGTAGTTGTAGTCGAAGACCGGGTAGTTCTCCTCGTCGAGGTAGATAGCCGGCTCGGGACAGTAGATGTAGCAGAGGTAGCAGCGGACGCACTTGTCGCGGTTGAACTCGGGCATGAAGACCCTCCACGAGCCCGTTTTGTTTATGACGCTGCTCCCCGGGATGCGGGCTATCGCGCCTGGGGTCATCTTTTCGCTGTACTCCCTCTCAACCCTCTCGATGTCGGCCTTAAACGGGCTTTCAGCCATACGTATCACCCCTGTGAGTTTTCATTTGGGACTCAAAACTATCAAACAAGGAAAGGGTCAGCCGAAGACCTCCGCGAGCTTCTTCAGCTTCTCCCACTCGTGATTGACCCACCGCTGGAGTATCTCAACGTCTTCCCTGGTCATGTACTTGAAGCGGCCCTGGAGCTTGAGGAACTCCTCTATAGGCTTCGGCTCCCTCCTCGTGGAAGGCATGTTTATCCTGTACTTGCCGTTCTCGTACTCGAAGAGCGGGAAGTAGGCGGTCTGAACCGCTAAGCGGGCTATCTCAATGCTCTTGTCTGTCGGTGAGCGCCAGCCGGTCGGGCACGGGCTGAAGAGCTGGATGAAGCTCGGCCCTGGTATCTCCTTCGCCTTCCTGAGCTTCTTAATGAAATCCTCGGGGTAGGCAACGCTCGCCGTTGCCGCGTAGGGAACCTCGTGGGCAATGACAATGTCTATGACCTTCTTCTTGTGCCTCTTCTCCAAAAAGTGCCTCTTTCCTCCGGGGGTGTTGGTCGTCCAAGCACCGTAGGGCGTTGAACCGCTCCTCTGGATCCCGGTGTTCATGTAGGCCTCGTTGTCGTACATTATGTAGACCGCGTCGTGCCCCCTCTCAAGGAAGCCGCTCAAAGCCTGCAGGCCTATGTCAGCTGTTCCGCCGTCACCGGCCCAGCCGACCACCATGACTCCATCCTCGCCCTTGACCTTGTACCCCATCGCCTTCAAAGCGGCCTCAATGCCGCTCATAACCGCGCCGGTCGTCTCAAAAGCGGTGTGGAAGAGGTTGGCGTCGAGGGTGTTGTAGGGCCAGGCACCGGCTATGATCGTCGAACAGCAGGCCGGGATGACGACTATCGTTTTCCTCCCGTAGGCCTTGAGGACGTATCTCAGTCCGAGGGAAGCGCCGCAGCCCTGGCAGGCCGTATGACCGGCGTAGAAGTGCTCTTCCGCGGGGAGGGTCAGCCTCTTCTTAACGCTCTCGGGAATCTCCATCTCCCTCACCTCTTAAGGTGGAACCACTCAACCTCTCTATCGAGCTTTCCGCTCTCTATTATCGCCTTCATGTTCTCGGCTATGGCCCTGACGTCTCTGACCGTAAAGTCCCTTCCTCCAAGGCCAACGATGTAGTTCTTCATTATCGGCCTCGCACCGGTGCCGTAGAGCGCTCCCTTGGCCTCGTTGAAGAGTATGCCCTCCTGTCCAAAGGAGAAGTTCCTGTCCAGAACCGCTATCCCCTTGACCTTCTCGGCTATCTCGAGGAGCTCCTCCCGCGGGAACGGGCGGAACCACCTCACCTTTGCGTAGCCGACCCTGTAGCCCTCGCTCCTCAAAAGGTCAACGGCCTCCTTCACCGTGCCCATAAGCGAGCCAAGGCCCATGAACACGAAGTCGGCATCGTCAACGTGGCCCTTCTCTATCATGTCGCTGTAGTCCCTTCCAAAGCGCTCGCCGAACTCCCTTCCGACCTCCTTGATGATCTTTTTGGCGTCTTCGTGGGCCTTGGCTAACTTATAGCGGAACTCGTAGTAGTCCGCTGGAGTCGCCAAAGCACCAACCGATATCGGGTTGTCGAAGTCGGTGAGTGTGTAGAGGGGCTTCCTCGGCGGAAGGAACTCGTCAACGAGCTCCTGGGGGATCATCTCGACGACGTCGTAGGTGTGGCTCAGGATGAAGGCGCTCTCGACGACCATTATGGGGACGTTGACTGTCTCGGCCACCTTAAAGGCCATCAGAACGCCATCGTAGACCTCCTGGTTGTTTTCCGCATAAAACTGCATCCAGCCCGTGTCGCGCTGGGCCAAGCTGTCGGTCTGGTCGTCCCAGACGCTCCAGGGGGGAGCCATGGCACGGTTGACGTCAACCATAACTATCGGTAATCTCGCCCCGCTCGCCCAGTGGAGCATCTCGTGCATTAAAGCCAATCCCTGGGCGGCGGTGGCTGTGAAGGCCCTCGCCCCTGTTGCGGATGCACCTATGGTTGCGGCCATGGCCGAGTGCTCGCTCTCGACCGGGACGTACTGGATGTCGGCCTCTCCGTTGGCTATGAACTCGGCTATCTTCTCGATGATGCTCGTCTGGGGCGTGATCGGGTAAGCGGCGACGACCTGAACGCGCGCGTGCTTGACCGCGTATGCAGCGGCGTAGTTGCCGCTCACAACCTTCCTAATCGGCTTGTACTCGGCCATATCACTTCTCCTCCTTCTCCATCGTTATCGCGTTCGTGGGGCACTCGTTGGCGCATATCCCGCAACCTTTACAGTAGTCGTAGTCCACAGCCACGTAACCGTCAGGCTTGATGTAGATTGCAGGTTCCGGGCAGAACTTCCAGCAGATGTAGCACTTGACGCACTTACTCTCGTCTATAACGGGCATGAAAGTTCTCCAGTCGCCGGTGAAGTTGCTTAAAGTAGTACCGAGGCTTACCGGGGCCTCTGGATACTGCTCGATAGACCGGAAGGTCAGCTTCCTCGCCTCGGCTTTTTTCTCCCCGAACAGGGTGTTCTCCAATCCCATCACCACCTTCGAGTTAAGGAAGGGAAGAGAAGATCAGAGCTCGTAGACGACTGTCTTGTTGTAGGCCTCTTCAGCGGCCTTGGCGTTCTTCTCGCCGAGTGCCCCGGAGAAGGTCTCCTTTATGGCCTCTTTGACGTAGTCGAGACCGACTATACCAGTGGCCTTTGCGACGGCACCGAGGATCGCGGTGTTGGTTATCGGCAAACCGAGGACTTCAAGGGCTATTGTTGTCGCATCTACGAGTGCTAACTTCGCCGGCTTCTTCTTGAGCTCCTTCAGAACCTCGTCCTTGCTCTTCTCCGTGTTTACTATGACTGTCCCGCCGTCCTTGAGTCCGGCCGTGACGTCAACGGTTTCCAAGAGGCTCGGGTCGAGAACGACGACTATATCCGGCTCGTAGATCTGGGTCTTTATCCTTATGGGCTTGTCGTCTATCCTTGTGAAAGCGGTAACCGGCGCCCCACGCCTTTCAACGCCGAAGAACGGGAACGCCTGGACGTACTTGCCCTCCTTAAAGGCTGAAGAGGCCAAGATGTTGGCGGCCGTAACGGCGCCCTGTCCACCCCTACCGTGAAAACGTATCTCAATCATCTTCCTGCCTCCTTGGAGTTTTCACCTGAAGTTGGCCGGGGGCATTTATTTATGTTTCGGTATCGGTTTAAGCTCCTTCGGATGAAAGATGGGTAGGAGTGAACAGGAAGTGGCATCAGCGCTTTTCAAAAGGAGAATTCCAAGGGAACCTCCAGCAAAATCTTTTAAAGGGCGGTTAAATAGTCTATGAACCGCAATATAATCTATATAGCCGGGGTGATCGAATGGAAGCAGTGGGCATCGCCCTCATCGCAACCGCCTTTTACATCGCCTGGAACATAGGCTCCAACGATTCGGCCAACGCGATGGGAACTGCCGTGGGTGCGGGCATCCTGAGCTTCAGGCAGGCCACACTGACGATAGCCATCTTCACGCTGATGGGGGCTTACCTGAGGGGTTATAAAGTCATGAAAACCGTCGGGAAGGGTATAATCCCCCCCGGATACCTTACACTTGAGCTCGCGGTTATAGCCCTTCTTTCCGCCGGCGTCTGGGTGACGATAGCCACCATAAGGGGCCTCCCCGTTTCAACGACCCAGGCGATAGTGGGCGGTGTCCTCGGGGTCGGCCTGAGCATAAACGCCCCCATAAACTGGAGAACGATGGAGGAGATAGCGGCCGCGTGGGTTATCTCCCCGATCCTCGCCGGGGTTCTCGCCGCTGTTCTCTACAGGTTCTACGGGGCTGTTGTGTCAAGGATGAAGAGCGTCTCAATGATAGAACTGTTCTACAAAATGTTGGCGATCCTCGGAGGGGCCTACATGGCCTTCAACTTCGGGACGAACGAAGTTGCAAACGCCTCGGGCCCCGTGGTGGGGGCGGGCTTCTTAGAGCCGAGGGTGGCAGGGGTCATCGTAGCCTTAAGCCTCGCCACGGGTTCACTCACCTTCAGCTACGCCGTCATACACACCGTTGGAAAGAAGATAACCGCCCTCGGCCCGATCTCGGCCTTCGCGGCCCAGTTTGGCTCGGCGATAGCGGTCAGCATGGCCAACATGATCGGCCTCCCAGTTAGCTCAAGCCAGGCGATAGTGGGCGGCGTGGTGGGAGTCGGCCTGACGACGGGAGGGGGCGTTGACAGGAAGGTAATCTGGGACATCCTCTTCGGCTGGGTGGCCACCCCGACAATAGCCATAATCATCTCATTCATCGTTTACCGGCTCTTCGCCGTGGTCGGCCTCGTTTAGGGCCTCGACCTTGATGCCGAACTTCCCCAGCTCCTTCAGTGCCCCGA
>WAKU01000071.1 GCA_015523195.1 Thermococcus sp.
ACTTCCTGATGGCGATAATCAAACTCGCCCAGACGAACCTCCGTGCCATAATTGGTGAGATGGAGCTCGACGAGACGCTGAGCGGGAGGGACATAATCAACGCCCGCCTTAGGGAGGAGCTCGACAAGATAACCGACCGCTGGGGCGTCAAGATAACCCGCGTCGAGATACAGCGCATAGACCCGCCGAAGGACATCCAGGAGGCGATGGCCAAGCAGATGACGGCAGAGCGTGAGAAGAGGGCCATGATCCTCCTCGCGGAGGGTAAGAAGGAAGCGGCCATCAGAGAGGCAGAGGGCCAGAAACAGGCGGCTATCTTGAAGGCTGAGGGCGAGAAGCAGAGGCAGATACTCATCGCGGAGGGCCAGGCCCAGGCTATCAGGAAGGTCCTTGATGCGCTCAGGATGGCGGATGAGAAGTACCTCACGCTGCAGTACATCGAGAAGCTCCCTGACCTCGCCAAGTACGGCAACCTCATAGTCCCGTACGATACTGAGTCGCTGATAGGCCTCCTCAGGATACTCCAAAAGGTCAAGGAGACTCCGATACCCGCTACCCCTCCAGCCGGAGGCGGAGAGGGCGAGGAAAGGCTCCAGACTGTAGAAAGCGGAATGAACGATGAGGATCTTGAAAAGCTCAAAAAGCTTATGGAGTGAGGGAGCATGGACCCCCTCCCCATTCTTCTCCTCATCTTGGGCTTGCTCGTAATTCTCCTGGACATGATGGTCACCGCCTTCATAACTCCCATCGGTGTTGCCTTCGCCACTCTCGGGATCCTCCTCGGCTTCGGGATGAACTTCATGGAGAGCTTCGTCCTGTCGCTGATAGCGGCGGTGGTAGCCTACATAGCGGTCGGCAGGTACATCAGGAAGGACGTTGAGGACATCGGGGAAAAGGAGAAGAAGTACACCTTCGACCCGGTCGGGAAGGTCGGAAGGGTTGTCAAAGTCGGGGAAGATCACTACCTCGTGGAGCTCGAAGGCGACAGGTGGATAGCCCTCAGCGAGGAGGATCTCAAGCCAGGTGACAGGGTGGAGGTCACAGAAGTGGACGGCGTCAAGCTGATAGTGAGGAAGGCGGAACGGTAAAGTTTTAACCGGCCTCCCCTACCTCTCCCGGTGATCGAATGCATCCCGGAGGGTTTCTTGAGGTAATCACCGGCCCAATGTTCGCGGGGAAAACGACCGAGCTAATAAAGAGGATCGAGAGACAGGCCTTCGCGAAGAGGAAGGTTGCCCTCTTCAAGCCGACCATAGACACCCGCTATTCTGCCGAGGAAGTTGTCGCCCACAACGGGCTGAGCTACGGAGCCTACGTGGTGCCAACGACCGAGGAGGGAGTTAAGGCCATAAGGGAGAGAACCCTCGGGGAGGGCCTTGAAGTCATAGGTGTGGACGAGGTTCAGTTCTTCCCCATGGGCATAGTGGATGTTCTAAACGGCCTGGCCGATGAGGGGGTTTACGTCATAGCAAGCGGGCTCAACCTCGACTTCAAGGGCGATCCCTTTCCAGTTACCATGGAGCTCCTCGTCAGGGCCGACAACATAGTTTACCTCACAGCCGTCTGCACGGTCTGTGGCAGACCGGCAACGAGGAGCCAGAGGCTCATTGACGGAAAGCCCGCTCCAAGAAACTCACCCGTCATACAGGTTGGCGGGAGGGAGAGCTACGAGGCAAGATGCCGGGAGCATCACGAGGTTCCGGACTGACGCGTCTCCTCAGCCTTCTCAAGCTCCTCCTTGGTCAGGGCACCGAAGAGGGCCTTCCTCTCCTCCTCGGTTATGATCTCCTCAAAGTTGAACTCCGGAAACTCCCTGAGGAGGACAGAATGCTGCCTCCTGTCGAGAACCCTTGGATCGAGGATAACTATGAGAAGGGAGTCATAAAGGAGAACGTGGTCTTTGAGGGAGGTGAGGAACTTGACGAGCCCCTTGAAATCGTTGTGGAGGAGAAGGTACTCGATGCCGTCCAAGACCACGAGGGACCCTTTCTTACCGGCGAGAAACTCTAAGATACGGCCCTGGATTACGTGGAGCTTGGAGGGGTCAACGCTGTTCGGGGCCTCGATGCGCGTGAGCCAGAGGGAGAGATCGAAGGCATCGCAACCCCTCGGCTTTCTGCTCCTCCCCACGTAAACCTTTCCATTGAACCTGTTACAGATAGCATTGAGATAGCGTATTTGCTCGGGACTTATTGAGAAGCCGCCCTTGAGCAGGTTTTTGCTCTCCTCCACTTCTCCGGGCGGCTCTCCTCCCTTTTTATTAACGACGCTATGACGGTAGAGCATGTCGAGGTAGTAGAGAACCGCCCAGAGAACCAGGAGGTAGGAAACGCTGTAAAAGGCAGCTATTATGGGCCAGATGTTCTCACCTGTGAGACCGCTGTAGATTACGGAGAGACTCCCAAACACCGCCATAAGGGCAGAAAGCTCTGAGAGCCTCGCGAGCTTCTTAGCTTCAAGGCTTGAGAACATACGGTAGTAGGTGTAAGACCGGAACAGGACTACACCACCGATGATCAGGATTAAACCCCCAGCGGCAACCGCGGCCAGACTGTAACCAGCACTCATTACAATCATCCCAAGTTAGTGGGGGGACTTCTTAAACTTTTTTGGCGTTTACGAGTACTATGTCTTCAAAAAAGAAATGGACCCTTGCGGCAACCCTCGCCTGGAACCCAAACTTCTTGAAGAGCCTTAAGGTCTCCTCGATTCCAGTTATGGAGCTCTGCACGAGCTGAACCATCCCACCTGCCCTGAGGTAGTCTCCAACCTCCCCGATGAAGCGGTCAACAACCTCCCGGCCCCCCTCACCGCCGACGAGGGCGAGGTCTATTGGCTCTTTGGCTTCACCGGGCAGGTAGGGAGCGTTGAAGGTCACCAAGTCGAACTTCCCCTCCACCTTTTCAAAGAGGTCGCTGACGATGAACTCCACGTTGCCTATGCCGTTTATTTTAGCGTTCTCCCTCGCGAGCTCCACTGCTATCGGATTGACGTCCACTCCAAGGACGAATTCAGCTTTTTTTGCCATTAGAAGGGCTATCAGGCCGCTGCCCGTACCCATGTCAAGGGCCCTGTCCCCGGGTTTAACCACGAGGTTATCGGCGAGCAGGAAGGTGTCCTCTGCCGGCTCGTAGACCTGGGGGTGGAGTTTGAGCTTGAGGCCGTAGTAGGCTGGCATGGCACCCGTAGTAAGATAAGGTTTTTGAACCTACCGGGTTCTTGAGCGAGCCGTTTTCCCAGCAGGTGTACCAAAGTTTCAAAGATTGCCAAAAGAAAAAGGAGATCACTTCTTCCACTCGGTGTAGCCGCACCTTCCGCAGCTCCAGCGGTCGCCGTGGTCGGCCATGAAGACGCCTGGGCCGCAGCGCGGGCAGAACTTGTTCTTCCTGATGACCTTGCCGCCCTTAACCTGGTAGAGCTTCCATTTCTGGCTCGTCCTCTTCTTCCTGGCCATTCAAACCACCTCACTCTTCCTCCTTCTGGATGAAGCCCTCACGGAGGAGGACGTAGTCAGGCTCGATGTAAAGCATCCTCTCCCTCGTCTCGTAGGCCTTGGCGTAGCCCTTGCTGACGTGGCTTCCGAAGTAGCTCCTAACGTACTGGATGACCATCGTGTTGGGATCGAGGTCGAGCATCGCCGCGAGCTTGCCCTTCACCGCCTCCCTGCTCGGGGTCGCTTCCCCGGCATGCATGACCTCGAAGTGTATCTCCTTCCTTCCGAGGAGTTTGTTCTCCTTAACCTCTGTAACCCTAATCTCCATTGCGAACCACCTCCATCTTCGCGAGTATCCTTCCACACCTGCGCTTGCATTCGGGTGTTACCCTTATAAGCACTACCCCCTCGTCGGGCTGGCCGTAGAGTACGACCGAGCCGTTAGGAGCGTAGAGGACGGCAGGGATGGCCGCGAGGTCCTCCTCACCGTTCACCTTTATGTGGACGCGCTTGCCCCTCAGGGCGGTTTCAATCCCCCTTCTGACGGCCTCTAATAAAGCTTTCGTTACAGTCCCCGGGGGATTTTTAACCGTCATAAAGGCCGCCTTCGAGTAGATTGCAGGGTTGTAGTCCTTTCTTTTGGTTCTGTGGTCGTATATCGCCACTCCCGGGAGAATCCCGAGTGCGACCACGTTCTCAGTAACAACGTCCCCAACCGTTACAAGAAAAGGCGCACCCCTCAGGAGGGGGCTCAGCTTAACGTAGGGTTCCGGGATGGGCCCCTTGACCAGCTCACCGAGGGGTTCCTTGAGCTCCCTTCGAAGTTCGGGCGTTAAAAGAAAGTAAAAGTCCCCGCTCATGTTCATCTCACGCGTATTGCGTACTTGCCCGGAACCGTGACCCCGAGCTTCTTGGCTATCCTGCTCCTCTCGGGATCGATTATTATAACGAGGTCAAACCACTCGTCACTGAGATCCCTGCTCCCACAGATCGGACAGCGGTCTTCGGTTGTTATGTAATGGCAGTGCCTGCATGCCCTCTCCTTCACCATGGATCAGGCCTCCTTGGCCTTCCTCTTCTCCTTCTCTATCCAGTCCCTCTTGCCGAGCCCGGGCTGCCTCATCGTTAGGCCGACTTTGTTCTCCCTGATAACGCGGCTCTTCACGCTAACTGCTATGATCCTTGCCCTGACCGCATCACCGAGCTTGAGTATCCTCTTCGTCTCCTTGCCGAGGAACTGCTTGTTTTTCTCATCGAAGACGACGTAGTCGTCCATGAGCTGGCTTATGTGGACGAGACCGTCCATGGGACCTATCCTTATGAACGCACCGTAGGGGGCGACGTCGATTACCTCCCCCTCAACTACCTCGTGCATCTCCGGCTTCCAGAGGAGCACGCTGAATACCGCCTCGTGGTAGGTGGCGCCGTCCCCGGGCACTATGACGCCCTGCCCGATCTCCTCAACGTCCATAACCGCTAAGATGACGCCCTCCTCACGGTCGTAGATGCCCTCATAGGTTTCACGGAGGACTATCTTGGCGGCTTCCTTTGGATCCATCGTGAACATCTTAGGCGGTATCCTGACGACGTCCTTAACCTTCAGGAGCTTGTACATGCCTAAACCTCCCTTAAATTAGGGAAAGAGAAAGATCACTCCCTCTTGCCGAACTTCTCCTTGTAGAGCTCTGTGGCACGGAGGATCTCTTTCTTGGCCTCCTCGGCGTTGCCCCAGCCCTCGACTTTGGTGACCTTACCCTGCAGCTCCTTGTAGCGCTGGAAGAAGTGGGCTATCTCATCGAGGAAGGCCTTTGGAACGTCGTCTATATCCTTCCAGTCCTTGAAGTAGGGGTCATCAACGGGAACGGCTAAGACCTTCCAGTCCTTGTCTCCGGAGTCGTTCATCTTCATTATCCCGATGGGCCTGCTCTCGATTATGGTGAGCGGGTAAACGGGCTCGCGCATCACGACCATTATGTCAAAGGGATCTCCGTCGTCGTAGTAGGTCTGCGGGATTATCCCGTAGTCGACAGGGTAGAAGAACGGGCT
>WAKU01000072.1 GCA_015523195.1 Thermococcus sp.
CCTTGATTGTTCTGGGGGCTTTCCCGGAGTAATGCCCAATCATCACGTAAACGACTTCACTAAAAACCGCAGGGTTGATGAAGAGGACGCTATCCCCGTTCAGAAGCTTCGCCATCAGGTCAACGGCCTCTGGATTGTCCTTTAGATACTCGACTATGATGGAGGTGTCTACCAACGTGTGCTTCATAGTACTCCTCCTTGAGCTCTTCCCAGGACTTGTCCGTCTTGAGAATCCCCTTTACCTTCTCCAGGTTCTCCTTCAGCCTCTCCTTGTTGCGGAGGAACCGGGCTATTTCCTCAACGTGTTTCTTAAATGAATCGACGTATTCATCGGGAACATCAACCTGAATCGTCACCTTCGCCATGATCTCACCATATCTAGTTGGTTTTCCGCTTTAAAAAGTTGAGAGGTCAGAGCCTCGCCACGTGCACCGAACAGGAGATGCACGGGTCGTAAGCTCTAACAACCATCTCTGCTAAAAGCTTCAGCCTCTCCGGGTCGTCGTTGTAGTGCTTCTCCGCCATCATCCTGACGTGCTGTTCCATCATCGCCAGGTTGAAAGCGGTCGGCGTTATGATGTCCGCGTAGGAAACCCTTCCGTTCTCAACTTTGAGAGCGTAGACAAGAACCCCGCGCGGTGCCTCCGTTGTGGAAACGCCGAAGCCGTCCCTTATCTCGACTTCGTCTCTAGCTTTGAAGGGCCACTTCGCCAAGGCCTCGTCTATGAGGTCTATCGCCCTCTCGGTGAAGTAAACCAGCTCAAGGGCCTGAGCTAAGTTGTTGGCGAACGGATTCGTTGGGCGGAGCAGGTCTTTGTGGCCCTCGTAAAGCTCCCCGGCTTTACCATAGAGGAGGTTTGAGTTGTTGACGAGGCGCGATATGGCACCGACCATGAAGGGCCTTCCGTGGTAGTGACTGTGCTTGGCGAAGCTGTGTTCGACCACGAACTCCTTTATGTGCTTCTTGTAGTCCTCACTCGGGAACTCGTTGCCGTCGCTTGCCTTGATGGCATCGCCGTAGATTCCGTAAGCGTTGCCCTTCGGCTTTACCGCCAAGTGGGTTATCGGCCCCTCGACTTCCTCATACTGCTCCAGCTTGGTAAAGAGCTCAAAGGTGTACTCGGCCTTGGGCAGGGCCTCTTTCAGCTTTCTCTTCATATCCTCCAGCGTAGCTCTGTTCGGAAGCTTCCCGAAGCCGCCGAGGACGGCGTTCTCCTGGTGGATTGCCCTTGAGCCAAGAACGTCCATGATCCAGCTCCCGAGGTTTTTAAGCTCTAAAGCTATGTTTATCTCCTTTTTGTATTCCTCAACCATGTGGAGCGGCCCGGAGTAGCCGAGGTAGTCGGGAAGGACGAGGAGGTAGAGATGCAGAGCGTGGCTCTCTATCATGTCCCCTATGTAGAGGACTTCCCTCAGGGCCTGAATCTCATCCCTTGGAGCGAAGCCGACCGCTTTTTCCGCCGCTTCCACCGCGGTCAGCTTATGCGCTGCTGAGCAAAAGGAGCATATCCTCGGATAGACCGCCAAAGCCTCGTCGAGCTTTTTGCCCACGGTTATCGCCTCAAAAAAGCGCGGCCCCTCGATGATGTTGAGCTTTACCTCCTTGACGCCATCGTCACCGACCACTATCTCCACACCACCCTTTCCCTCAACCCTCGCGATGTGGTCAACGGTGATCGGGAGGTAAACGTTCTTCATTCCCTCACCCCCTCGAATATCCTGTTAACCATCTCCTCAAGCTTTGGATTGTGGGCGTTGAATATCTTCATCCTCTCAAGGATTTCCTCCTTCGTGAGACCCTTTTCCTTGAAAACTCTCGCGAGCGAGTCGAACCAGGCAACGTCGTAGCTTATAGCTCCCCTGCAACCGATGCACGCTATGCCGTAGGCTGGACATCTTGCATCGCAGCCGGCCCTCGTTATCGGGCCGAGGCATGGCTCTCCCTTCTCAAGGAGCACGCATGGATTTCCGTTCAGGCGGCACTCAAGGCAGACCGGGTAGTCTATGTCCTCGGGCCAGGAGCCTATCAGGAGGGTCCCGAGGGTGTAGAGGAAGTCGCGCTTTTCAGGCGGACAGCCGTAGATTCTGTAGTCCACCTTGATGTATTTCTCGACAGGCTCGGCCTTCTTTGGCTGGAACTTCACTTTGGCGTCGCCGTAAACCTTCTCCCACAGCTCTTCGAGGGGTTTATCGGTCCAGCTCTGAACCCCGCCCTGCGTCGCGCAGGCGCCGACGGCAACAACTATCTTAGCGTTCTCCCGGATTTTCTTCACCAGCTCGGCCTCCTCCTCAGTTGAAACGCTCCCCTCGATGAAGGCTATATCGACGGGCTTATCTTCGAAGCTGTCCCTTTCCATCATGTACCAGCACTTCACCTCGACGTTGGGGATTAGCTGAAGAAGCTCGTCCATCATGGCAAACTGAAGCTGACAGCCGTAGCATGACGTTAAAGCGTAAAACCCGATTCGGACCTTTCCTTTCCCTTCCATCGCCATCACCTCAG
>WAKU01000073.1 GCA_015523195.1 Thermococcus sp.
GCCGGTTAGCAGGGCTACCGGAAAAGCGTCGAAGGGTTTCACCTCACGCGGCTGAAGCTCGGCTGGCTTGAAGAACATACCCATCAACCTGTTTCCTGCATCGGGATATTTATAATTTTCCCCGGGCCAAAAAGAAAAGAACCGTCAGAGGGCGGAGATGGCGCCGAGCGTGAAGAGTCCGAGGAAGGCCAATATTCCCATCACGATGCCCGCTATTATCGCGGCCAGAAGCCAGGCTAAAAAGGCCTTGAGCCAGCCGGTGTCGAAGACGACCTTCACCACCCAGAGGTTGGCCAGGAAGCCGAGGAGGGGTGCTAAGGGAGAGAAGACGAGGGCCGTTAGCACCATCACTATCGCCGCGAGAATGCCCCCGCCGAGTATCGCCACCATAGACCTCCCTATCGAGGCCTTCTCAATTCCTATGAGCTTTCCAGCCAGCCACAGGAAAATCGCCGCTATGAACAGCGCCACTAAAAAGGCAACTATCCCCACCGCACCCATCTGGAGCAGGGGGTCGTGCATATAGCCGTACATGACATCACCGTTTTTGATAAGTCCTTAAGGTATTTAAACTTTCCATGGTTGTTCCAAAAGGGTTTTAAGTCACTCCAACCATCCCCGCCGGGGGGAAGGAAATGCTGGAATCACTGTGGCACGACCTCTGGGAGTTCTTCTACACCTACTTCTGGCAGCCGATGTTCACGCGGAGCGGCTACAACGCGATTAACACGCTGGTTTACGCGCTCCTCCTCGGATTCGGCTTTCTCTACGCCTACCGCTACATCATCAAGCCACTTGGAATCAAGATCGACGAGCGCTTCTTCCTGGCGGTCACCCCTATGATAGTCTTCGGGGCCACCCTCCGCGCCCTCGTTGACGGAGGAATCCTCCCCGAGAACCCCTGGATACTCACCCCGGGGATATTCATAACGGCAACGCTCCTCTTCGGGCCAGTCTTCGTCCTCGACGTCAAGCTGAAGAAGTATCCCGTCATAACCACCGTTTGGGGAACCATCCTGGCCATCTGGGCCAACTACCTCTTAGTGACCCACGCGAAGAGCTGGGAACCCTACGAACTCACCGTTATCTACACCCTCGTCAGCTGGGCGGTGGTTCTTGCGTTCTACAAGTGGAAGCCCTTTGACAGGCTCTACCTCTACGCCGTCTTAGCCCACATGTACGACATGGGTTCGACGGTGGTTGGAATCTATTACTACGGCTACCATGAGGTTCACTGGCTTGAGCACTATTTAGTGCAGTGGTTCGGCCCCTTCGTTTACTACCCGTGGATAACGGTCATCCTGATAGCGGTCTACTACATAATCAACGCCTACGTCGAGGACGAGAACGAGAAGCACCTCTGGTATCTGCTCGTTTACATCCTCGGCCTCGGACCGGCGATAAGGGACCCTGCGCAGATGGTGCTCCAAATTTGAGGGTCCTTTTTGCACCTACACGTGCACCTACACAAAAAGATGTTAACCTTTTTCACATATCCTCACTGGGGGGAGTCCCATGAACATGCGGAAGACGGTGCGAATAGGTATAGCGATAATGCTGATTCTCAACATCATCTCTGTCACTGGTGTTTTTATCTATGCCAGCAAATCAAAAGCGGACGGGGCCGTCATCGACATCGCTGGAAGGCAGAGGATGCTGACGCAGAAGATGTCAAAGGAGGCCCTTGCGATAGCCGTTGGAAAGGACGAGTACAGGGAAGACCTCCTGGCCACGGCCCAGCTTTTTGACCGGAGCCTTAAAGCCCTGCTCTACGGCGGAACGGCTCCAATCCATGGGGGTGAGGTGAAGATCCCGCCAGCGCCGCCGGGGGTTCGAGAACAGCTCAAGAAGGTCGAGTCCCTCTGGGAGCCGTTTTACAAGAGCGTTCAGGTGGTTGCCACCAAGGACCCGAACGACCCCGAGTTCAAGGAGGCCCTCGAGTACATCCTGGCCCACAACACCGAGCTTCTCACGGAGATGAACAAAGCTGTTGGCCTCTACAGCAGCACCTACGGGAAAAAGCTCACCTACTTGGAGTTGTATCTCCTCCTCATGCTCCTCCTGAGCGTCGTCGTTGCGCTCTACCTCCTACGCTACCTCGGGGCAGTGACCGATGATTTCATCCGGCTTCACAACGAGAGCCTGGAGAGGGGCAAGGCGCTGGAAAGGGAACTCAAAGCGCTGGTTGACTACATCACCGCCCTCTCCAGAGGGGACCTCACCGTTAGTCCCAGCGGGGGTGGGGGAGAGTTCAAAATGGTCCACGAAGCCCTAGAGGAGTTCAGGGGCAGGCTTATACAGACCATAGGCACGCTCCGGGAGATAACCTCAGACCTGGAGGAGAACTCCAAAAAGCTTCTGGAGATGTCCCGGGAGGGGGTCAACCTCGTTGAGCAGGGAACGGAGGCGATCAGGCAGATAGCGATTGAGGCCCAGAGGCAGCAGGAGAACATCAACGAGATAACCGAGGGAATGCGTCACGTCGGGGAAATAAGCGACCAGAGCGTCCGCTCAATGGAGGAGTTCGAGGAGTCCATGAGGGAAGTCGTCAACATGGCCAACGAGGGGCGCGAGAAGAGCCGTCTTTCGGCGGAGCAGATATCAGGTATCCAGCGCACAATCGAAGACGTCAAGGAGGCCGTGGATTCAATAAGGGAGATGAGCAGAAACATCGTCAGCATCACCGACGTCATCACGAACATTGCGGAGCAGACCAATCTACTCGCCTTGAACGCGGCCATAGAGGCCGCTCGCGCTGGAGAGGCCGGAAGGGGCTTCGCCGTCGTCGCACAGGAGATTCAGGAGCTTGCCGAGGGCAGCAAAAGGGCGGCGGAGAACATAAGGGGGATCATCACCCAGATCTCGGACAGGATAGAGGACACCGTTGAGCTGACGGAGCGCAGCGTTGAAGTGGTCGGCCAGAGTTCAAGGGGCCTCGAGGAGACAGTCCAGTACCTTGAGAACATAGCCATGATGATAGAGGAGATAGCCCCCAAAATGGAGGCAGTGAAGGAGGGCATACTCCACACCCGCGAGGAGGTTGAGAACGCCCTCCGCGCAATGGAGAACCTCGCCGCCAGCTCCGAGGAGACAACGGCCAGCACCGAGGAGGTAACGTCCACCATGGAGGAACAGGAAAAGCTCGTACGCTCGCTGGAGGACATGGCAACGGCCATAAACCGCGCCATCGGCCGCATGGTCCCAATAGTCGAGTCGTTTAAGGTTCCGGAGGGAGGACTGTCAAAAAGGATAGCGAGCGCGGTAAGGAGTCATCTGCCCTGATGTCGCGCGGTCTTCCCGCCTATCCCCCTTCCCTCCTCAATCTCCCTCCTGAGGAGCTTTGCCTCTTCCTCAGCACTTCTAACGCGGAAGACCCTCGCTATCCTCTCCACAGCCTCAAGTTTCCTCACAACACCGTCGAGCCAAGTGAAGACGTCTCCTGGGTAGACGATCAGGCCGTAGACCTTCCTGAAGTGTTCCGCTATTTGGGTTGGATGCTTTCCGCTCCTGCGAAGCTCAATTATCAGGTTGCTCACGCGCTCCATCGCGTAGTCGGTGCAGTCGTCCTCGCCGCACATGAAGAAGTCCTGGTAAATGGTGAACAGCCTCTCGGCCGCGTTGGGGCTGACCTCAGGAATAACCTTGTCAAGCTCTTCTAAAATCGAGGCGAAGCTCGGGGAGAATACGTTGGCGCTCAGCCTGCCCCTAACGGCACCCTCAAGCTCCCTCTGGAGCGTTCCGCTGAGGTAGAGGTTCTCAAAGGGTAAAAGCCTGACCGCTATCCACCGGGCGGGCTTTTTCCCGAGGTTTCTCCTTATGAACTCGGCCTCCTTCGGCAGGAGGAAGCTCATGCTCACGGCCCTTCCGTAGGGAGTGACATCAACGATTGGCCCTCTGAGCCGGACCAGCCCAAACTCCTCCAGCTTCTCCAGAACCCTCTCGGCGCTCTGGTTAGCCCCAAGGCACCTCGACTGGACCTCCTCTATCACATCGAGCCGGTTGAAGACGCAGGAATGGGCTAAGACGTTGTCTTGCTCAATCTCATCGCTCCACTCGACGATGACAGGCTCTATCGGAGCCGTCAGGAGCTTGAAGGCGACCTCATCTTCCGAACCTTCCATCTGAGCCGAGTACTTCCTCCCAGGCTCGACGATTAGGTAAACCCTCCCCTTCTCGTGGTAGAGGGGCCTTCCGGCCCTTCCGAGCATCTGGTGGAACTCCCTAACGGTCAGCCACTTGTTGCCCATAGCTAAACTCTCGAAGATGACCTGACTGGCTGGGAAGTCAACCCCAGCTCCGAGTGCCGCCGTTGTAACCACCACGTCGAGCCTCTGAGCTAAAAACTCCATCTCAGTGAGCTTCCTCTGCTTGTAGGGCAGGCCAGAGTGGTAAGGCTTCGCTTTGAGGCCCCTGCTCGTGAGGTAGGCGGCAAGCTCGTGGGTTCTCTTGCGCGAGAAGGTGAAGACTATCGTCTGCCCTTTGTAGC
>WAKU01000074.1 GCA_015523195.1 Thermococcus sp.
CCTCGATGAGGCTTTCGTGCCTGTGAATCGCCACGAGGAAGACAACGGAAACGAGAATGAGTGCGAGGATTATGAGGTAGTCGCCGACCCTGATGACCATCTTCTGGAACGAGCTGACCGTTTTAGCGCTCTCAACGAGCTGGACTGTCTTACCGAAGTAAGTGTTCAGGCCAGTTCCGGTAACAACCGCCGTCATTTCGCCCTTCTTGACGAGAGAACCTGAGAAGGCTATGTCCCCTACCTTCTTCTCAACAGGCAGTGACTCACCGGTTAGGGCGGACTCATCAACGAGGAGATATTCACCGTCTATGAGCTTGACGTCAGCTGGGGTTATGTCTCCCATCCTGAGGCGTATTATGTCTCCGGGAACGAGCTCCCTCGCCGGGATGACTTTCCACTGGCCGTCGCGCAGAACCCTCGCCTTCAGCGCCATCTTCTGCTTGAGGTATTCGATAACGTTCTCAGCTTTGTGCTCCTCCCAGAAGCCGACGATACCGTTGAGAGCCAAGAGGGTCATGATTATCCAGAAGTCGGCCCAGTGCTTTATTATCGCCGAAAGAACCGCTGCAAGCTCTATCATCCAAGGAATTGGGCCCCAGAAGTAGGAGAGGAACTTTATTAAGGGGTTTACCTTCTTCTCAGGTATCTCGTTTGGCCCGTACTTCTCAAGCCTCCTCTTGGCTTCGTCGGAGCTCAGTCCGTTTCTTGACGTCCCAAGCTCCTTGAGAACCTCGTCAACGCTAACATGCTTGTAATTTTTTCCAACGACCATGTTCTTCCCCCTTGGTCATATTCGAGGAAAGAGTATATAGGATTTTCGGGCATTTTCAAAATGAAACTACGACAAAATTAAAGATTAAAAAATCGTTCATCTGAAGGATTGCGAGTTACTTTTTGACCATCCTTCACGTTCCAAAGTAAAAAATAAAAATCATTTCGTCGCCCTCGTTATGCCAACGTCCTTCACTAAAACATAGGGCGTCGTCACCGGCGTTTCCACCTCCCACCAGTGGACGTGGTGGCTCTCCCTGCTCACCACCTCAACCCTGCTTAAAATCCCGAGGAGGTTGTCGCTGACGCGGATGTTTCTAATCGGCTTCAAGTTGCCGTCCTCGATGAGGAAGATGCCGTCCCTCGGGATGGTTGAGAAGTCACCCGTAACGTAGTTCTGGAAGCGCGTGTACCAGACGTTGGTTACGTAGATTCCCCGCTCAACCTCGTCGAAGAGCTCCTCCTTTGAGTAGTCGCCCGGCTCAAGGACGACGTTCCACGCGTGGGGCATTATCAAACCTGCGTTAGCCGTTGTCTCGGTCTTGTATTTCCTCGCTAAACTCGTGTTGAGGAGGAAGGCCTTGAAGGTTCCGCCGTCGATTATTGTCGTTTCCCTCGTGGGAACGCCCTCGTCGTCGAACTTCCTGCTTCCGTAGCCGTTGGGCAGGTTTCCGACGTCCTTGATGGTCACTATCTCGTTCGCGACCTTCTGGCCGAGTTTGTTGACGAAGGGCGAAAAGCCCGCCTCTGCAGCGTAAGCTGACGTCATGAAGCTCATGTAGCTCAGCAGGTTTGCAAATGCCAGCGGGTCGAAGATGACGTCAAAGCGCCCTTCAGGCCCCTGCTCCGGGTTTTTAGCTAAGCTCGCTATCTCTCCGGCCTTTCTCCCAGCGCTCTCGGGGTCGAACTTTTTGAGAACCCTAACCGAGTTCGTCCCGTGGCCGCTCTCAAGGTCGCCGATGAAGGCCCTAACGCTTATCTCTATGCCCGTTCCCTCGTCGAAGGCTTCCACGCCGTTGCTCGTGGTGAGGTAAATCCTGTTGTGGTCGGTGTAGAGGACTCCGGCAACGCGCTTTGCCCCCTCCTCAAGGGCCGAGTTTATGGCCCTCTCGACGTACTCGTTCGGCTCGTCAAGCTCGACGATGGCCTTATCAAAGGTCTCGGGGATGTTTTTATACTCGAACGGCCCCTCCGCTATTCCATAGTAGTCCTCCTTTGGAGACATTCCCTTCATGTTGCTCAGGAGCGTCTTCAGAGTTCTCTCGATGGTCTCCTCGCTCAGCTCGGTTATCGTCGTCCCGGCGATTCTCTTGTCAAGCTCGACGAAGAGCTCAACCTTCCTCTCGTGCCAGTTTTTCGCCACCGTTATCTCGTTGTTGGCAAAGCGAACCTGCCTCCTGTTCGTTTCATAGGCGAGAACAACCGCATCGCCGAAGCCGAGCTCTTTGGCCTTCCTCAGGATGAGTTCGTTAAGCTCGAACATTTCCATCACCTCAGTACCTCAGAGGTATATCGCGAAGCCTCGCGTGAGCACCGCCCATCCAGACCGGGATGCCCTGACCGGGCTCGCCCTTTCCGCAGGTTCCGGGATAGAACTCTACTTCCCTTCCCACCGCGTCAACGCTGCTCCAGAGTGCCCTCGTGGTTATCTCTAAGATCGGCCTCCTAACAGGGTGCTTTATTTCCCCGTTCTCGATGAGATACGCTTCGCTGCCTATGTACCTCTGCTGGTAACGCCTGTCGTCTATGTTCCACTCGTTGAAGGACACCATGTAGACGCCGAGCTTGACCTCTTCAATCAGCTCTTCAAAGCTGTAGTCTCCCGGAGCTAAGTAGGTGTTGGCCATCCTCACGATCGGCTCGCGGTTGTAGTTGATTGCCCTCGCGGCAGCGTTCGACCTCTGGCCGAGCTTGTAGGCGTACTCGCGGTTGGTCAGGAACTCTGTGATTATTCCGTCCTTGATGAGGTACCTCGGGCGGGCCTTTACCCCCTCGTCGTCGTAGAGGTAGAAGCCCCAGCTGTTCGGTATCGTCGGGTCTTCTATTACCGTGACAGCTTCGCTCCCAATCCTCTCGCCGAGCATGTCCGGTTTAACGAAGCTCTCCCCCGCTTGAGCTGCTTCCCTTCCAAAAATTCTGTCGGCCTCGTAGGGATGCCCAACGCTCTCGTGAACGGCTATTCCGGCAACTTCAGGGCTTATGACGAGGTCAATCTTTCCTTCTGGGGGCTTCTTGCCCTCGTAGATGAGCCTTTTCAAGGCCTTAACGTCCTTGACGGCCCACTTCCACGGCTCGTCCTTCTCGATGAGCTCCAAACCGCCGGAAAAGGCCCTTTCCACGAAGGGCGCCTGCTCCATCTGACCGTTCTCGAAAACGACGAGGTTGTACATCATGGAGACGCGCGGGATGATGCTCTCGATGAACGCTCCGTCGCTGTTGGCCATTATCTTGTGCCAAATCTGGTCGGAGTAGCTTAGGTAGCGCATGGGAACGTTAACGCCTGTGCCCTTTACCTCCTCTTCGATTTTCCTGAGGAGTTCAAGCTTCTCCTCGGGAGAAACGTCGCGGAAGTCCTTGCGCATCTTGACCTCGTAGTAAACGCTGTGGAAGTCCTCCTCGCTGAAGCGTATTGGCTCGTTCCTGACGCGGGAGGCAGATTTAGCGAGCTTTACGGCCTTTTTGACGGCCTCGGCGACGCTCTCCTTCGTGAGGACGTTCGTGCTCGCGAAGCCCATTCCTCCGCCGACAAGAACGCGAACTCCAATGCCCCTATCTGCCAAAACCTCCAGTCCCTCCGGAGAGCCGTTCTTCATTGCTAAAGAAGTGCCGTTCTTCTCCTCAAAGCGGGCCTCGGCGTAGTCTGCGCCGAGCTCAAGGGCCTTCTCAACGGCGAACTCTACAAGTTCATGCATGCGCACCACCTCGGTTCACTGCATTAAAAGTGCCCGCCAAGGTATAAAATTCTTTCCGTTTAGATGGTGGTCGAAAAGAGGGTTTTTGAGCAACAGACTTTACTTGGTAATATGAAGTTCGTCCGATCACCGAACCCCCTGCTCGTCATCGGCGGATCCTCCCGCCGGGGGAGCCTCCTTCACATCCCCCTCCCGCCCTACGCAGATATCCAGCTCCTCCAGCTGTGGAAAGTCCTCCGCTGGGCCGAAGCGATGGGCCCAGTGCCCACAGAGACCTCAAACCCCGAGAACCTTGAGCTCCTGAACCTCGGCTGGGAAGTCTACACGGGCTCTCCTCCGAGGGAAGGTCGGTTCTTGGGAATGCTGAGGGCTTTACATGCCCTGACGAAGCTGCCCAGGGATAAACTGGACCGTGCAATCGAGTTTGGAGAAGTCTACGATTTCGGGCGGGGCATCGGGCACGCTTCGAAGGTCACCCAGATGGCGATCCTCCTCTGGCTGGCGCTGGCTGAACGGCTCGGCCTTGAGGAAGGGAGCTTAGAGCCCCTGGTTCTGGCCGCCGTTCTCCACGACATTGGAGTTAAGATTGATGAGGAGAACCACAATTCCGTGGGCGCGGTCATCGTTAGGAGCGTTGACTGGCTGGACGGCTTTGAGGCCGAGCTCGTTTCAGGGCAGATCTATCATCACAGGCCTTCAACTGACCTCCGGGGGGAGGGCTACCTTGTCAGGGCCCTGGCCTCAATACTTAGGGTAGCGGACGGCCTCGACTACTCCCTTAACCAGGCGGTTTGGGATATAAAGGTGAGGGGAGGGGAGTGTCCGGTTATAACGGTTGTGTGCAGGGGTCTCTGCCACGGCTCGTTTGAAAGGGCCGTTAAAAAGGCCGGTCCCCTCCGGGATCTGCTCGACTGCTTGGAGTTTGAGTTCGGGGGATTCCTCTGAGACAGCACGTGGCAGTAAAGTTTTTTAACTCTTAAAAAGATAACATTTGAGGTGATACCATGGGTGACTCGGATTCCGCAAGAAGCCTGATACACATTGGGGATATAATAACTTGATAATAGGGGTGCTCGTGTTTTTGGTGATAACGGTGTTCAGCCTCGGCATCGGCATAATAGTTGGCTGGATACCGCTCGTCATAGCCATATGGACGCACATGAGGGTTAAGGACGCGCTGGAGCTCATTGACGCAGGGCGGTACAGAGAGGCAAAGGACAAGGTCATGATACCTTCCATAATCTCCCCCCTGTTCAACAGCCTCATCGGCGGCCTGATAATACTGATAGGGGCGGTCTCGCTGCCATCTGAGAACGTCCAAGAAGTCCCCCAGGGGGCAGGGGAAGTTTTCTGACCCCGCTTCTCGTTTTTGATTTTATTTCAAAACCTCTCCTCGCATTCGCACGGCTTCTTCCCGCAGTATGGACAGACGCCGGGGTACTTCTTCTTTGCGGCATCTTCAAGGTCTATCCCGAGGAGGTTCGCCAAACTGGCGAGCCACGCCAAGACATCTGCGAACTCCTCCTCCATAGATTCCCTGTCCCTTTTCCTTATCGCCTCGCTCAGCTCTCCAACCTCCTCAACGAACCAGAGGAAGGTTCTCTCAACACCCCTCTTGGAGTCCTTGTGGAAGTATATCTCCCTGATCATCTCCTGGAATTCCCTTATCTCCATCTCCCTCACCCGAGGGCTTAAAAACCGCTCGCCAGCTCGATCAGCTTCCTCATGTGGATTTTCGCGGTGTCGAAGACCTCAACCGAAACGTCGCCGGGCCTTATGGCAAGGGGAAGCTCGGTGCAACCGAGGATAACCCCTTCGATGCCCTCCTCCTTCGCGTACCTCTCGACGAGGCTTAAAAGGTAGGGCCTGCTCCTCAGGTTCTCAAAGGCGAGCTCGTTAAATATTATCCGGTTGACCTCTTCCATCTCATCCTCCTCGGGTGTTACAACGTCAAAGCCCGCCTCGCGAAGGGCGCTCTTATAAAAGCCGGCCGTCATAGTGGTCTTCGTCCCGAGGAGGAGGACTTTCTTAACTCCCCTCCTCTCCATCTCCTCGATGAGGGCATCTACTATGCTGACCATCGGAGCGTTAACGGCCTTCTGAACCTCAGGAAAGACTATGTGTGGCGTGTTGGCAGTCATGGCGATTATCTCAGCCCCAGCCCTCTCAAGGGCTCTCGCCGCGTTTATGAGGAGCTCCTTTCTCCCCTCCCAGCCCCGGGGGTTGTCCTTGAACTCCGCGAAGTTTATGGAGTAGATCATCAGCTCCGGGAACGTGAAGGGGCCTAAAAGCTCCCGGCTTATCTTTATGTAGTTCCGGTAGTAGTAGAGGGTTGACTCGGGTGTCATCCCGCCGATCAGGCCTATCCTCTTCACACCGACCACCATCCCAACTAATCCCCAATTATTATGAACCTTTTGGCCCGGCAAAGGGATAAAAAGGTTCAGGTCTCTTTAGATGTGGTGAGTGCTATGCCGATAACGACGAAGACGGGGGATAAGGGCACAACCGGCCTCTTCACTGGGGAGAGGGTGGCCAAGTTCTCGGCGATAATGGAGGCCAACGGCACGATAGACGAGCTCGACAGCTTCCTCGGCGAGGCAAAGCACCAACTGCCCGAGGATATGCTGGAGATAGTTGAGAGGCTTCAGGTGAAGCTGTACGACCTCATGGCCGAGGTAGCGAGCAGGGGGAAGCTTGAGAAGGTGAAGGAGGAGGACATAAAGTGGCTGGAGGAGCTCATTGGGAAGTACGAATCCGAGGTGGCCCTTGAGGGTTTCGTAATACCCGGTTCAACCCCGGCGAGCGCAAAGCTCGACGTCTGCCGGGCGGTGGCGAGGAGGGCCGAGAGGATGGTATCCAGGCTCGTCCTTGAACACGGCTTTGGGCACAGCGCCCTGGTCTACCTCAACAGGCTCAGCGACCTGCTCTTCCTCATGGCGAGGTACGTTGAGCTCAGGGAGGGGAAGATTAGGTACGTGCGCTGAAAGATTTAGAAAAGGCAAAGAAAGGCTCACTGCTGCGGGCAGACGTCTTTCTCCGTGGGCGGGTTGGGGTTGAGCCCCTTCCTCTGCCTTATCTGCCTTATCACGTTGACCGCGAGCTCGCTCGGGACGCGCTTGAAGCCAGCGTGCTCCGTTGTCCAGAGGGCCTTTCCGCTGGTCGCGCCGCGTATGGCCCCGGCGAACCCGAACATCTCGGCGACCGGGGCCTCGCCTATGATTATCATGACCTCGCCCTCCTGGCGCATGTCTATGAGCTGGCCGCGCCTCTGGTTGAGCTCCCTGCTGACGGGCCCCATGTACTCGTAGGGGATGTTGATGATAACCTTCTGGTACGGCTCGTAGAGGACGGGGTTGGCCTTCATCATGGCGCAGTGGATGGCCGTCCTTATCGCCGGGTAGATCTGGGCGGGGCCGCGGTGGACGTTGTCCTCGTGTATCTTGGCGTCGTGGAGTCTGACAATTACCTTCATAACGGGCTCCTTGGCGAGCGGGCCCTCGTCCATGGCCATGTGGAAGCCGTCCACGAGCAGGTCCATGACCTCGTTGAGGTACTGGATACCCTTGGTGTTGTCGAGGAACATGTTGCCGTTGTAGACGTCGACGATGCCCTTGGCGATTTCGTAGTCCATGCCGAGCTCGGCGAGCTTCTTGGCGACCTCCTTCGGGTTCTTGGGCCGGCCCTCGGGTATGTCCCCCTCGTGTATCGCCTCGTATATCTCATCCGGCATCGGCTCGACGGTTATGTAGAACCTGTTGTGCTTGTTCGGGGACTTCCCTTCGACTATGGGGCTCACCTTGGTTATGCTCTCGCGGTAGACAACGATCGGCGGTGAGACGTCAACGTCCAGCTTCCACTCAGTTTTGAGCCTGTAGAGCTTGACCTCAAGGTGGAGCTCGCCCATGCCGCTGAGGAGGTGCTGACCGGTCTCCTCGTCTATCTTGACGTGGAGTGTCGGGTCTTCCTTCGCCAGCTGCCTCAGGGCCTCGATCAGCTTTGGAAGGTCTTTGACGTTCTTGGCCTCTATAGCGACGGTAACAACGGGCTCGCTCGTGTAGTGGAGCGCCTCGAAGGGCTCGATCTTCTCAACCGAGACGGTCTCACCGGCCATTGCGTCGCGGAGCCCCGTTACGGCCACTATGTTTCCGGCAGGCACCGCCTCCATGTTGATCCTCTCCGGTCCCATGTAGATGCCCACCTGCTGGATCCTCGCCTTCCTCTTGCTGTTTATCAGGTAGACCTCCTGGCCCGCCTTCACGGTGCCGCTCCAGACGCGCCCGGTTGCCACTTCGCCGGCGTGCTTGTCGAGGATTATCTTCGTTACCACCATGACCATCTTGCCCTTGGGGTCGCAGCCCATCATGGCCTGCCCTATCTCGGTGTCTATGTCTCCCCTCCAGAGGTGGGGGATCCTGTACTTCTGGGCTTCGAGCGGGTTGGGAAGGTGCCTGACGACCATATCGAGAACCACGACGTGAAGCGGGGCCCTCTTCCTTAGGGTCTTCAGGTCGCCGGCGTTGGTGAGTTCGACTATGTCCTTGAAGGTCACGCCGGTTCTCTTCATGAACGGAACGCTCAGGGCCCAGTTGTAGTATGCACTGCCGAAGGCCACGCTACCGTCGTTGACGTTGACGAGCCACTTCTTCTTGAACTCGTCCGGGGCGTAGCGCTTGATGAGTCTGTTGACGTCGGTGATGATCTTCGCGAACCTGTTGAGTATCTCGTTCGGCCCGAGCTTGAGCTCCTTTATGAGCCTGTCCACCTTGTTGATGAAGAGCACGGGGGTAACGTACTCCCTGAGGGCCTGCCTGAGAACGGTCTCGGTCTGGGGCATAACGCCTTCAACGGCGTCAACCACTATTATCGCGCCGTCTATTGCACGCATAGCCCTCGTAACGTCCCCCCCGAAGTCCACGTGGCCGGGGGTGTCGATGAGGTTTATGAGGTAGTCCTGCCCCTCGTACTTGTGGACCATCGAGACGTTGGCGGCGTTGATTGTGATGCCCCTCGCCTGCTCCTGCTCGTCGAAATCGAGAACGAGCTGCTTTCCGGCGAGTTCCTCGCTAATCATCCCGGCTCCGGCGAGCAGGTTGTCGCTCAGAGTCGTCTTGCCGTGGTCAATATGAGCGGCGATGCCCATGTTCCTGATCCTCTCAGGCTGGGTCATGAGCTCTTTGATCTTTGCGATCATCTCTTCCCTTCTTCCCATAACACACCACCTTTCCAGTATGAGCTTTCGGCTTAACTTAAAAGGCCCGGTTATAAAGCTTTTCCCGGTTCCCGGTGGGGTCTTGAACCTCCGGGTGAAGCTCTTGGGCCGGATTCAATTCCCCAAAAATGCCCAAGAAAGCTTATAACATGGTCATTGAACTCCAGCTGGTGAGAGCATGAAGGTCTACACGCCAGACAGGGAGTGGCCCCCCGAGTACCGGGAGGTTTTAGAGGAGCTTGGGAAGATAACCGATCCTGTCACAGGGGGAGATGTCCTCGACTCAGGGGTTATAGCCGGCCTTGAAGTCGGGGAGAGGGTTCTCAAGGTGTGGCTGAAGTTCGAGAGCAACGCGGAACACAACATAATCGGCGAGAGCGCGATAGCTTACTCCAAGATAATCGGGGACATAATGGAGCGCTTCGCCCTGGTTAGGTTTGACAACGTCTACGTCTACGACCTCGGCAACCATCTCGTCGGCGTCTTCGAGAACAAGAAGGGCTACAAGGCAGGAGACCTCAGCGGGGAGAGGGTGTAGCGTGGGGCTCTTCGGAATATTTAAGGGGCCCAAGAGGAGGCCCAAGAAGGGGCCGAGGGAGGATCTTCCCCCCGAGGTAATGGCCGTCGTTGAGAGGCTCAAAAGCGTCATCGACCCCGAGACGGGCCTTGATATAGTTGATGAGGGGCTCGTGTACGGTCTGACGGTTGAGGGAAAGCTCGTCCAGGTCTTCCTCCTCTTGGCGAGGTCAACGCCCGAGTGCCACTTCTGCCAGACGATAGCTGTGAACGTCCAGAGGAGGATTCTAAGGGACGCGGTAAACGTACTCAGGGAGCAGGGGTTTGAAAGGATCGAGCTGTACAACGAGATCGGCCTTCTCCTTGAGGATTGGTCGGTGGAGAAGGAGGTCAGTGAAAGACCCCGAGTGCGAGCTTCCTGACCGCGTCAATGTAAGCCCTGTAGTCCATCGCCTGAACCGCGGCAGGATGGAAGTAGAGGTCTATGACCGTTGGGGCCAGCAGGCCGATGCCGATTACGAGGAGGGCCAGCAGGAGGTTGATGCCCGTGAATAAGCCGGGATCCCCAGTTGCCGGGCTTCCTTCGTGCTGTCCCGCGTGATGCCCGTGCCCCTCAACCGGCCTTCCGCGCCACAGGGTTATGAAGAGCCTGAAGTAGGCCCAAGCCGCGATGGCGCTCGTTATTATGACAACCGATGCGAGCCACGGGCTGACCTGCAGGAGGGCGTTGTAGATGAGCATCTTGCTGAAGAAGACATTGAGCGGGGGCACGCCAACGAGACTCAGGACCGCCACCGCGAAGAGGGCGGTGGTGAGGGGCATTCCCCTCCCAACTCCGGCCAGGCCGTCGAGGCTGCTCTCCCCAGTCCTGTAGATGAACGCCCCAACGGTGAAGAAGAGGAGCCCCTTGGCAAGGGCGTGGTTAACAATGTGGAAGTTTATGGCGAGCAGCGCCAGCTGGCTGCCGACCCCGAGGGTCATGAAGAGGTAGCCCATGTGGAGTATGGTCGAGTAAGCTATGATCCTCTTCACGTTCTTCTGGACGAGCATCATCACCGAGCCGAGGAAAGCCGTTGATACCCCGAGGGTGAAGAAGGTCAGGCTGAGCGCCTCCGGGAGGTAGCCCTGGAAGACAGTGTAGAGGAACCTTGAGAGGGCGTATATTCCGACCACCTCAACAAAGCCGCTTAGAACAGCCCCCACCGGGATTGGCGCGCCCTGATAAGCGTCCGGAAGCCAGTAGTGGCCCGGGAAGATTGCGCTCTTTACGATGACGGTTGAGATCGTTAAGGCGAAGAAGATCGCGAGGGCGAGGGAGGGGTCGCCGAAGACCTTAACCGTTACCGGGAACCCTATCCCATGGAACTTTGCGCTCAGGTCGGCCATGTTGACAGTGCCGAGGGAGGCGTAGATGAAGCCGAGGGCGAGGAAGTAGAGGCTCGTTGCAACGGCCCCGCTTATGCCGTACTTGAAGGCGCCCTCGACCGCGTCGCTCCTGTTCCTGTAGAAGCCGACGATGGCGTAGGCTGAGGCACCGAGAACCTCGAGCATGACGAAGAGGTTGAAGGCGTCGCCGGTCATGAAGGCCCCGAAGGCCCCCGCCTCAAGGCCGAGGAGAAAGGTGTAGAAGAACTCCAGGCCATGGGACCGTATGAAGACCGCGGAGTAGAGACCGGCCAAGAGGAAGCCAAAGGCCGTTGTCAGGACTATGTTGGCGGAGAACCTGTCAACCTCAAACACTATGCCTATCGGGGCTATCCAGTTCCCGAAGGCGTAGACGAGGGGCTCGCTTGAGGAGTAGGCCTTGGCGAAAAGCCAGAGGGCCGAGAGAAAGGCCGCAGTCAGGGCGGTCAGGGCGTAGGCTATCACAACCTTCCTGTTCTTTCGGGTGAAGAAAGCCGTGAAGGGGAGGAAGAAGGCAAAGCCGAGCGGTACTACTGGAACGAGCCCTACCTCCATTTTATCACCTCAGTCGAATATTTTCCTCGCGTAGTCCTCAAAGTAGGCCACTATGCTCTCCTTAACTTCCCTCTCGTCGAGCGTGGAGACGTCTATCCAGTGGACGTAGAGCCACTTCCCGTCGTCGCTTATGTCCACAACTATCGTCCCGGGGGTGTTGGTTATTGAGTTTGCCACGAGAACCCTGCCATAATCGCTCTCGACTTCGAGCGGGACCCTTACTATTCCCGGGTTCGCCCTGAGCGTGAAGACCCTCTTGGCGACGTCTATGTGGGTCTTCGTCTCCTCTATGAGGAAGTAGCGGAGGCCGTAGAGCACCGCGTAGAACCACCTCCTCGGCGAGAATGCCTTGCGGTCGTCCTCGATGATCCAGTGGCCGACTATCAGGGAGACGACGAGGGCCACAACCGAGCCGGTAGCGAGGTCGTACTCGCTCACCGAGCCCGTGTAGAAGAGGTAGACGGCGAGCACTAAGACGAAGGTTCCCGGGGAGAAGCGGCTGGAAAAGCTCATTCCCTCTCACCCCCCATTATCTCCGCCATGTCCCTCGCATCAACGGTTCCGTGCAGCCTGTAGAACTGGATCGCGTAGGTGGTGAGGAGTATGTTCATTGCCATCCCTATGACGACCGCCGTCAGGACGAGGGCCTGCGGCACGGGATCAACGGCCCTTCTCAGGAACTCCCCGAAGGTTATGTGCCTCTCGTAGATGGGCGGGAAAACCGGGTAGACGAGGCGGTAGCCTATCAGGATGAAGAGCATGTTTATGGCATCGCCCATGACGTTGAGCATTATTATCTTCTTGATGAGGTTTGAGCGCGTCGCAACGCCGTAGATCCCGAGGAAGACCATCGCAAAGAGCGTTATCGTGATGTAGAATATGAGGAAAGCCGCTATCACTTCACCTCCCTCCTCAGAACCAGCTTGAAGATCCACTCTGGGACGCCGAGGGCCAGGAATACCGTCAGGAAGCCGAAGGTAACTGCCGTGTACTCGCCTACATCGAGGTTGAAGAGGCCTGTCTCACCCGGCAGGAGGTCTATCTCAAGCACCTTCCCGCCGTACAGGAGCACGGGTGCAATGACTGTTGCGAGGATGATGGCGAGGCCGAGGGCGTAGGCGGAGATGGTGTGCCTCAGCGTGAGCCCCTGCCTCTCCAGCGTGAACTTGGAGAAGGCCGCGAAGAGGAGGAGCGTGGCTACGGCCATGGCGGAGCCGGCCTGAAAGCCGCCGCCCGGGGTCAGGTGCCCGTGGAGTGCTATGGAGGCTGAGATCGAGACTATCATGACGACGACGAGTTTTGTAGTCGTGCGCGTTATCGTGTCCATGTGTCTGTGCGGTTCCCGTGCCTCAAGGGCCCGGACCTCCATCCCCTGCTCCCTCGTGAGCCTGAGGACGCTCAACGCCCCCATTATCGCGAGGAAGAAAACGAAGGTCTCAAACAGGGTATCGAAGCCGCGGTAGTTCCAGACTATTGCCGTCACAACCTCCGGGCTGTGGCTCGTCAGGCCCTCGTGGGCGAAGGCGTGGCTCAGGTAGAACTCTCCCAAGGGCCTCAGGGGGTTCTCGGCTATCCCGAGCACGTCCCTTACGGTCACGGCGTAAGATATGAATAGGAAGGCGGTCAGGAGTGAAAGCGCCACGAAAACGTCCTTTTTCATTCTCCCACCTCGTAGCGCTCTGTCTTGTTTATGGCGAGGATCACGAGCGCCGTGTAGGCGCCAACTGCTATGGCGAGGTAGGCGAGGACTATGTCCGGGGCGGCGAGGATGTAGAAGCCGAGGGCGAAGAAGGTAGACTGGACTGAACTCAGGGCTAAAGCCTTGAGCAGGTCGCGCTCCTTCATGGCGAGGTAGCTGAAGACGAAGCCGAATGAAACGACTATGGCCAGTATGATGAGGTGAAGCTCTATCACCGCCCCAACCTCCTGAAGGTGAACTTCGGCTCTTCCTCCTCTCCGGGGGTCTCCTCGTGCTCCCTCACGAGCTCGGCGACATCGCTCCTCTTCGGGAGATCCTCCTCCAATTGGTCGACCTTTAACTCAGGCTTCTTCCCGATCCTTCCGAAGTAGACGGCTGAGACTATGGAGTGGGAACCCGTGGGGGCTATGACCAGGATGAGAACGCCGACCGTGAAGGCTATGCCGGCCATGAAGAACCTCTGGCTTCCGAGGGGATGGTAGACGAGGGCAACGAGCCCGGCGCCGAAGACAGGCAATGCTGCACCTCCTATCGTCCCGACCGTCGCGGCGTGCGTCCTCATGTAGAAATCGGGGAAGCGAAGGATCCCTATGGCAGCTATGAGGTCGTAAACGGCGCCGAGGAGTATCGCGATCGAGCCGATGAGGAAGACGGCCTCCTCGATCATACCTCCACCTCCCCGTAGAGGACGTACTTGGTGTAGTAGATGTCCAACATGAAGGCCCACAGCGACAGTATTATCGCGCCGCTCGCGAGCATTATTGACTTGAAGTAGATTCCAAGGATGACCATAAAGGCCGCCATGTCGAAGGAGAGGCAGTCCACTGCGAGGATTATGTCGGCGGTGGTGGGCCCCCTTATAGCCCTTATCCCGTAGAGGACGAAGGCCAGTGTGTAGACGACCGCCGCGAAGTAGAGGACGCTGTCAAAGGCGCTCACGATGTTCACGCGAACACCCCCAGGAAGACTATCAGCAGGGCCATGGCTATGGCAAAACCCCCTATCAGGTAGTTCATGTCAGGCCTTTCGGAGGAGCCGAATTCCGCGAGCCACTCAATCGCCCTGAGTAGCGGCGAGAACATTGCCTCATCGAGGTGCCTGACCGGGTAATCGAGGGCGTCGTCGTAGTCCTCGATCAGGGGTATCTCGTGCTTCGGGATGACCTTGATGATAGGGGCCACGGAGTGGAGGTAAAACTCCTTTCCCCGCCACACGAGGTACCTCCAGGCCTCGCCGAGGATGTCGCCGACGTTGTAGAATATCAGGAGGAGCTCGCTGGTTCTGTCTGTCGGAATGTTCCCGACCTTCCAGCCGGCTATCAGGGAGAGCAGGAGGAGAGAGCCGCCGATGGAGGTGCCGGGGTTCGAGAGCAGGGTGTGCGGCAGGTTCTCGGGAAGGGCTGTAAATCCCTCGATGGAAGCCTTGAGCCAGGGGAGGAGAAGGACAGGGAAGAGGGCCATTAAAAGACTCGCAAGGGCTAAAAACCCTGTTGAAGCTCTCAGGAGAATGGGTATCTCCTCCCTCTCAACCTCCCTCTTGCAGATGAGCCTGTTTATCCTCCTGAGCTGCACCACGGAGGCGAGCGGGAAGAGGCCGAGGAAGGCTATCGTGAGGCCCATTGTCCAGAGGTAGGGGCTGAGGGTTCCGAAGGCGGCCGAGTAGATAAGCCAGCGCGATACGAAGGACGAAAGGGGCGGGACGGCGGCGAGGGAGAGGGCGGAGAGCATTATCATGAACGCCATCACGTGCCCCCGGAGGAGCTTTCTGAGGGAGCATATGTTGGGTTCCTCGCCGTAGTGCTCTATGGAGCCTATCCCCAAGAAGACGGCGCTCTTGTAAACCGTTTGGTAGAGGGTGTGCAGGATGGAGCCTAAGAGGGCCGCCACCCCTGGGACGCCGCCGAGGACGAGCGCCATTCCGAGACCGAAGTAGGAGACGCCCATGTCCATTATGCTGTGATAGGAAAACTTGCGCTTGAGCCTTATCTCTCTGAAGGAGTAGAGGGTGGCGAAGGCTGAGGAAGCTCCCAGTAGGGCCAGCGTATAGCCGGCTGCCTGGGAG
>WAKU01000075.1 GCA_015523195.1 Thermococcus sp.
AAGGTTCTCTTCGAGAAGAGCATAGACCTCGTAGGCGACCCTGTGGAGGGCGTCAAGGCCCCCTGCGGTATCATCTACGGCGACATCGTGGTCGCGGCGATCGGCGTGAAGCCCAACCTGAGCTTCCTTGACGGAAGGATAGCCCTTGGAGAGAGGGGCGGCATACTCACGGACGAGAGGATGAGGACGAACGTGGAAGATGTATACGCAGCAGGGGACTGCGCCGAGACGCGCGACCTGGTAACAGGCCGCTACGGCATCTTCGCCATCTGGCCACTCGCGAGGGAGCAGGGACGGGTTGCCGGCTACAACATGCTCGGCGTTGAGAAGCGCTACCGCGGT
This sequence comes from Thermococcus sp., assembly GCA_015523195.1. Classification (GTDB taxonomy): domain Archaea; phylum Methanobacteriota_B; class Thermococci; order Thermococcales; family Thermococcaceae; genus Thermococcus. The sequence continues at coordinate 343 of WAKU01000075.1, forward strand.
TCGATAAACATGAACATCATTACCATATTTGACAGGGTCTTCGCGTCCATAGGGACTTTCATCGGGGCGAGGAAGGAAGTGTGGCACGGCTCGCACATAGCAAAGCTCTTCATCGAGAACGGCAGGCTGAACGGGGCACAGCTCGTCGGCAAGTACGCTCTCCAGTACGCGGGGGCCGTCGAGTACCTCGTCAGGACGAGGAGGCCAGTCAAGATAGACTCAATGAGCGACACGAAGTCCTTCGTGAGGGAGGTCTGGGAGCAGGTAAAGGCGGAGGTCAGTCAAAGGACGCCGTCTTGACCGGGAGTTTTGAGAGCTCCCCCTTTCTTTTTCCGCCGTAGTAGATGTTGAGTACCCCTCTGATGGCCCTTTTGAATATGAAGCCGTGCCTCTCAACGAGGTCTTTCAGGAGAACCTTAGGCCTCAGGTAGAAGGCAAGGTAAGCCCTCCTCAGCATCTTTGCTATGCCCTCAGGGGTGAAGTGCTCAAGCTTCATCACAGGATCCACGGTTGTGTACCTCCTCCAGTTTCTCGTGAGGAGGAGGTTCCTCTGGACGGCGTATGTCCAGAGCCGCGTCCCTGGGTAGGGGGTCGCTATGGTGAACTGGGCAAAATCAACGCCAACTTTCTTGGCGAAGGCTATGGTGGTGTCAACTTCCTCCCTCGTCTCGTCAGGGAAGCCTATTATGAACGACCCAAGCGCCCTCAGGCCTGCCTTTTTGGCTGTCTTAACTGCATCAACTGACTGCTCCGGCGTTATGCCCTTCCCTATGAAGTCCAGTATCCTCTGGGTTCCGGACTCTATGCCGAAGTAGACCGTGTGGCAGCCCCCTGCCTTCATCGCCTTCGCAACCTTTTCGTTGAAGGTGTTGACCCTTGAGGAGGCGGTCCAGTGGATGTCAAGGCCCTCCTCCTTTATCCTGAGGGACAGGTCAACGGCCCTCTTCTTGTTGAGGGTGAAGGTGTCATCTAAGAACTCTATCTCTCTCCTGCCGTACTCGTAGCGGAGGATCGAGAGCTCCTCTATAACGCGCTCAACGCTGTGACCGCGCCACCTCTTCCCGAACTGGAGCGAGGAGGAGCAGAAGGCGCAGTTGAAGGGGCAGCCCCTGCTCGTCATCACAGTTCCGAAGGGCGTTCCGTCGGCGACGTACTTGTCCATCGGGAGGAGGTCGTAGGAGGGAATCGGAATCTCATCCACGTTCTTTATTAGGGGTCTTGGAGGCTCGTTCCGTATCTTGCCGTTCTCCTCGCGGTAGGACAGCCCGAGAATGCCCTTCAACGGATGGCCCTTATCGAGCGCCTCAACGAGCTCCCTGAAGGTTATCTCGCCCTCTCCCCTGACAACTGCATCTATGCAGGGACACTCCCTCATCGTCAGCTCAGGTGTGAACGTAACGTGAGGGCCGCCCATGACGACGAAGACGTTTTCGTTGAGGTTCTTCGCTATCTTCGCAACCGCATATGCATCGTACATCGCTGAGGTAGTCGCGGTTATCCCAACCATGTCTGGGTCGTAGTGCTTTATTATCTTCATCACGTCCTCAAACGTCAAATCCTCGGCTATGCCGTCGATTATCCTGACGTCGTGCTCCTCGCGAACCATCGAGGCGAGGTAGGCAAGGCCTAAGGGGGGGCCGGTAGTTCCCACGATCCTTTTTATGGCACTTTCAGTTGGGGGCATCACAAGGAGGATTCTCAATCCCATCATCCCCATGAATATAATTACAAAAAGAGAGTAAAAGATTTACGGATTAGGCGGAGGCCTCAACCTCCTCCCCAGTTATATTGCACTTCCAGAGCGAGGCAATTTTCCTCCAGGCCTTGACGTAGCCGACCAGGAAGGGTATCTGGACGATTGGAGTTACTGCCGGAGCGATTGCCATGAGGCCAGTTCCAGCAGCCAAAGCGATCGCCATCGCGGTCCCCTCGTTCTTTCCGACTGAGGTGAAGGTTATCGCCATGTGGTCCTTGTAGGGCACCCCAGCCCCCTTGTCAACGAAAGTCATGAAGAGCAGGGCGATGATATAGTAGAGGACCAGCGGGATTAACGCCAATCCGACGATGCTGGGCTTGCTGGCTATGAGCTTCGCCTTCTCCATGAAGATGAGGAAGACGATGGCGTACATGCCGAGGAGGGAAATGGCTGGAAACGCCGGCTTAATCCTGAGGAAGCCCTCGGGGCCGAGCTTGCTCATCAGGTATGCCCTCGTGAGGACGCCGAGTATCATCGGCGTTATGACGACTATGAGGATTGTCTTGACGAGGAGCCAGACCGAGATGGAGACGTGGTAGCTCGATGCAAAGACCTTGAGCCACGCCGGGACGGTGACGATAGCTAAGGTGAAGCTCAAAGCCACAACGATGGTCGCAAGCTCGATGTTGCCCTTGGTGAAGCCCGTGTAG
>WAKU01000076.1 GCA_015523195.1 Thermococcus sp.
ACTTATTACGTATGGACGTACATGCTGAGCTGGTTCCGCGGCGAGGAACACCCCAACACCCCCTGGACCGTCATGAACCCAACCTTCACCTACAACCTGATAAACGACGGCCGGGCGACCGACGTCAACGGGGACGGGAGGCTTGACACCTCAGGCACAATAATCGAAGACGCGATGAACCTCATCTCGACAGTTGGGGCTGTACCTTACGGGGCCTTCAGGGTCTACAACGGCATTCAGAACGGTAGCTGGGATGGGCCCTGGAACCAGACGTTGGTGAACTGGTACTACAACAACGTCTCCGCCTACAACAACTGGATCCTCAGAGCGATTTCCGTCTGGCCAGGGGAGAGGCAGTGGGAGCTTGCACCGGGAAACCGCGGTGACGCCGACATGTACTACTCGGCCTCCCTCGGCGGAAGCCCCCGCTCAGGGGTCGTTTACGTCATCAACATGACGAACGAGACCCAGTTCTCCTACTTGAAGGGACTGCTCGCCGCCGGGTACGTGGCAGAGACGTCAATAACGGTCTACGACGACTTCAGAAATTTCAACGGGACGAACGACGTCTACGCCCTCAACGGGAACCACACAGGGAATCCAGGCGGGCACGCGGTGACGATAGTTGGCTACGACGACAACATCACGACCCCCGATGGAAAAGGCGCCCTCCTGATGGTCAACTCCTGGGGGCGCCGCTGGGGGGCCGGGGGCTACTGGTGGCTCACCTACCAGGCCGCAACAGATCCGGATCACAGGCTCTCATCTGGAAGGGCCTACGTCTTCCTCCCGCTGGAGCACCAGCCCTACGAGCCGAGGCTTCTCGCCATCCTTAGAATCGAGCACCCGAAGAGGGGGGAGGTCATAGGGGGCCTTCTCCCGTCCGGCTGCCCCGCTGGTTCCTTCTGCTATCCGCCCCGGGTGAAGGCGGGCTTCGAGATCGGAAGCGGGAGCTTAGACTCCCCCATCTGGGTCAGAGATTTTTTCAACCTCTACATCGCCTACCACTCCACCCAGTCCGAACTTGGTGAGTACCAGGCCCACCCCTTCCCCGAAGAGCCGATAACCCTCGACCTCACGGACAGCCTGGGCGCCCTCTCAAACTCCTCTAAGGTTGACTCTCAGTACGTTCCCTTCTACATCAGGATCGCCGACAAAGACCAGGATGGGGTTACAGGTAGCCTCGACTCTTTCTCCATACTGGTGAACTCAACCTACCTCCACGCCGCCGCCAGTCCGCGGGTGAGCCTTCCCCGCCCAATACCCGAGAACGGAAGCTGGCTTAACGTGAGCGCCAAGGTTCCGGTTCTGGACTACACCGGCTCCACCCACTCCCAGGGGAGGTCATCGGCAACGACTGGGTCTACGTTGAAGTTGGGTCCGTGGTCAACATGAGCGGCGCCCTGCTAAGCTTCGCGGGCCGCTCTTACGCGATGACGCTGGACGGCCCCTACCACGCTTTCTACAACGTTACCGGCCTCGACAACGGGACATACTCCTACAGCGTAACGGTAACGCTGAAGAACGGTAACGAAGTTGTCCTCCCAGAGCGCACCGTCTACGTAAACACCGAGAAGAGCCCTCTCAGCGTTCCGATGGACTCAAGCCAGTGGGAGGACGAAGAAAGCCTTGCCCCAGGGGAGAGAACCTACATCAACGGGACTTTCGTGTGGAAGGACTTAGACGATGGAGGGGTCTCACCCTTCACCGGCAGATCCTACAACATGCGCTCCCTTCAGGTCAGGTACGACCCATCGAGCGGGATGCTCTACATGAAGTTCAATTTAGGGCCCCTCGACGTCCTCGGGAGAACCCCTGCCCCCCTGCTCAAGGTCTACTTTGACACCAACGGGGATGGAACGTGGGACTACTACGCGGTGGCCGACCTCGCCAAGGAGGGCGTCTCGAACGGCGTTCCCGCGATACTCGACCTCTACAACGGCGACGGTGCCCAGGTCGCTACCCCGCGGACTCTCTTCGTTCCGGTCAGGGGGGACTCCTCGGTCTTCATCCAGATTCCGGGGGACGTTCTCTCGATCTCGGGGGACGATTCAATCACAGTAAAAGCCGAGCTCTACGAACACGACGGCCTCTACGGCCCACTTGACGAGCTCAACGGCAGCGACGGGAGCGACACGGCAAGCGTTAACCTCCAGCAGGTCCCGCTCTTCTCCAACGCAGGGATTATCGCGGTGGCTCTCCTGATCATCTTGGCATTGTTCAGAAGGCGCTGAGGCTTCTCTTCATATTTTTCCAAAAGGGAAACAAGAGACTAAAAAAGTCAGAGCCACCTCGGCTTGAGGCCGGCCCACATCCTGACCTTTTCGTGGGCTATTATGCGCGGTATGTTCTTCGCTTCCCTCGGTCCGGGGTTCTTCATGTAGAAGGCGTTGACGTCGTAAACAGTTCCGAACTCCCTCCTCTCGACGGCGATCTTCCCGAGCCTGACGAGGTCGACGAGGAGTCCGGCTAAAGCGGGGCTGTCGTTTATCCTCCCGGTTATGACTATCTCATCGTGGGCGCCGTTGAAGCTTATGTACTCGATGTGCATCGCTATGAACTTCTTGTCGTCGAGGGGTTCGAGGAAGCCGGTCGGCTTGATGTAGTGCGGCGCGTTGTATCCGAGCAGATCCTCAACGATTGAGCTCTTTGTGAACTCCTTGCTCTTGTTGCGCTCCTTGTCAGTCAAAGCCAAGAAGTCCTGGTTGCCGCCTATGTTGAACTGCGCTACATCTAAAACGTAGCGGTTCCTCTGGGCGAGGTGGCTGAGTATGTCGGCGGTGAGGGGCGTCGCGCCGGTGGCACCGTCGTCGCCGAAGACGACGAGGTTGCTCTCCCTCGCGAGCTCGACGTAGACCGGGTCGTTGGCTATCAAAGTGGGAATGGCGTTTACGAAGGCGGCTCCGCCAACTTCCTTCGCGTACTTGGCCGCTGCGTAGACGTAGAGCTGGGTAGCGGTGAGCCTCTCCTTCCTGTTCTCGGCGATGGCCTTTTCAAGCTCCTCCCTGCTCTCAAAGGGCACGAAAGCTTCTGTGGTGCAGACGTTGACGAAAACATCGGGCTTGAGCTCCTTCCACTCGCTCACGAGCCTTTCAACAGCCTCGCTGAGCGTCATCTCGTCGTCGAGGCCAGTCGCTTGAATCGGGAGGTTCCTGAGGCTCCCGAGGTGGACACCCTTCCTTATGACAACGCTCCTGAGGCTCTCCGGGGCGTTCCCGTCGTAGAGTCTGACGACCTCGTAGAGGTCCCTTCCGACCTTGCTGGAGTCCACGTCGTAGGAGCCAACGATCTCCACGTCCTCAACCTTGACCGGAAGCTCGTTGGCGAGTGGTACACCGTAATACCCCAGTTCGCCGCTCTTTATCTTCTCCAGTCCACTCGCAAAGATGCTGGCAACGTAGCCCTGTCCGAGTACTACAACCCTTACCATTTTACCACCTCCTTTTCTGCTGTGATATATTTTACAGCAGTTAAATAGTTTTCGATTGAGAAACTTTCTTGGAAATGAAATATGCAGTGATGGCAACTCGAAGGTTCGTTATAAGTGCGAGCAACAGGAACAGGGCCTTTACGGAGGTCTGGACCGGATACAGGAGGAAGAGCATAGTAATGAAGACCCGCTCGTCCCTCTTCCCCGGCAGTTTTCTCAGCGCTGGGATTTCAGAGTAGGCGTCTCTGCAGAAGGCCCCCTTAAACCTTTCCGTGGAGTAGCTTACCATCACCGACCCGAGGAGTGCTAAGAGGGCTACGGCATACCAGAGCGGTTCTCTCAGCGTTGAATACGCTAAAAAAGCCAAAAAGCTGCCGTCAACGTAGCGGTCGAGGAGCGAGTCTACGTATCCCCCCAGTTTGCTCGCCCTCATCTGGGCCCTCGCTATCTCCCCGTCGACGCCGTCGAGGATTGAGCTCACCTGGTACAGAATCCCCGCGAGGGGGAGGTTCGCAAGAGATAAGATTGCCGAGAGAAGGCCGAGTATGAAAGTTACTGCCGTCATCGCGTTAGGGCTCGTTCTCTCAACAAGGAGGGTGCTGATCTCGGTCGAGATTTTTCTGTTTAGGTGCCTGCTTACGAAGCCGTCTCCCGCCCCCTTTACGGCGGTCTTGACGAGCATCTTCCTGGCCCTCCTGACGTCTTCAGGTGTATCAACGTCGGTCCATGGAAGGCCGTCCACGAAGGTGACCTCAAGCCCCGCCCTCCCAATGACCTCGCTTAGCGCGTAGTCGCCGTCCCTCTCCTCCTCAAGGGCTGAGGTGACGCTGAATATTCCACTATCGAGGACGAAGAAGCCGGTATCCACTGCGTCCCATTCCCCTAAATTCTTGCCAATGCTCACAACCCTGCCCCCTTTCACCCTGACCTTCGTGGCCTCGCCAGCATCTGCCCACTCCGGTCTCCTGTCGGCTATGAGGCCCCTGCCCTTAACTGCCCTCTCAACAAAGGTCTCGCTGTAGACGTGGTCGCTCATGACCAGAACGAACCTTCCAGAAACTTTGTCGCCTGCCAGATGGAGCGAGTGCCCGTTCCCCTTCTCGGGCTCTGGGTTGATTATGAGCTCGGCCTCGAAGCCGTGTTTTTCCAGAAACTCGCGGTATAACGGAGCGTAGCGCCCGTTGGTAACTATTACGAACTCCTCAACGCCTTTCCGCTTGAGAAGAACGATCGTCCGGTAGAGGATTTCCCTCCCTGCTACTCTGAGGAGCCCCTTGGGCTTTCCGCCGAGCCTCGTTCCGAGGCCCGCTGCAAGGATCACCGCCGTTTTTGGTATCATCGGCATCACCTTTTTAAGTTCCTTGAAGGCTTCCCCCTTGACCGGAACCAGCATAAGTTAGCCGAAGGGAATTTGAAAGTTTCGGGTGAGCGGGATGCGCGTTGCAGTCCTCTATTCGGGGGGAAAGGACTCAAACTACGCCCTCTACTGGGCGCTGAAGCAGGGGTTTGAGGTCAAATACCTCGTCTCAATGGTTAGCGAGAGCGAGGAGAGCTACATGTACCACGTCCCGAACATACACCTGACCGAGTTGCAGGCGAAGGCAGTGGGAATCCCCCTCGTCAAGGGCTTCACGGGCGGTGAGAAGGAGAAAGAGGTTGAAGACATGAAGGCCGTCCTTGAGGGGCTGAAGATCGAGGGAATAGTTGCCGGGGCCCTGGCGAGCGAGTATCAGAAGAAGCGCGTGGACAGAGTGGCTGAGGAGCTCGGATTGAGGAGCTTCGCCCCGGCATGGCACCGCGATCCGGTTGACTACATGAGGGAGATCATCGGGCTCTTCGATGTTGTGGTAGTCGGGACAGCTGCCTACGGCCTCGACGAGAGCTGGCTCGGGCGGAGGATTGACGGGAAAGCCTTGGATGAGCTGATAAAGATCCATGAGAAGTACAAGATTCACGTCGCCGGCGAGGGCGGCGAGTTCGAGACCTTCGTGAGGGACGCGCCCTTCTTCAGGGCGAGGGTAGTCTTCGACGAAGTGGAGAAGAAGTGGGACGGGTGCAGTTACTCGGGCGTTTTAGAGGTTAAGAGGGCACACCTTGAGCCGAAAGGCAAAACGCTATAGGGATGTTGCGACGATCCACTTCGGTGGTGCCCATGAGGAAGTCCCAGCTCTACGCGGGGCTTTTGGCTCCAATCGTGGCCTTCTGCGGCATAGGGGTTGCGGTCTACGTAAACCGCTCCTGGTGGAGGCTCACTGACAACGCGATAAGCGACCTCGGGAAGCTCGGACTGTCCCACAACTGGGTCTTAAACGGCTCGCTCATAACGACCGCCGTCCTCGGGATCTACTACGCAATCGGTCTCCTTGGGAGGAGCAGGAACGGGTTCGAGCGCGCCGGGGTCTGGATCTTTATCATTGGCCTGGCCTTCTTGGCGGCGATAGGCCTCTTCCCGGAGGGAACATCACCGCACTACTGCGTCAGCTGGGCCTTCTTCATAACAGCGGGCATTGGGTTCCTGATAGCTGGCGTTGGAGCTCTAAGCTCGGGAGACCGGTCCTTTGGGTGGTTCAGCGTTGCCCTGTTCCTTACCGGATGGGTTTTGGCAACTTGGGCGAAGGCCCACTTCAGGGGCGTCGCCGTTGCCGAGCTCATCGGGGCGGTGACGATAGCCCTCTGGCACTACGCC
>WAKU01000077.1 GCA_015523195.1 Thermococcus sp.
GCACAGCCGTCTACATAACGGGCACGATGATGAAGTACTACACCGTCCAAGAGCTGGCTGACAACTACGGTGTTTCCGTTGATGCGCTGATCCAAGAGCTTGAGAAGAGGGGTATAAGGGCCTCTCCCGACGAGAAGCTCGCCGAGATAGAATACGAGTACGGCCTTGACAGGGAGGAGTTCAAGGCTATGTTGGAGGAGATAATAGCCTCCCTAAGGGGTGATAAGGGTTGAGGAGGTTAGGCGCTCTGATATTCGTGTTCCTACTGATCGGGGCAGTGGCCATCAGTGGATGCATAACCGGTACCGAAAATGGTGGTGAGACGAGGGCAGGCGGGCCCCCCGAGGGCAAAGGCTACGGACAGGGAACCTCATCGTCCGAGAACGCCCCCAACGTACTGGCACTTCCGTCAGAAAACCTGAGCCAGGAGGAGGTAGAGGCGATACTCTACATGCGCGAGGAAGAGAAGCTCGCGAGGGACGTCTACCTCACACTCTACAACGCCACGGGGCTGAGGATATTCGAGAACATAGCCAGGAGCGAGCAGACCCACATGGACATGGTGCTCCAGCTCATCGAGAAGTACACCCTCACCGACCCTGCCGAGGGCAAGGGAATCGGGGAGTTTACCAACCCGGAGATACAGTCCCTCTACGACCAGCTCGTTGAGAAGGGCAGCAAAGGCGACGTTAAGGCCCTTGAGGTCGGATCTCTGATAGAGGAAGTGGACATCAAGGATCTAGAGGAGTGGCTATCCAAGGTTGATAACGAGGACATAAAAGTAGTCTTTGAGAACCTCATGGCCGGCAGTGAGAACCACCTGAGAGCATTTACAAGGGTGCTGGCTAACAGCTATGGGGTCGAGTACTCGCCCCAGGTGCTGAGTGAGGAGAAGTATCGATCAATAGTTGGGAGCTAACGGAAAGCTTTTATCCCTTTTTTCGTATTTCCCCTCCAAGTGACGGCAGCGGTGTTTAAGATGGCCCAGAGTGTCGAGGAGCTGGCAGCGGTGTGCGAGGCCCTTTCAAACCCAGTGAGGATTAGGATTCTCAAGCTTCTCTCAGAGAAGGAGTGGTACGTCTATGAACTTGCCAAGGAACTCGGGATTTCAAGGCAGCTGCTTTATCTTCACCTGAAGAAGCTCGAGAAGGCTGGGCTGGTTGAGAGCGAGCTTCGTCTCGGGCCTGGCGACCCAAGGGCCAAGAAGTACTACAGGGCAAAACAGTTTAGGATAACCATCGACAACGAGACGATAATGAAGTTGGAGGGGTGAAAGATGCCTTGGGGAGGTGAGCACATGCAGACTCCGAGTGGATGGATAAGCATAATCCTCGGGTTGATAATTTTGGTTGTCCTCGTGTTTGCATTCTACCAAGTGAACAGAGCCCTTAACGACTTCAGAGTTGAGGTCGAGAAGCTTAAAAGCGGCCTTGAAGAAACGCGGAGGAATACGGAGGAAATAAGAAAGAAGCTTGAGGAGGTTTAGCTATTAGATTGGGTCGGTATGCAAGTTTCCTCGGCTTTTCTTTTTCATTAACACCCAAAGCTCCCCGTGGATCGGCAGGGGGTTCGCTGGATCTCCCCGCAGCCAACTGTGGGCGAAGGCAACATGAAGGTTACTTTTTGTTTTAGCTTGGCCCTAAAATCACCTTCGGATAAGCTTAATTAAGGTTGATCCAAAATCGCCTTAGGTGATGTTATGCACGTTCCGGTTTTTGAGGACCTCAAGGTGATAGGCGGGGACAAGGTCACCGCGGTAGGCATGGGCACTTGGGGGATAGGCGGAAAGGAGAACCCGGACTACTCCCGCGATGGGGAGAGCGTTGAGGCCCTCAGGCACGGCCTTAATCTCGGGATGAACCTCATTGATACGGCCGAGTTCTACGGCGCCGGTCACAGTGAAGAGCTCGTTGGTGAGGCCATAAAGGGGTTCGAGCGCGAGAAACTCTTCATCATCAGCAAGGTCTGGCCGACTCACTTCGGCTACGAGAGCGCAAAGAAGGCGGCGAGGGCGAGTGCGAGGAGACTCGGCACGTACATAGACCTTTACCTCCTTCACTGGCCCATAGACGACTTTAGGAGAATAGAGGAGACACTCCACGCCCTTGAGGAGCTCGTTGACGAGGGACTCATAAGGTACATAGGGGTCAGCAACTTCGACCTTGGGCTCCTCAAGAGAAGCCAGGAGGCGATGCGGAAGTACGAGATAGTCGCCAACGAGGTCAAGTACTCGCTCCGCGATAGGTGGCCGGAGTCCAGCGGACTGCTCGACTACATGAAGCGGGAGAGGATGGCTTTGATAGCCTACACCCCTCTCGAAAAGGGAGCCCTCGCCAGAGACGAGTGCCTGTCCGGGATAGGGAGGAGGTACGGGAAAACAGCCGCCCAGGTTGCCCTCAACTACCTGATCTGGGAGGACAACGTGGTAGCGATTCCAAAGGCAAGCAGAAAAGAGCACGTTGATGAGAACTTCGGGGCGATGGGCTGGAGGCTTTCAAAGGAGGACAGGGAGAAGGCGGTGGAATGCGTTAGTTAACCTCTTAGTTTACCTATCCACTCTTTGCAAATGGTTCCTTTTGCGAAGACCTTATATCCTCTCCCCCGAAAATCCTTCGAGGTGATTCTGATGGAGGCGACAGGCGGTTACTGGGGTAGGGTTCTCAGGGTGAACCTCACGACTGGAGAAGCTAAGGTCGAGCCCCTCCCAGAGGACTTCCCGCGGAAGTACCTCGGCGGCGTCGGCTTTGGAACGAGAGTTCTCTACGACGAGGTTCCGGCCGGGACCGACCCGCTTGGAGAGAAGAACAAGATGATCATCACACCGGGCCTCTTCGTTGACACGGGCATTGGAACCGGCTCAAAGACGGCCTTCAACTTCAAGAGCCCGCTGACCGGTGGCTACGGCAGGTCTATGGCCGGTGCCGAACTGGGCGTCCAGCTCAAGAGGGCCGGCTACGACATGCTCATCATCGAGGGCAAGAGCGAGGAACCGGTTCTCCTCGTCATAAACGACGACGATGTTAAGATTGTCCCTGCAGATGCCTACTGGGGCCTCACCACCGGAGAGGCGAGGAGCAGGGCGAAGGAGGAGTACCCCGGCTACGCGACGGCCTTCATAGGGCCGGCCGGTGAGAGGCTCAGCTTAATCTCGATCATCGAGACCGACGACAGGCAGGCGTCGAGGGGCGGCCCCGGGGCAGTTCTCGGGAGCAAGAAGCTCAAGGGAATCCTCGCCAAGGGGAGCAAGAGAATCCCGATAGCGAACCCGGAGAAGCTCCGCGGGCTGATAAAGAAGTGGGCTTTGGTGTTTAAGGATCACCCCGCTACAAAGGCCGACATGGGCTACGGAAGCGGCGAGTTCCTCGACTGGATGAACCGCGAGCGCGGTACTTTCCCGACGAGGAACTGGCAGATGGGCTTCTTCAAGAAGGCCTACGAGAAGGCCAAGGAGGAGGGAAGGGAGCACATCTACATAGACCCCTACTACTGGGCCCCGAAGTACAGGAAGGGAAGGAGGGCATGCCCCGGATGTAACAAGCCCTGCAGTCAGTACGTCCACGTCGAGAGCAAGAAGTGGGGCACCTTCGAGGTTGACGGTCCGGAGTACGAGACCCTCTACTCCTTCGGTGGCGTCCTTGAGATCGACGACTTCGAGACGGTAGCTTACCTCAACTACCTCGCCGACCAGCTCGGCCTCGACAGCATCTCCGCCGGCGTCACGATAGCGTGGGCGATGGAGGCTTACGAGCGTGGCCTTCTCACTAAGGAAGACACAGACGGCATTGAACTGACCTTCGGCAACGGTGAAGCAGCTGTTGAGGCCCTCAGGAGGATGGCCTACCGCGAGGGCAACCTCGGAAAGCTCTTAGCGGATGGCGTCAAGAGGGCCAGCGAGCGCTTGGGTAAGGGAAGCGAGAAGTTCGCGATGCACGTTAAGGGCATGGAACCGCCGGCTTACGACGTCCGCGGTATAAAGGGAATGGCCCTAGCCTTTGCCGTCAGCGTCCGCGGCGCGGATCACCTCACTGCCGGAGCCTACGGAACCGAGCTCGTCGGCAGGTGGTGGAAGTTCGACAACATCGACAGGACGAAGGGCGAGAACAAGGGCTTCGAGATAGCAATCCACGAGAACCTCATGGCAGTTTACGATGCAACAGGTGTCTGTAAGTTCTCAAGGCACATGTACTACCTTGAGGGCTTCCCGGAGCTCATCGAAGCCGTAACAGGAATGCACATGGGCAACGCTGAGGTGATAACCGCCGGCGAGAGGATAATGAACGTCGCGAGGGCCTTCAACGTCCGCGAGGGCTTCAGCAGGAAGGACGACACCCTGCCGTACAGGATAACCTGGGAGCCGATTCCGGAGGGAGCCAGCAAAGGCCTCCACGTCCCGCCGTGGGAACTCGACAGGATGCTGGATGAGTACTACCAGGCGAGAGGCTGGAGCAGGGACGGAATCCCGACCAAGGCCAAGCTACTAGCTTTAGACCTCCCTGACATCGCCGAGGACATCGGGGCCGGAATCTGAGGCTTTTATTTCTTCTCTCCTTTTCTTCTCATGGTGGTCGGTATGGACGAAAGGCTCAAGGCCTGCAGGAACTGTCTCTGGTTCGGGCCCATTGACTCGTGCCTCCCCGGGTACGAGGGTATGCGGGAAGCACATGAAGACCGTCCACATGAACTTCGTTTGTAACGACTGGGAGCCGCTATGGGCATTCACCGCTTGTAAACTCCTGCACCCACAACGGCGTGCCGCCAGCCGGGGCGTAGGCTTGATGTGCTTTCGGGGCCTCTGTATTTTTCCTTGCTCCCTCTAAAGTGGGAACCGGCAGTTTTAAATACCCCAATGAGAATTTCATCTTAGCGAAAAGATAGGGTTCTGGGGGGTTTGTTATGTACGGCTACCACAACAGGATCGCGCGCGTTAACCTGACCCGGGGGAGGGTTGCCTACGAGGAGCTTCCAGATGAGATCATAGAGAAGTTCATAGGCGGGAAAGGCCTCGGCTACTACCTGATCTACCGGGAGGTTCCGCCGGGAACCGACCCGCTAAGCCCGGCCAACAAGTTCGTCTTCGCCCCGGGTGGAATGACGGGTTTGGTGCCGGGTTCGAGCAAGGTCATAGTGGTGAGCAAGAGCCCGGAGACGAGGCTGATAAGCGACTCAAGTGGCGGCGATGCCTTCGGGCCCAAGCTGAAGGGCCACTTCGATGCACTGATAATCGAGGGGCGGAGCGAGGAGCCGGTCTACCTGTACGTCCACGATGGGGAAGTTGAGATCCTCCCAGCGGGGCACCTGTGGGGCAGGGGAAACTACGAGGTGGCGAAGGAGCTCTGGAGGGAACACCCGAAGGCGAGCATGGCTTTAATAGGTCCCGCCGGCGAGAGGCTGTGCAGGATAGCGAACGTAATATACGACACGGAGAGGGCGAGCGGAAGGGGGGGCTTGGGAGCCGTTCTCGGGAGCAAAAGGGTCAAGGCCGTTGTCGTAGAGCCCGGTCAGAAACCCAAGGTTGCCAGCCCGGAGGAATTCCAGAGGCTGTGGCAGGCCTTCTATGACGAGTTCTCGACCAACCCCAAGTACGAGCACACGAGGAACTACGGGACGAGCGACGCCCTCAGGAGCGCCGCTTCCCTTGGAATGAGCCCTGCCTACAACTTCTCAAGGCCCCACATCCCCGACGAACTCGCGAGCAGACTGGCCGGAGACGAGGTAAAGAAGTACGAGGTAGAGCCCGAGTGGTTCGTCCACGGTAAGAGCTGCCCGATAAAGTGTGCCCGATACGTTGAGGTGGAATACAAGGGCAGGAAATTCCGCGTAAAGCCCGAGTACGAGAGCATGGCGATGCTCGGTGCTGCAACGGGGGTCTTCAACTTTCCGGCCGTTGCCTACTTCAACTGGCTCGTCAACAACCTCGGCTTGGACAGCATAGCAACTGGGAACACGATAGCGTGGCTCTTCGAGATGGTTGAGCGCGGACTTATCGGTGAGGACGAGATCGGCTTCCCCGTTAAGGGCTTCGGTGATGAGGAGGCAGAGGAGGAGCTCATCAAGCTGATGGCGGAGAGGAAGGGCTTTGGGGCTATCCTCGCGGACGGCGTGAAGAGGGCCTGCGAGATGCTCGCCAGGGGATGCAACTTAGCCGTCCACGTCAAGGGAATGGAGGCACCGGCCTGGGATCCAAGGGGCAGAAGAACCTACGCGTTGAGCTACGCCACTGCCGATGTGGGAGCGAGCCATCTCCGCGGCTGGCCTGGGCCCCACCAGCTCCCCAACCAGGGCCCTGCTAAGGAGCTGGTTCCGTCTATGATAGAGGGCAGGGATGAGAGCTACATCACGGACATGCTCGGAACCTGCAAGTTCGTGCCCTACAAGATGGAAGACCTCGCTAAGCTCTACTCCCTCGTTACCGGCGATGAATGGACCGTGGAAGAGCTCAGGGGAAGGGCCTGGGCCGTTGAGAGCATCGCCAGAATCCACGACGTTCTCGACTGGGTTACTCCGCCGCTCGACGACACTATCCCTGACCGCTGGTGGGAGCCCGAACCGGATGGGCCTGCGGAGGGCAATAAAGCTTTCATAGACTACAACGACTTCCTTGAGGCCAGAAGGGAGTTCTACAGGCTTAGGGGATGGGATGAGGAGCTTGGCGTGCCGCTGCCCGAGACGATGGAAGCGCTCGGCCTTCCTGAGCTCAGGGAAGATGCGGAGAGGGCTTTGAAAACGGTGAGGGAGAGGATGGCCCTTTAATCTTCCCCCTCTTCGACCTTCTCACCCGCAACCTTTCTGAGTCTGTCGAGGTCGGATCCAACGGCTATGAGGACGTCCCCCTCGTAGATCGCGTCGTCCTTGCCCGGGTTGTAGATGTACCTGCTGCCCCTCTTTATCGCGAGGATTCTCGCGCCGATCTTGCTCGGCAGCTTCAGCTGTGCCAGCGTCTTCCCGTGGAGAACGGAGCCCCTGTGAACCTTCACCCTGCCAAGCTCCTCCTCTGTGTCCTCCATTATCTCCTGGATGATTGGGTGCGGCTCTATGTCCCTCAGGATTATGTCGGAAACCCCGTAGGCGGCATCGCTTATGCGCTCGTTTATATCCGCTAAGTCTATTATGCTCAGGAGGGTCTCCGGGTCTTTCTCGTGCTTTGCCGCCCTCAGGGCGAGGCGCTTGACCTTAACAGTAAGATCGTCCATCTTCTCCTCCAGGAGGTAGACCTCCTCGGCTATGTCCTCGCTGTTGTACATGACGGATGAGAAGGCGAGGTCTATCATGAGGGCCGAGAGGTCCTTCATCTCAACGAGGCAGTTTCTGATCTCCTCGAACTCATCCATTTGGCATCACCTTGATTATGCCCCTCGCTATCTCCTTCAGGTAGTCCAGCGCCGTCCTCGTCCCCCTGCCTATGATTATGTCCCCGGGTAGTATCTTGACGTCCTCGTCTGGGTCGAAGATCCAGCGCTTTCCGCGCCTTATCGCCACCACCCAGACGCCGGTGTTCGTGGGGAGGTCGAGCTCCTCAAGGCTTTTGCCCACGAGTATTGACTCGGGGGAAACAACGACCCTACCTATGGTCTCCTCGCTCTCAAGTATCACCTCCGTGACGAGGGGGTGGACCTTTTCCTCTATCACCATCTTGGCAAGGTCTGCGGCCGCGTTCGTTATGTCGTCTATTGAACGGCCCATCTGAAGGATGGACGTTATCCTCTCCGCGTCCCTTATGTTCCTGGCCGAGAGAACCGCCCTGACCATCAGGTTGTAGTTCAGCAGGTCGAGGTACTCCTCGAGCTCCAGTACCTCATTGGCCATCTCCTTCTCGCGGAACAGAACCGCTGAGTAGGCGAGGTCAACCATCAGCTCCGCCGTGTTCTTCATCTCAACGAAAATCTCCTTCACGTTGTCGGGAACTTCCACCTCATCCCATTCCTCCATCGGATTCCCTCCCCTACCTTTCACTCCCCGGGCTCTCTTATTTATTTTTCGCCGATGGCAACTTTTATAAAAAACTTTACATAGAATGGCCGGAGGTGGGCGGAATGGGAGGGGATGAGGATGCTCCCGGTGGAAGTAACCGTTGGGACGAGGGGCTGGCGGGAGAGACTGAAGCAGACGTTCTTGGTGACGTTCCCGGCTCTACTGCTCTGCTTAGCCCTTGATTTCGTCGGCGGTGGAGTTCTTGGCAAGAACTTCAAGATGATAGCCACGTCTTACCCGCTCCTTCTCATAATCCTCCCGGGTCTCAGCGATTTGAGGGGTAACGTCTTCGGTGCCATGGCGTCGAGGATGACGACTGCCCTCCATTTAGGCAGGATAAGGG
>WAKU01000078.1 GCA_015523195.1 Thermococcus sp.
CCTTCTCGGCGCAGGTGGCTACAGCCGTTGGAATCGTCTTAATCGAGTTCTGCTCCTTTGGTATCTGAACAACCTCGATTTTACCCCTGGACTGCGCCCACGTGACCATGTCCTCCCATATTATGGTCGCGTCGGCCTGTCCCGTGGCGATGTAGATGAGGAGCTGGTTCACTGTGGGGGTGAAGGTCACGACGTTCGGCTTCACCTTATCCCATAGGCCGTTCTTTTCCAAGATTTTCTCAGCAACCTTGCCGATTGCACAGGCCTTCGGGTCGCCAAGGACAACCCTGACCCCGGGCCTCGCGAGGTCTTCGAGCGAGCGAATCCCCTTCGGGTTGCCATTCGGGACGGCTATCACGGGGATGTGGTATGTAAGGTTCCTCACCGTATCGTTAAGGATGTAGCCCTTTACCATGGCCTGCTCGGTGTAGTACCAAGCCCCCGGAACGAAGACGTCGCAGCCACAGGTCGTCTGGAGGATTCCAAAGATCGCACTGCTCCCGCCGTAGTGCACCTCAACTTTCGCCCCGGTCTCGTTTTCAAACATCCCTATCAGCTCGTTCATGGGCTTCATCAGACCCGCTCCGGAGCAGACGGTCATCGTTTGGCCAGCGAAGGGTTTCCCTTCCGTTTTTTTGGTGTGCTCCCCCGATATGCATCCTGCAGATACAACGCTCACAGCGAGGAGAAAGACGAGAAGATATTTCACCAGTTCCATTCGGATCACCGAATACGAAAATCAAACCGGAGTTTTAAACATTTTCTGTAAACAAGAGGATTAACAGTAAATGAAAAAGCTTACTCAACCTCCACCACGTACTTCCTGTTCCCCTCCTCAAAACCCTTGAAGGAGCCGAGCCTGAGGCCAAGGAGGGCCCTTCTGATATCTATAACCTTCATCGAGGCCAAGTGGGTAACGGCCGTTCCCTTGAGGAACTCGGGCAAGAGCTGGCCCGTCGGGCCGGTTAGAACGAAGAGCTTGGCTTTTTTCGCCCTGTCAATGAGCATATCAATGGTTCCGTTGACGAGACAGCTCGCGCTCGCTATAACTGCGTCCATCTCCGACAGGAGGTGGTACTCAAGGGCATCGCTGTAGGTGTCCTTGTCCCAGAGCTTGGCGTTTCTCTCGAAGACAAAAACTTCGAGATCCTTCTCGCGCAGCGCCTTAGCCAGAGGTGGCATGTTGCCTATCAGAGCCACCTTTCCGGCGTTTTCTGGAAGAAGCTCAAGCACGTCAACCCACTCCGCGTTGCTCAGGTCTATGTGGTACTGGGAAACGGCGTTTACCGCAGCTAACCCGAGGGTTCTCTCAATGACGTTCAGGCTGTCGGCCCTCTCGATGAAGGCTTTGAGGGAAGGTTCATTTATCGAGTTGGTATAGCGCTGAACCTCTTCAGGGAGGGTCATCGCAACGCCCAGCGCTTTTCCTTCTGGGCCTTCGGCCAAAACCCACGTGTACGGCAAAGCAAAGCCGAAATCCACCAGCTCAAGGCCGTCGGCCAGTTTGAGGGCCTTCTCCTTTATCCTTGAGAGCAGCATAACCATCACTTCACGGCCTTTATAACGACGAAACTCCCCTCATCGTAGCCCGGCTTTACGGGTTCGACCTCTCTCACTTCATCAAGCTTATGGAAGAGTGTCTGAACCATCTCAAACTTTTTGAAGCCGGCTTTTCTGAGCAGTTCGAGGAGTTCCTCCGTCGAGAAGAACCTCGCTTCCCTGTAAAAGACGCTCTCCTCCCTGTGCTCTTCGTAGTACCTTCCGATCGAGCTGTCCCTGTCAACGAAGCCTATTATCAAGGTCCCCCCTGGTTTAAGGACACGGTAGGCCTCGCGCAGAGCCTTTTCGGGGTCGTCAACGAAGCAAATCGTCGTGACCATCAAAAGATAATCGAGGCTCTCATCCGGGAACGGAAGGTTTTCGGCAACCCCTTCAACGACCTCTATGCCCCTCTTCTTTGCTATTTCCGCCATCGCTTTAGAGGGTTCGACGCCGAGCTTTATCCCGAGCGGTTCCGCAAAGCGACCGGTTCCGACGCCTATCTCGGCACCTCTGCCCTCCCTCGGCAGAAGCTTCCTGACGGCCTCAATCTCTGAAAGGTAAGCGTAGCGGTGCCTCTCGAACCAGTTCTCATAGCGGTCGCGGTGCTTTTCAAAGGGCCCTATCTTCGGCATACCCTCAGCCCCGCTTTCCCTTCGTGAACTCCTCGTAGTACTCATCGAGGATTCTCCTTATCGTCCTTCCTATCGTGAGGTAGTCCACCTCGCGAAGGTTCGCCAGCGAAACCCTTGCTGAAGGATGAGGAACCTCGAAGCCCTTTCCCGGCAGGAGGACGACACCCGCTTCCTTAGCGAGCCTTATTATGAACTCCTCGGGCGGGAAGTTCTCCATGAACCAGCGGGAGAATTCCTTTCCGTAGAGCCTCTCGCTCAGCCCCTCCATGTCGAGGAGGGTGTAGTAGTAGGTGCAGTTCGGGTTGTCCTCTGGCTTGAGGCCAATTCCGCGATAGAGGGCGCTGTAGCGACGCCTCAGAATCCGGCGCACGGCCTTTTTGTACTTCTCCTCCTCGTCCATCAGGCTGTACAGCGCGAACAATACCATCTGAACCTGCTGCGGCGTTGAGAGGCCGGCGGTATGCCTCAAAGCCACGTTCCTACTGTCTGCAACGAGCCGGTCCATGAACTTCAGCTCCCTCGGGTTCGGTGTTATTGGAGCGTACCTCTCGTCAAGCTCCCTCTGGATCTCCTCCGGGAGGTTCGCTATGAGTTCATCGAGGACGTTTTCCCTGTGGAGTCCAATGACCCCAAGCCTCCAGCCGGTTGCCCCGAAGTACTTGGAGAAAGAGTACACGAGTACCGTGTTGTGGGGCAGGAGCGAGTAAACCGATTTGAAGCCCTCGGCGAAGGTCGCGTAGACGTCGTCGGTTATTATCACGAGGTCGCCGCGCTCACTCTCCACGATTTCCTTGAGCTTTGCGAGGACTCCCTCCTCCAGCTTCACCGCCGTTGGATTCCCCGGGTTCACGAGGAAGAATGCCTTTATCCCGGGGTCTCGGAGCTTTTCAAGTTCTTCCTCTGGTATCTGATAGCCCTTCTCTGGATCGGCTCTGACCTCAACCGTCACCAGCCTGTACGTGTCCAGCTTGGGTATCTCAAGGTAGGGGCTGAATATTGGAACGGCCAACGCTATCTTGTCGCCGGGGTTCAGTATGTGATTCGCCCTGAGGGACTCGAAGAGGTAGGCCATCGCCCCCGTTCCCCCTTCAACAGCGAAAAGCTGGGTCTCGTCGACTATTGAATAACCCAGCTCGTAGCCGGCCCCCATCTCCTTCAGGAGGTATCTGACCACTATCTTCTCGGCCATGGGGAGCATCCTCGGCGGTGAGGGGTATTCACACCCGAGGTACCCCTGAACCATCTCGCAGAGGAAATCCCCGGCCGAAAGGCCAAGGTAGTCCCTCACATAGCTCACCGCCGAGTTCAGGAACTTAGTTCCCCTCTCCTCCCAGTGGTTCCTGATGAACACCTCGAAGCGCGCCTCTATCCCATCCCTCTCACAGTGCCCCCCGATAAGTTTCATGTAGCCGAAGTGCCTCTCGGCCTCGTCCAGGGCGAACTTTCCAAGCTGAATGTAGGCGTATCTCGGTTCCAATGCCAAGAAGTTGGGGTTCCCCCTCCCCGCGTTCAGCATGATCCTGTCCGACTTTCTACCGGCGAGCTTTATTAGAAGGTCTTTGAACTCAAAGGGACTGAGCTCGTTAAGCCTTTTAAGGTCGTTCAGAATGGATTCTTCGATCTCGACCATGCCTAACACCTCTTTGGAGTTGGGCGGCCGGTATAAAACCTTTGCTCAAAAACCTTATACGCCTTTAGGCGAACCTAACTCCGGTGGTGGCATGATAGCCTTCGGACCCGTCCCGTCGAGGAGACTCGGGAAAAGCCTCGGCGTCAACAACATTCCCGACAAGGTCTGCTCCTTCGCCTGCGTTTACTGTCAGATAGGAAGGACGTTGAGGATGCAGCTTGAGAGGAGGCCCTTCTACAAGCCGGAGCTGATCTTTGAGGAGGTCAGGAAGAAGGTAGATGAAGCCAGGGGGAGGGGGGAGAGGATAGACTACATAACCTTCGTTCCCGATGGGGAGCCCACCTTGGACGTAAACCTCGGAAGAGAGGCCGACCTCCTGAAGGGGCTCGGGATACCGCTCGCTATACTCACCAACTCCTCCCTCGTCTGGCGCGAGGACGTTAGGGAAGACCTCCTCAAGTTCGACTTCGTCTCCCTCAAGGTAGACGCCGTCAGCGAGGATCTCTGGAGGAGGGTAGACAGGCCCCACAAGAGCCTGAGCCTTGAGAAAATCCTGAATGGAATGTTAGAGTTCAGGAGGGCCTTTAAGGGGAAGCTCGTCACCGAGACGATGCTCATAGACGGCGTAGACTACGGTGGCGAGTTCGAGAGGATAACAGACTTCTTAGCGGAGCTCAAACCCGACGTTGCCTACATAGCGATCCCGACGAGGCCTCCGGCTGAAGAGTGGGTGAAGCCGGCGAAGGAAGAGGTGATAAACCGCGCCTTCCAGGCCTTCGCGGAAAAGCTGGGGGAGGGACGCGTTGAGTACCTGATAGGCTACGAGGGCAACGCCTTCGCCTTCACTGGCAACGTCGAGGAGGATCTGCTGAGCATCACAGCTGTTCACCCAATGCGGGAAGACGCGGTGAGGGAACTTTTGAGAAAGGCAAACGCCGACTGGAGCGTCGTGAAGAAGCTCCTGAGGGAGGGCAAGCTGATAGAGCTTGAGTACAACGGGAAGCGCTTTTATATGCGCAGACTGAAGAGCCGGGAAAAGCCCTGACCCTTTGTTTTCCCTGCTCTGGACTTCTGTGTTTATGCACAAACCTTATAACTGGTTAGGCTTCCCTAATTCAGGAGGTGAGAGCTTGCAGATAGCGGTGAGCGGAGGAAAAGGGGGAACGGGGAAATCGACGGTAGCTGTAAACCTCGCCGTGGCACTGGCCGAGAGTTTTAAGCTCGTCCTCGCCGATCTCGACGTCGAGGCGCCGAACGACCACCTTCTCCTCGGGGTCGAACCGGCCAACGAGAGGGAGGTCAGGGAGTTCATGCCCCGCTTCGACTACTCCAAGTGCACCCGCTGCCGAAAGTGCGCCGAGGTATGCGAGGAGCACGCGATAGTAACGCTCAGGGACGGGACGCCCTTCCTTATGCCGAACCTCTGCTCGGGCTGCAGGGCCTGCGAGATAGTCTGCCCGGTTCCAGGGGCTATCGGGGAGGCCTTTAAGGTTATAGGACACACCTACGTAACCGAGACGCCCTACGGGTTCAACCTCGTCTCTGGAAAGCTTAAGGAAGGCGAGGAGCGTTCGATGCCCCTCGTCGTTGAGGCAAAGAAGAGGGCTCGCTCGCTTCCCCACGAGCTGCTGCTCGTTGACACCGCCGCCGGAACCGGCAACACCGTTTCAAAAGCGATAGAAGGCTCGGAGTTGCTCATAGCGGTTACAGAGCCCACACCACTGGGCATACACGACACTGAGCTGATTCTAAGGCTCGGCCGGCTCATGGAGATGCCGATGTGGGTCGTTATCAACAGGGCCGACCTCGGCGACAGGCGGAGGGTCTATGCGCTGGCCGAGAAGTACGGGGCCGATGTGGTCGCTGAAATACCCTACAGCGAGAACATAGTGAGGAGCTACGTTCAGGGGAAGCCAGTTGTTCTCTGGAAGGTGCCCGAGGCGAGGGTCTTCCGGGGGCTGGCCGGGAAGGTTGTTGACTTCCTCGGGGGTGGTGAGTGATGCAGATAGCGATAGCGAGCGGTAAGGGCGGCGTTGGAAAGAGCAGCGTAACGGCTTCACTCCTCTACCTGCTGAAGGACAATCACCGCTTCGTGGCCGTCGATGCGGACGCTGAAGCGCCGAACCTCGGCCTCCTCTTAGGGGTTACGGAGTGGGAGGAGGAGCGGGAGCACTTCGGGGCGAAGGTGGCTAAAATAAACACCGAGAACTGCGTAAGGTGTGGCATCTGCTACGAGCGCTGCCCCTACGAATGCATCTACGTTGATGAGGAGGGCAACTACGTCGTCAACGAGCTCACCTGCGAGGGCTGCAACGTCTGCGGCCTCGTGTGTCCGGTTCCCGGGACGATAAGCCTTGAGGAAGTCCGCTCAGGGGTAATAAGGAAGGCCACCACCAAGTACGGCTTTCCAATCATATCGGCCCAGCTTGACGTCGGAAGGCCCGAGAGCGGGAAGCTCGTAACCGAGGAGAAGGAGTGGGCAAAGAAGGTCATGGAAGAGCTCAACTTAGAGCACATGATAGTTGACTCGGCAGCTGGAATTGGCTGCCAGGTGATAGCGAGCATAGGGGGAGCCGATCTGACGATACTCATAGCAGAGCCGACGCCTGCATCTCTGAGCGACGTCCAGAGGGCCTACAAGGTCGTCCAGCACTTCAGGCAGCCGGCTTACCTGATAATCAACAAGGCCGATCTCAACCCGGGCTTTACAAGGCTGAGGGAGTGGGCCGAAAGCGAGGGCATCCCGGTTCTCGGGGAGATACCCTACGACAGGGCGATCCCGGACAGCATGGTGAGGATGAAACCAGTGGTCGAGATGTTTCCCGAGTCCAAGGCGTCCAAGGCGCTAAAAGAGATCGCCGGGAGGATTTCCGGCGAGATACTCCCCTGACCTTTTATACTCAATTTCTTTCAGGCGGGGTTTTGGGGTGCATCTGGACTCCCAGCCTTAAAAGAAAAAAATCAGGAAACCAGCGAGAGGCCGTAGATGAGCTCGACCACGAGGAGGGCTATGGCCAGTCCCGTGGCGAACCTGTGGTGTTCCCTCCTCAGCCTTCTTCCCCTGAAGAGGAAGCCCGTCGCGAGGGCCGTCAGGATGATGAAGTAGGTGAACAGCCCGAACCTTCCGTGGCTTGATGGAACTCCACCGACGGTGTAGAGCATGTAGGCCACTCCTAAGGTCAAGAGGCCAGCCCCAGTGTAGACCGCCGTGTGGTGGAGTTTAAGCCTGTGCTTCCTCGCGTAATAAACCCCGACAAGGAAAAAGAGAAGGGCGAGGGAGTTAACCGTCGCGTGAATCTGGTATGGGAGCATTCTATCACCCGTCGAGCTTTATCTTGCCTGAGCCCTTTGCAACGTTGTGCTTCGCCGTGAAGTCGTCGCTCGTGGCCATCGCGAAGATGAACTTAATCTCCTGCCCCGGCTTGAAGGCCTTGTCGTACTTGTCGCCCGTGTTTAGCTTCCTCTTGAACTCTATCACCGTGTAGCCGTTCTCCTCCTTTCCGGCATACTCAAGGATATCGTTGCTCCCGCCGAGCTTCTGGTCTGGTGGATGTGGCCCGTAGAGGCCGGTCGAGTAGGCATCCACGACCGTTGCCTTCCCGTCCTTGACCCAGCCTATTACCATGTCGGCGTCCTTCATCGCCGTGCTCGGCTCGAAGCCTATGGCAACCCATCCGGTGGTTTGTCCCTTAAGGGCCATGTAGAGGTACTCGTTGTCGTTCCTCCAGTAGACCGTGAACTTCCCGCCGGCAAGGGAGAGCTCGTGTGGGTATTCGTTCTTCTCTATTACCCCATCGGCCTTCCATGCGGTTAAGGCTTGGGAAGAGCTCGTTGTGATGGATGATGTTGTAGAGGGCTGTGTTGTGGCCGGGGCCTTTGTCGAGCTCGTCGGTGTCTGGCTTGAGGTTCCCCCAATGCACCCCGCCGCGAGGACGAGAGCCAATACGATCGCGGCGAGGGCGAGATTTGTGCCCTTCATTGAGACCACCTCCAAAGTTTACGGCGGAACCC
>WAKU01000079.1 GCA_015523195.1 Thermococcus sp.
AGAGGCTCGTTAATGACCTCCAGAGGCTCGGCGTTGACCTTGAGGAAATCCTCGCGCTTCTCAAGAACCCTCCCAGGGAGCACTACGTGTGGAAGGGCTACATCGAGGAGTACCACCTCAACCCCTCGGACTACGCCCTCTACTCCCTTCCGGTCTTTGGAGAACTTGGAAAAACCAGCATGCAGATAAACGAGTTCATAAAGTCCAGCGGGAGGCCCTATATTCTCGGCTCCTCGGTGAAAGGTGCCATCAGAACGGCCGTTTTCTACAAAGTCCTGAGGGAGTGCGGGGATTCTGGAACGGCGATGAATCTCGTAGCGGGCTTTTCACAAAACCTTGCAAGGGAAATAGGCTACAGTGAAAGTTTGATAAACTACTATCTCACATACCTTGACAGGGAAATAACCAGGAACCGCAGGTTCGACAGGAAGAGGGCAGATGACCTGCTTGAAGCGATCGTCTTCGGGATGGAGAGGGGTAGATACCCAGGGATACGCTACGAGCCCAAGCGCGACCCGATGAGAGCTCTAATAGTCAGGGACAGCCAGAGCATAGGAAGGAAGCACCTTGCCGTTTACCGCGTCGAGGCTGTAGGGAACCCCTCGCCGATACCCATATGGGTGGAGGCACTCCAGCCCGAGACGGAGACGGAGGTAGAGCTCAAATTTGATAGCGGGCCCCTCAGGATGAACGCCGGCCACTTCAACGGCCTGCTCTGGGAGTGCCTGAAAAACAGGGGAAGGTCCTGGGAAGTTTTTGAGGGCTTCGTCTGGGATGCCGTTAGGGAGTTCTACAAAGCCATAATAGAGCACGAGCTCAAAAACCTCTCAAAGTTCGGGAGACATGGAAGCTCGGTTCGCTCGTTCTACGAAGGGCTGAAAGGGAAGAATAAAATCCTGAGGCTCGGCTGGGGGAGCGGTTGGATAAGCACAACAATTGGCCTCCTCCTAGTCGAAAAGGGTTGGAAGTGGGAGCAAGTCAGGAAAAAGCTCGGACTGGGCAAGAACCCCTTCGGAAGGGGCTTCTCGAGGGACTTTCCGAAGACGAGGCGTTTGGCCGATGGCAAACCGATGGGCTGGGTGATGCTGGGATGAAAATCCTCATAGCTTCGTGGGGAAACTTCGAGAACTGGAGGGAAGTCAAATACCGCTTCGGCAACGAGACCAGCGTTGGCCCTTCAACTTTACCAATCCTCCAGAAGGCCATAAAACCCGACTGGACGGTAATAGTTCTTCCCGAGACCCTTGGAAAGGACTTTTCCTCTCTGGAAGCCCTGAGGAAGGATGTAACCGGTAGAGTTCAGACGTTCCTCGAAAGGATAGGGGCCGGCAGGGAAGTTGACCTTCTCCTTGTTCCAGCCATAGGGAAGTTCGAGCACGGAACCTTTGAAGGAAACGCCATGGACGTCTATTATCAGGCTCTCCACGGCCTCTCCCAGGTAATCCCGGTTAAGGGAAAACTGGAGGTGCACTTCGACATAACCCACGGGCTCAACTACATAACTTTCCTCGTCCACCGGGCTCTCAGGGAACTGCTCGGGATAAGGGCCCTAGTAGATGAGACCTACTTCAAGGCCTACAACTCCGACCCATTCGTGCCAAAGCTCAGCTCTGAACTCGGCATTAACGTCATCGAGGACGTCAAGGTTGAGCCACATCCCTTAACCGAGGGACTTCCAGCTCTCAACGAATACTTGGTTCCATACTTCATCGAGAAGAACGCCCTGGGAGAACTCAAGAGAGAGCTGAAGGCCTTCGAGCTTATAAAGTCTGAGAAGAGGAAGCTGGAGGCGTGGATAGGGTCGGTCGTCTTCGGCTTACCGCTCCTCTTCGCCGAGAACTTTCCCGAAATTAAGCCCATTGAAGAAGCGGTTGATGAGCTCATGAAGGCCTGGGAAAGCTACGTAGATGTCTCCAACAAATCCGTGAGGAGAAAGCTGGCCTTTGGCCGGGGTTTTGGCGTTCTGGTGAAGTTAGCCTTTCAGGCGAGAGTTTTGGAAAAATTCAAGCTTGACCTTCCGCCGAGTCTCGACGACCTCTACAGAATCTCCGGCGGAGTCTTCAGGGGCGCCAACAGGGAGAGGGCAAATGTTGAACTTGGCAAAATAGAGGACAGGGCCATAGCCCACGCCCTGGCCAAACGCTTCCCGGACTGGATGCCTCTGAGGGACTTTCTGGGCTTTGAAAAAGCCAACGCTACGATAGTGCCGCGGAACTTTCTTGCGCACGCGGGCCTTGAGGCGAACGCAACCGAGGTCGGGATGGAGGGCTGGAACGTTAAAGACGCCGGGAGGGAGGCGAGGAAGCACACCTTCCTCAGGTATTCACCAAAGGCAAAGAGGCGCGTCGAGGAGATAACGGCTAGAGCTCTTGGGGGTGTCTGAATGCTAGATGCATACCTGAAGAACGGCGAGCTCTTCCTCAAAAGCATTGGGATAACCGAAATTACCGAGGAGACGATAAGGCGGGCCTACCTGTGGCCGGTCGAGGAGATGAGCGGGCTGAGCGTTGAGAATGAGAAGGAAGCGGTTGCGATACTCAGAAAGTTCGGCTTTGAGCTGTCCGGGAAGACCTCCGAGTTACTTCCATCTTTCCTAAAGACCTCAAAGGGAACCTGCTCGATTTGTGGAGGGACTGGGAAAGTTGTGGGCAACAAGGCCTTCATATTTCCATTCGAGAGGAAGATAGACTCCATAGTAAACGATAACAACAGGCTGACTTTCTGTCAAGAGCACGCGTTCACACTTTATTCAGCAATGGCAAACCTCTTTACCGTCCCGGTTGGAGAGGAAACGCTTAAGTTCTTCTTCGCAGGGCCGGAAAGGGATCTGAGGAGATTTTTGAGGGCCTTCAAGTCCTTCTGGAGGGAGAGGTTCGAGGTCGTTGTTAGGGAAAGGAACGGGAAGAAGGGCTACTCCCTAAGGGTGAACCTTACGCTCTCGAAAAACCACCCGAACGAGGCCTTCTTCGCCGTCCTCCATGAGTTCGTCAAATCCCTGCACAACAGGAGGCTTTTGGGAGAAGTGAGCGGGAGGACGATAAGGGCTTACCTCGTCCAGCGCCTCGACAAGAGGGGCCAGAGGTACGGGGAGCGGGTTATAGAGGGGACTACCTTGGAGAGTCTCATAGCCTTCCTTGACAGGGTTCAGGGGCAGGGGAAGGAAGTCCAGTGGGGTAAAAGACACCTCCAGCCGAGGGACAGCGCGGTTGCTCTCTTCTACGAGAACCTTGAGATACCGAGGAGCGGAAGGGACAGGTCGAAGAACACCCTCGAGAGGGAGGAGTTCATCGGGAAGCTTCTGGCTGGAAGGTTTGATTTCGTTCTTTTGAACTCGATAATGATGGAGCGGGCGAAGAAGAAACTTCCGCTTCCGCTCTATTACCACACCTGGGCCGTTTCCTATCTTGAGGTATTTGGAGGTGATGTTGTGGACGTGGAAACGTTCAAGCAGATTAACGGGCTCGGCTACGCTCTTGGAAAGGCCATGAGGGGAACCAACCTTGAGCGCTACCTCTGGGAGCTTTTCAGGGCCAGAGGCTTCGAGGAGTTCGTGAACAAGCTGGTTGAACTTCAGGCGAAGCTCGAAACGACCCTTGACATAAGGCCGATTTATGAAAACGAGAGGGAGTGGAAGGTCGTTAAGGCGATACTCCTTAACGGCATGCTCAACGCCCTCTACTCCAGGGAGGGAGGAGAATGAAGGCGATAGAGGTTGTTACCCTGACGAAGGTTGAAGGGGCTAATTTAAACTCGAACGGGACGGAGGGAGTTATAGCCGTCCTCAAGAAGGTCCGCGACCCGGTTGACGGTAGGGAGTACGTTAGAGTTAGCGGGCAGAGCGTCAAGTACCACCTCAGGCAGCTCCTCAAGGAGCTCGACTGGGAGCTGAGCCAAATCGTTCCAAAGAGTGAGGGCGGCCAGAAGGTTATAGTGTCCCTTGGAGAACCGCAGAAATACATAGACGACGACCTCTTTGGCTACATGATAGCGAAGAAGGTTAATGGAAAGAACGCCACGCTGAGGAGAACTGCGGTTGTGAGAACCAACGGCATGGTATCGCTCTTTCCCTACCAAGAGGACAGGGACTTTGGAGTCCGCTACGACCCGAGCGGGGACAACCACAACATATACGAGACGGAAATCACCACTAACGTCATGAGGGGCAACTTTTTCATCGAGCTCGACCGCCTTGGGGTCTTCAAGGAGGGACTTGAGGTTCCGAAGCTTGAGGGGTTAGAGGTGAGAAAAGTTAAGGACGCCACGGGAAAGGAGGTCACCCTCTATGTCCTGCCAAGGGAGGAGAGGGAGAAGAGGCTCAGGGCGATTTTGGAGGCAATAATGCAGTACCATGGTGGTGCAAAGCTGAGCAACTTCTTCACGAAGGTTTATCCCGAGGTCATGGTGGTGGCAACCCTAAAGCGCAAGATACCGGTCATAGGCGACGCGCTTAAGGTTAAGCAGGGCTACGTTGACGGAAAGCTCGTCCTCGACGTCGAGAGGCTGAAAGAAACTGTAGAGACCTTCAGCGACAACATAGAAAAGCTCTACATCGGCCTCTTCGAGAGCCGCTTCGCCAACGTGGACGAACTTAAGAAGGCCTTCGAAGGCATGGAGAACGTTGAGATACTGACCATGAGGGAGCTCAGGGAGAGAATAAAGGAGATGAAGCTCGGTGAGTGACGTGCTCGGGCTGGTTGTTGAGGTAAAGCCGATACAGGCCCACTTCAGGATTCCTTACAACTCTCTCCTGATGGACAGCTATCCATTTCCGCCGAGGACGACAGCAATAGGCATGCTCGCTGGAGCTATGGGACTGCCGGAGGAGGGCTTCAGGAGACTGCTCAACGAGGTTCGCTATGGGGTCATCGTTGAAGAGACCGGCTCAAGGGTGGAAGAGACCGCGGTAATCTTCAAGAATAAGGACTCCCCAATATACCCGATAACCAAAGTCCTCTATCATAAACCACACTACCGGCTCTTCTTTGCCGGAAGGGAGGGGCTAATCGAGAGGGCCTACGATGCACTACTGGACCCGGTTTTCACACCCTACCTCGGGGACAGCGAGAGCCTCTTTTATCCGGCAAAGAGAGACTACGCAAGGATTGTCGAGGTTGAGGAGGACAAGGAGTCAACACTGAGGAGCATCGTTCCAGAGGAAGCCTACTCAGCCGGAGCAAGGTTCTTCGTCCTCAGGAGGAACAACCTGACGCCGAGGGACTACAGGATGCCGGTTGGCTTCACTTATAGCGGAAAGAAGAGGAGGGCAATCTTTAGGAGAGTGATTGCATTTGCCGGTGGCTATGTCGAGCTTGCGAATCCCCTTGAAGTTTTCCTCTTCGACGGCGAACCTGTCTTTACCTTTTGAGTGACACGGTTTTCTCCCTTTCCCTTTCTTCGGGCTCTTCTCCCCGGGATTGGAAAAGACAACATTTAGATTTTTGAATACGACTGTGAATGACCTTAAAACTAGCAAAGGGTTCCGTAGGTAGTGATTCAATGCCTGTGTGAGCAATCCATCGAAAGGTTTTATGAACCTAAAATAAAATCGCCCTTCCCGGCAGGAAAGGGCTCTAAATTGAAGAGGAACTCCCATGAGGAGAGTTTAAACGGTCAAAGTTGCTGGAGAAAGCACCAAAACAAATTTTGGCCGGAAATCACATTATGTTTTCGATAATCCGATTTTCGATTTTCCGGTTTCCCTTGAAAAGCGTGGGAATCCCCTTAAATGCTCGGCAAAGGGTTTAAAGGCTGTTTTATTTTTTGTGCCGGATTTATGAATAAAGTGCATTGCTACGGGTTTTCGGGATAAAGCTTAAATAGAAGTTCAGGAAATGGATATTTTGTAAAACTGGGAAAGCTTCCCGAGGGTTTCCGTAGGACAGAATTGTGTGGAAAGTTTGTCTTCGCTTGTCGGTTCCCTCTTCCTCATGTCCGGGTTTCCGTAGGACAGAATTGTGTGGAAAGGGTGTTCCTCTATTGTAGAACCTGAAAAGGGTTTTCTGTGTTTCCGTAGGACAGAATTGTGTGGAAAGCTTCCTGAGCGTCTCGGGTTCGTGGGTTTCTTCAGCCTAAGTTTCCGTAGGACAGAATTGTGTGGAAAGAGGTATCCGCTGGCAAAAAATAGGTCTTCCTCCTGACCTTGTTTCCGTAGGACAGAATTGTGTGGAAAGGGTATCTCCTGTGGTAGGTGGTCATGAGCGTATGAGGTTTCCGTAGGACAGAATTGTGTGGAAAGAGAACGTTAGGGCTTTTCCAAGTGGGGACTTGTTGGGTTTCCGTAGGACAGAATTGTGTGGAAAGAGTCCAAAAGCCCATTTTTGACGTTCAAAATGAAAAGGTCACGTTTCCGTAGGACAGAATTGTGTGGAAAGTAGCTAATACCGAGTTGGCGAGCCTTCATAGCAAGGGTTTCCGTAGGACAGAATTGTGTGGAAAGGGCTCTTCCAAAAATCCCGGTAATTCTTGAAAACCTTTCCCGTTTCCGTAGGACAGAATTGTGTGGAAAGGGTTCCCAGGGTCACCCTCACCATTCACCCGCACACGTTTCCGTAGGACAGAATTGTGTGGAAAGACGTTCCACCGTCATCAACTACTTGTGATATAACTTCGTTTCCGTAGGACAGAATTGTGTGGAAAGACTCCTTGTAGTGTCCCGCTATCTGTTCGATTGTCGCCTTGTTTCCGTAGGACAGAATTGTGTGGAAAGCTGGTGGAATGGTATTATCGACAGGAGATTACATGTTTCCGTAGGACAGAATTGTGTGGAAAGTTGTGGCCTCGTTCTTGGTCTCGTCGGTCTTCCTGCCTTGTTTCCGTAGGACAGAATTGTGTGGAAAGAAGTCGTAGCGATGCTGGAGTTCTTCTTCCGCTGGAAGTTTCCGTAGGACAGAATTGTGTAAAATCAGCGGACAAAAACATGGTCTGGTGTTCCAGATATGAAAAAGGCATACTATATAACCCAGATGGGGACCCTTGAGCGTAAGGGCAATACACTCTTCTTCGTAAACGAGAACGAGAAGCGGCCGATTCCGATAAACTCCACGAGCGAGGTGCACTGCTTTAAGCCTGTAAGTCTGACAAGCGGCGCTATAAGGTTACTCTCCGAGAAGAACGTCCCGGTGCACTTCTACAACAAGTACGGCTACTACAGAGGCTCCTACATGCCGGCTGAAGGGCAGATAAGCGGGACAGTTGTCATAAAGCAGGCCGAGCATTATCTGAACCCAGAGAAAAGGCTCTTCATAGCCAGACAGTTCGTCGAGGGTATAAAGGCCTCGATGGTAGCTTTCCTCAAGTCCCAGCGGGCTGACTACAAGCCAATAGCCGAAATAACTGTTGAAGGCTCTTCTCCGGCCGAGCTGATGGGAGTTGAAAGTCATCTCTGGCAGGAGTTCTACAGCATATACGCCACACTGCTCAAGTACTTCGACTTCAGCGGGAGGAACAGGAGACCACCCCGGGATGAGGTTAACGCAATGATAAGTTATGGAAATTCCGTCCTTTACGGGATAGCCCTCAGCGAGATAAGGAAGACATACCTCCATCCGGCGATAAGCTTTCTTCACGAGCCACTTGAGAGGCGCTACTCTCTGGCATTGGATGTGGCGGACATATTCAAGCCGATAACTGTTTTCAGGGTAATCCTGAGGCTCGTGAACAGGAGGCAGATACGGGAGGAGCACTTTGAGAGGGATCTCGGTGTCATGCTGAACCGCGAGGGCCTAAAGGTTTTTCTCAGTGAACTTAACGATGAACTTGGAAAGAGGGTTCTCCATCCTCGCTTTAGGAGGAAGGTCTCTATACGTTACCTCATCCGGCTCGAAGGCTACTCCCTAGTCAAGCACTTTTTTGGGGATAGAGAATACAAATCCCTGAGGGCGTGGTGGTGATGTTCGTAATAGTCGTTTATGACGTTGACGTTAAGAGAGTCTCCAGAGTGCACCGCTTTTTAAGGACTCATCTCCACTGGAGGCAGAACAGTGTCTTCGAGGGCGAAGTTACCAGGGCACAGCTCTACGAGATAAAGAGAACCCTTGAGGACCTCGTGGAGGAAGGCGACTCGGTTCTAATATATGAGTTCCCGCGCGGTGACTTCACGCTCCACGTCATAGGCACCGATAAGAGTCCAGTTGAGGAGGTAATCTGATGAGGATTACCGGGGTTATGGTGCAGTATTACTTCACCTGCAAGAGAGAACTGTGGTTCTTTTCGCGAAACCTGAACTTCGACTTTGAAAACGATGACATGCTCATCGGCAGGATGATACACGGGGAGAGCTACGAGAGGGACTGGAAGGAGGTCTTTCTGGGCGATGCAAGGCTTGACGTGGTGAAGAGGAGGGGGAAGGTAAGGGTCATCGAGGTGAAGAAGAGCTCCAAGCTTGAGGAACCTGCTAAGTGGCAGCTCAAATACTATCTCTACCTTCTGAGGAATGCTGGGGTGAAGGCCGAGGGGATACTTTCGTATCCCGAGGAAGGAAAAAGCGAGAGAGTTGAGCTGAGTGAAGGTGATGTTGAGACGCTGGAGAAAGCCTTTGAAGACATCGAAAGGGTTATGTCCTTAGACAAACCACCCAAAGCCGAGAAAAAGCCTTACTGCAGGAGATGTGCCTACAGGGACTTCTGCTGGGTGTGAGGAATGGAGTGGGAGGAACTGCTCAACCTGATGGAAGAAAGGAAGGCCAAGCCGGACAAAAGCCTCTACGAGCACTCCCTGGGAGCTAAAAAGCGGGCCGAGGCCCTCTTGAGCAGGATTTCCCACCCGAAAGAGCTTGAGGACTGCCTTCTGCTCCACGTTTTCCTTCACGACCTGGGCAAGCTCGACGACAGGTTTCAGGAGAAGCTTAAGGGGAAGAGAAAGAAGGCCCCACCCCATGCTTTCCTTGGAGTTAAGCTGGCCTCCCACTTCCTTCACTGCGACGAGCCTTACAAAACGATAGCCCTGCTCTCCATACTGACCCACCACAGTGACCTCCATGGGGACCTCTATCAGAAGGAGATAGACAGCGGGGAAAAGCTCGTAGTCAATGGAAAAGTCATTTCTTCACCGGCCGAGCTGGTCTTTGAGCTGAGGGAAGACGCAATAGACATCGAGAGCTTTGGGGAATATGGCCTGAGCCCTCTGGAGGTTAGGGCCCTCTATACGCTCTTCAATGGCCTTCTCCGCGTTTCCGACTGGCTTGAGAGCGCTAACCTTCCAGCTGATGTTTATTACCTCTCCTCCGGCGAAAACGTCAAGGAAGCCGTTCTCAGTTACCTCTCAGTAAGGGGCTTCGAGCCCAGGGATTACCAGCTCTACGTCCTCGGTAGGGGCGGTGGCTACTTCCGTCTTCCAACAGGAGACGGAAAGACGGAGACAAGTCTACTAGCTACTCCCGACAAATCTTCTAAGGTTGTCTATTCCCTGCCAACGATAACGACTACGGAGGCAATGAGAAAGCGCTTCGAAGAGATTTTTGGGAGGGAGAGGGTTTCCTTTGCCCACAGCCTTCTGTTCTTGAGCCTCTATCGCAGGGGCGAGCTCAATTCAAAGCTCCTCCACCGCTACGCCATGAAGCCCATCTTCGTCTCAACGATAGACCAAATTCTCCTTGCCTTCCTCAACTACCCGCGCTTTCCTGTGAGGGAGTTCGCGCTCCGCGGAAGCCACTGGATAATAGACGAAATCCACGCATACACTCCCTACACCCTTTCCCTTATACTCCATGGAATTGACTATGCAACAAAATACCTCGGTACAAAGGTCACCATCATGTCCGCGACCCTGCCAGGACCTTTAGCTGGAGAACTCGAAAGGCTCGGGCTCGGCGAGTTACTTCCCTTCTCAAAGGTCAGGGAGCGCTACTCATCCAGGAGGAGAGTTACTGTGAAGGTCCGGGAGGAGGGTCTTTTGAACGCTCTCGACGAGATTTCAGCCGAGAAGGATAAGGTTCTCGTCGTTGCCAACACCGTCTCAAGGGCAAGAGAAATCTACGAAATGTTGAGGGAAAAAAGGGACGATGTTTACCTCTTCCACTCCCGCTTCGCACAGAAGGATAAAGAGAAAAAGATGGGACTCGTGGAGAAAATTGAGAGGGGAATCCTGGTCGCGACTCAAGTAGTTGAGGTCTCCCTCGATATAGACTACGACGTTCTGTACACCGAGACGGCTCCGATAGATGCTCTCATCCAGCGCTTTGGAAGGGTTAACAGGAGGGGAGTAAAGAAGGGTAGGGCATACATCTTCCAGCCTGAAGGTAGGAGACCCTACCTGCCTTATGATAAGAGAGCCTACGAGGAGGCAAGTTCGCTCCTCGGAGAGCTTGAGGGAATCGAGAGCGAGCTCGACCTGCTTAGGATAAACGATGAGTTTTATGATAGAATATGGGACAGGTATGAGGCCGAGCTAAGGAAGTCGAAGCTTGAGAAGAGCCTGATGAGATGGAAGAAAGCGGAGAAAGTCCTGAAAACCCGTGATACCTTTATGAGCCTCCCGACGGTACCCCGGCCCTTCCTGGATAAAGCTATAGACCTCGCCATCGAGTGGGACGAACTAAGTGAGGAGGAGAGGCTGAAGGCTACAGTCTTCATCATTGAACATACCGTTAACGTCCCGATATGGACGCTCGAAAAATACAAGCACTTCAACGAGGACCTCTACGAGCGCTTTGGCGTCTTTGGAATAGAGCTGGACTACGATAGCGATGTCGGACTGATGGAGTAGCACGCGATGAAGGGCATAGAACGGAGACAGCTTTTTATGTCTTTTCAAGGTGGGTCCTATTTTCTCTCTTGAATTGGCCGGTTTACAACTTTTTTTCTTCCCGCTAAGTTTCTTTTGGGGACTCTTTGAGTTTTGTCCGGGAACTTATCGAAACGTTTCATAGTTATGAAACTCTTTTCCGGCTTTGGCGCTAAACGACGTTAAAATCAAAGAATAGGCAATATCTTGTGAGTTTAAGGGGTCGAGGGACCACTAAAGATACCAGCCGATGTTTTCAACACCAGCTTAACCTTCAAAATCACAAAGATGATTTTCGATTGCATAGAGAGAGTATAACGCCGGTTTCATGGTTTGACAGGGGATATCACAGGCTATGGGAACTTTTCAAAATTTGTGTCGGATTTATAAATGGGGTGCAGTGACACGGGTTTTCACGATAAGGCTTAAATAGGGGTTATGACATCTATTATCCCTTAGAAAGGAGGAGATTTCCCAAGGGTTTCCGTAGAACAGTATTGTGTGGAAAGAGCTGTCCCTCACTCATCGTCCCTGTCCTGTCCACTCCGTTTCCGTAGAACAGTATTGTGTGGAAAGCTTTTCACTCAACACCACAAAAGTGCGATCGTCGATTTTCATCGTTTCCGTAGAACAGTATTGTGTGGAAAGAGAAGGTTGAGGAAGCGAACCCGAACGGTGGTAGCAACGGTGTTTCCGTAGAACAGTATTGTGTGGAAAGGGGCTATGGGTTATCCGGATGACGTTATCGAGAGAGCCGGAGTTTCCGTAGAACAGTATTGTGTGGAAAGTTCCGTTTCCGTCCATCCCTGAGCCGTCTTATTTGTCTCCCGTTTCCGTAGAACAGTATTGTGTGGAAAGTCGAACTCCTTCCGCTTCATTTCTTCCAGCTCGGAGAGTTTCCGTAGAACAGTATTGTGTGGAAAGAAGCGTCTCCCCAGCTTGGCATTTTCGCCATCACCATTCGTTTCCGTAGAACAGTATTGTGTGGAAAGACCCCACCCGTCTCGGCGTCTCCCGGGGCATTCCCCGGGTTTCCGTAGAA
The DNA here is from genome assembly GCA_015523195.1 of Thermococcus sp. Lineage (GTDB taxonomy): Archaea > Methanobacteriota_B > Thermococci > Thermococcales > Thermococcaceae > Thermococcus. Next base: position 11,762 of record WAKU01000079.1, read on the forward strand.
CAGTATTGTGTGGAAAGTTTTATCGGCTCAATTATCAACTTCCCGTCCTCGATGGGTTTCCGTAGAACAGTATTGTATGGAAAGTGTGATGCCGGACGACTTCCGGGACTACGTGATTGAAATGGTTTCCGTAGAACAGTATTGTGTGGAAAGAGAAGATTGAGAACTATGACGACAACCTTTACGAGCTGGGGTTTCCGTAGAACAGTATTGTGTGGAAATTGGCAACAAAGAAGGTGGACTTTGCGGGAGAATTAAGTTTCCGTAGAACAGTATTGTGTGGAAAGCCGAACACTCCGACAGACCAACTGAAAGACGTTATTGTTAGAAGTTTCCGTAGAACATAGTGCGCAATGAGTGAAAAAAAGGACGTTATTCCGCTAACTCACCGCAAAGCTCCGCGAAGTTCCTGTAGACCTCTGCCCCCCTCTCTGTGTGGGAAACCTCCGGGTGGAACTGGACGCCGTAGATTGGGAGGCTCTCGTGCCCCATAGCCTCGACAGGACAGGTCTCGCTCCTCGCGAGAAGCTTGAAGCCCGGTGGGAGTTCTTTAACCTCGTCCATGTGGCTCTCCCAGACCTTCAATTTCTTTGGAAAGCCCTTGAAAAGGTCGTTTTCCTCGATTATTTCGATTTCAACGAGGCTGTACTCCGCTTTGTCCCCCCTTCCGACCTTCCCGCCAAAATGCCTCGCTATGAGCTGGTGTCCGAGGCATATGCCAAGGATTGGGACGTTGAACTCGTCGTAGTGCTCAAGAATCGCTTCGCAGTTGCCCGTTTTGTTTATATCCGGTCCACCCGAGAAGATTATGCCCTTTGGGTTCAGGGCCTTGATTTCCTCCAGTGGAGTTGTGTTTGGTATTATCTTTGCCTCGACTCCGAGGTACCGTAAGGTTCTCCAAATCCTGTGGACGTATTGGCCCCCGTTGTCCATTATGACTATCATGCAA
>WAKU01000080.1 GCA_015523195.1 Thermococcus sp.
GACTCGACGATAGGCGGCATAGAGGTCAGGAAGCTCGACGAGCCGACAATAGACGCTTTGGCCATAACAGACCGCGGAAAGGAGGTGTGGAGGGACCTCGCTAAGGATCTCCAGCCACTGGCAAAGAGGCTTTGGGAGGAAACGGGTATCGAGATGGTAGCCATCGGAAAATCGAGCGTTCCGGTGCGGATAGCGGAGATTTACTCCGGTTTGTACACGGCCAAGTGGGCCATCGAGCGCGCAAGGAATGAAGGCAGGATCGTTGTTGGGCTTCCCCGCTACATGGGCGTCGAGCTCCGCCCCGGAAAGATCTACGGCGAGAGCCTCGATCCGCGCGAGGGCGGTCTCTTCGGGGAGATTGAGGCAAAGACTGATGGAATCGGCTGGGAGCTGTATCCAAACCCGCTCGTGAGGAGGTACATGGTTTTGGAAGTATGGAGGGAATGAGAAAGAGATTTAACCCTACCCACTTAGTGTTCTTATGGTGATGTCATGCCGACCATTACGATTAAGGTGAACGTTCCCGACAACATTGATCCAGAGGAGCTTAAGCGTCTCCTGGAACTTGAACTGGTTAAGCACGAGCTTGAAAGAAAAGGGGCAAAACCCAAAGGAGACTTTAGAAAACTGAGGGGAATCCTCGGAAGGGCGGATTTTAAGGAACTCCAGAAGTACGAGCTGGAGGCTGAGTTCGGTGATTTATATTGACGCCAACGTTCTTTACAGTTATCTCTTTGAAACCCCTATGAGCGAGAGTGCTGAGATAATTCTCGGATATTCCAACAAGGTTACGAGCAGAACGGTCGTGAACGAGGCCATATACGTCACGTTTAGGAGACTGGCCAGGGACAAGGGCGTAAAGAACGTCCACGATGTCAAAAAGTTCGCTAAAACCGAAGAGGGCCGAATTTTCCTGAATAATGCATATTCCCTGGTCATGGAACTAATTGGGCTTTCTGAGACAAAGCTGGCCGATGAGGAAGAAAATTGAGGTTATCCGGAGAGTCTCTGAAAAATACGGCCTCCTTCCAAACGATGCCATTATAGCGGCCACTTGTATCAAGCATGGAATAACCAAGATTGCCACGTTCGATGCTGACTTTGAGGGGATACCTTTCCTAAAAATAGTAAGGGGCTAAGCCCCCCTCTCCAGCTCGCTCGGGAACTTTATGGCGTCGAAGGGGCAGGTCTGGTTGCAGACGCCGCAGCCGGTGCAGAGGAGTTCGTCTATCCGGACCTTGTTCGTCTCGGGGTCGTAGATAAGAGCTGGGCAGCCGGTAAGGAGTATGCACGCTTTGCAGCCCGTACACCTGTCCTCGACGACTATCGGCTTCTCCCCGATCTCTCCGCGCCTTATCACCGGGATCACGCACTCGCGCCTCGCTATCACCACTGCAGGCCCCTCGACCCTCATGGCCTCCTCTATCGCCTCCCTCGTCTCCTTGAGGTTGTAGGGGTCTACCGTTTTCACGTACTTGACGCCGAGCGCTTTAACCAGCGCCTCGATGTCTATCTCGTTGAACTTCCTGCCCGTCTCGCTTCCGCCGGTTCCCGGGTGCGGCTGGTGGCCGGTCATTGCGGTTGTCCTGTTGTCGAGTATCATCACCAGAACGTTCAGGTTCTTGTAGACGGCGTCTATCAGGGGAGGTATTCCGTTGTGGAAGAACGTTGAATCCCCGATCGTCGCTATGATCTTCTTGTCCATGACGACGCTCTGGCCGTTCGCCAAGCTGATGCTCGCGCCCATGACGAACTCCGTCCAGATGGCCTCAAGGGGTGGGAGGAGCGATAACGCGTAGCAGCCTATGTCGCCGTGTATCGGAACTTTATAGCGGCCGAGCTTCAGATCCCTGAGGGCATCTAACGCGGCCCTGTAGCTCCCACGGTGCGGACAGCCGGGGCACATAACTGGAGGCCTCTTCGGTGCCAAGCTTTCCGCCAGCTTTATCTCCTCCGGCTTCTCGTAGGCCTCCCCCTCCTCACCAATGAGCCTGAGAAGGGCGTTTTTCACAAGGCTGGGCGTCAGCTCTCCCTCAAGGGGTAGATGCCCAGTCCTCTTGCCGTAAATCGGGACGTTTAAGCCGGCTTCGTAGGCCGCGACCTTAACCTCCTCCTCAAGGAACGGGGCCCCCTCGTCCACAACGATCGCGTAGTCGAGGCCCTTCAGGAACTCAACGACCAGCTTCCTCGGGAGCGGGTGTGGAGTTGAGAGCTTGAGGACCCTGAACTCAGCGTTAACCTCCGGCAGAACCTCCTTCACGTAGTTGTAGGGCGCGCCCTCGACGATTATTCCGATTTTGGCGTTTTCTTTCCCCTCGGTCCAGTTGAAGGGCATCGAGTTGAACTCCTCCTCTATCTTAGCTAAGGTCTCGTTGAGCCACCTATGGCGCTTTCTGTTGCCCTCCATGCTGGCCCTTACGTATCTCTCAATGTCCTTCTTGAAGACCGGTTTCCTGTCGAGCTCGATGAACTCGCCGACCTCCACATCGGCCGTCGTGTGGTTCACTCTCGTCGTCGTTCGGAAGATCACCGGAATCTTGTAGCGCTCGCTCAGTTCGTAGGCGTATTTTATCAGGTCGTGGGCCTCCTGGGGGTCGGCTGGCTCAAGAACTGGCAGCAGGGAGAGTTTTCCGTAGTAGCGGTCGTCCTGCTCCGTTTGGGAGGTGTGGGGGCCGGGGTCGTCCGCCACGAGAACAACGAGGCCGCCCTCAACGCCCGAGTAAGCCAAACTCATGAGGGGATCGGCGGCGACGTTCAAACCCACGCACTTCATCGTGACGAGCGCCCTTAAGCCGGTGTAGGCAACCCCTGCGGCCTCCTCCAAGGCAACTTTCTCGTTGGGCGCCCACTCGGCGAATACTTCCGGGTGGAGATGGGCTATCGTCTCTACGACCTCCGTTGAGGGCGTTCCAGGGTAGCCTGTTGCGAAGACGACACCGCTCTCAAGGGCGCCGTAGGCTATCGCCTCGTTGCCCATGAGGAGCTTTCTCTCCCGCTTTTTAGGATGACGGGATGACGCGGTCAAAGGGCTCTCGGCCGCTTCCATGATGACCACCACAGGGATTTTGGGAGGGGGTATAAAACTTGTGGCTCGGAAAAAGTTGTTCAAGGCCGAAAAATATTCAACACAGTGGCCGCTCCCCATGGGCCAACCGGCTGGTTATCGAAGGGACCGGAAAAAGATAAGCCTTTTAACCTTTCGACCTCTTTTTTATCGGGTGCCTCACATGGTTGCGATAATAGTTCACGGCGGTGCCGGGACGATAAGGAATGAAGACAGAATCCCGAAGGTCATAGTTGGCGTCAGGGAAGCCGTCTTAGCCGGCTGGAGAGAGCTTAAGCGCGGCTCCGCCCTCGATGCCGTTGAGGAAGCGGTTAAGGCCCTTGAGGACAATCCCCTCTTCAACGCCGGAACCGGGAGCGTTTTGACGCTCGACGGCAGGGTTGAGATGGACGCTGCAATAATGCGCGGGAAGACCCTTGAGGCAGGCGCGGTAGCTGGAATCTGGGGGGTTAAGAACCCTATAAGCGTCGCCAGAAAGGTAATGGAGAGAACCGACCACGTGCTTTTAATAGGTGAGGGCGCCCTAAAATTCGCCCGTCTGCTCGGCTTTGAGGAGTACGATCCAGTAACCGAGGAGAGGCTGAGGCAGTGGGAGGAACTCCGGAAAAAGCTCCTTGAGAAGGGCGAGACGAGGCACTGGAAGAGGCTCAACGAGCTGATAAAGGAGTACCCAGAACTGCTCAGGAGCACGGTTGGGGCGGTGGCTTTCGACGGCGAGGAGATAGTGGCAGGAACATCAACGGGCGGCGTTTTCCTCAAGGTCTTCGGCAGGGTCGGCGACACTCCAATAATAGGTGGTGGAACCTACGCCAACGAAGTTGCCGGGGCTTCCTGCACGGGACTCGGAGAGGTAGCTATAAAGCTCGCTTTAGCTAAAAGCGCGACCGACTTCGTTCGCCTGGGGATGAACGCTCAGGCCGCGAGCGATGCCGCGATAAGCCTCGCAACGAAGTACTTTGGCAGGGACACGATGGGCATCATAATGGTCGATTCGAGCGGAAACGTCGGCTTCGCGAAGAACACGAGGCACATGAGCCACGCCTTCATGATGGAAGGTATGAAGGAACCGGAGGCTGGTGTTTAGTGGAGAACTGGTTCAAGGGCGTCTGGCTCCTCAACCTCTCGCTCTTCTTTTTCTTCTTGGGGATAAGCGTTTTGACCCCTGTGGTCTCCCCCTTCCTGGTCAGCCTTCGGGCCGAGCCTTTTCTCGTTGGCCTTATAACGGGCGTTACCTCCGGCCTTTCCCTCCTTTCAAAGCCAATCGGGGGGGCCGTTGGGGACAGGGGCTACCGCTTCCACGCCCTCGTAGGTGGGAACCTGCTCGGTGCCTTAGCAGGAACCCTCTATGCCCTCTCGGCAGTCTCCGGCAACATCTACCTGTTTGCGGTAGGAAGGGCAATCCACGGCTTTTCAATGGGATTCTTCTTCCCGCCCAGCCTCTCAACGGCCGTTGACCTGGCCCCTCCCGGGAGGGTCGGCGAAACCCTCGGCTGGCGCGGTATGATGTTTTCCCTCGGTAACATAATAGGGCCGGCACTCGGGGGCTACATCTCCGATGCCCTGGGCTTTTCGGCGGCTTTTTCATTTACCGCCGTTTTCTCGCTTTTAGGCGCCGCCTTTGCCTTTGAGGCGTGGAAAGAGGCTGGGATCTCTCTTGATGGGGAAAACGGCGTATCCGGGGAGGGGGCGAGCTACAGGGCGCTCCTTACGGCCACCTTCATCGGCGTGTCCCTGGCGCTGTTCTTCTTCTCAGTCAGCTACTCGGGCGTTACCACTTTCCTGCCCGCCTACTACAAGGTTCTCAGGCTCCCCCAGAGGGTCTTCGGCTACTACATGATGGTTTTAGGCACGTTCTCGCTGGCAACCCGCATGGCCGGTGGAAAGGGGACCGACAGGTGGGGGCCGCTTCCAGTTGCTACCACGGGGATGCTCATAGTGATCGGGGGCTACGTATCACTCTACCTCTACCCCCTTCCGCTGCGGTCTTACCTTAGTGCGGCCATAATAGGGGCCGGCTTTGGCCTTTCCGTCCCGGCGATGCAGGTGATGGCGATAGGAAACCTGCCCCAGAGGATAAGAACGATGGGCTCGGGCGTCTACACGATGTTCCTCGACCTCGGCACCTTAGCAGGTCAGGTCTCCCTCGGCTACGTCGCCCAGCTCAGGGGTTATGCCGGCGTCTTCCCCCTGCTCCCGGCCATAGCGGTGGTGGCACTTTTAACACTCTACCTTCCCCGTTTCGTTGGGGGTGAAGGAAATGGTTGAGATGGTTAGGGTATCCTACGGCACCGCGATAGCCATGGGGCTCGTAAGGGCGAAGCTCCTTGCCAAACCGACGACCGCTTACCTCATGACCCACTGGCCCGGAAAGTGCCTGAACGACTGCGCCTTCTGCGCCCAGGCACGCTCAAGCAAAGCTGAGTGGGAAAAGCTCTCCCGCGTCACGTGGCCGGCCTTTGAGCTCGATGAGGTAATCGAGAACCTTCCCAACGGTAACTTCTCAAGGCTCTGCCTCCAGACTGTTGATTACCCTGGGATGCACGGGGATGTGCTTGAGCTGCTCTCCGAGTTATCTCCCCTCGGGCTTCCGGTCTCGGTCTCGATAACTCCCGTCGGGAGGGGACTCCTTGAGGAGTTCAAAGGGCTCGGCGTTGACTACATAGGCGTCGGCCTCGACGTTGCGAGCGAGAGGCTCTTCAATGAGATAAAGCCCGACCTGAGCTGGGAGGAAATCTGGAGGTTTATCGGCGATGCTGTTGGGGTTTTCGGGAGGGGAAGGGCGCTCGTTCACATCATCGTCGGCCTCGGTGAGACGGACAGGGAGCTTGTGGAGGCAATGAGAAAGGTTTATGAGGTGGGTGGGGACGTCTCCCTCTTCGCATTCACCCCGATCAGGGGGACGAGGCTTGAAAAGATGAAGCCTCCTTCCCTGGAGCGCTACCGCAGGATACAGCTGGCGAGGTGGCTCTTAGAGAAATGGATGGGAGATGCCATAGTTTTCGAGGGCGACTCGATAGCGGGCTTTTCGCTCTCTGAGGAAGAACTTTCGAGAATCCCCCCTGAGGTCCTCTCGACCCACGGCTGCCCCGGCTGCAACAGGCCCTACTACAACGAGAGGCCGGGAAAGGAGCCCTACAACTACCCCTTCCGGCCGAAAAGGAAAGACGTGGAGCTCACCCTGAGAGGGTTCTTATTACCTCGTTGAACTCCTCTAAGGAAAAGGTTTCCTCAACTCTTTCTCCCCTTGCGAGCCTTATCAGTGCCTTTACAAAGCGGTGGAGCTCCTCGTCCTCTTCAATCAGCTTTAGGGCTGTCCCCATGTTCTCGGTTAGATCGGAGAGCTTTCCGCGCACCTTCATTATCTCAAGGATCCCGCCGAGCCTCTTGACGCCGAGGCGGTAGTGGTCGTTGCTCGGGGCCCGGAATATGGCCTGGAGGGCGCACTTAACTGCCCCGCGGTAGTTGTCTTCCTGCACGAAGATGTCCGCGAGGCGGAAGCAGGCCTCGAAGTAGAACTCGGGCTCGGCTTTAAAGCTCTCGTGCAGTATCTCGTCGAGCTTCCTCTTAGCGGTCTCAAGGTCGTTCCTGTTCTCGGCCTCTATAGCCTCCCGGAACAGCCTCACGATCCTCTCCCGCCTGTTAAGGGGCTCGTACTTAATCACCACCTTTCTCACCCCTGCTCTCCTTCCAGGCTGATTCAAACTCGGGCCAGACCCCCTCGAAGGGAGCCCTAACCCCCCACCTTCTCCTGAAGGCGTTGAGTATGACCGTTACGTCCCTCTTCAGGAGTTCGTAGCTCTCCGGATCGGCCGTCGGGAGGTACTGGGCCCAGTCGATTATCATAACCCCGCCGTCCCTCAGCAGGACGACGTTGAACTCGCTTAAATCCGAATGCACTATTCCGAAGCGGACGACTTTCAGGTATTCTTCCAGCACCTCATCGAGGGTCTCCCTCGCCTCTTCCCTGCTCAAATCCGTGTCGCGGAGCTCTGCGAGCTCTTTCCCGTCGATGAACTCCATCACGAGGACGTGCCTGTTCCAGGCTATGGGTTTGGGGACGCTCGCTATCGGGCTCAGCAGTACCAGGGCGTCGTATTCCCTCCTCGCTATGAGCCTCGAAACGTAGAGCCAGCTCGTGTGGTGTTTGTCGCGGAAGACGTTAGAGTGGTAGCCGGCTTTCCTCGATGCGGTTCTCCCGCCTATCCTGTTGAACTTGACCGCGACCCTCTCTCCGGAGGGCGTTACCCCGACGTAAACGTCCGCGTCCTTTCCGACGCCTATCTGGGTCGTGCTTATCGCCTCGATGACCCCCTTCTTAGAGAGGGCCCTTATCGCGAGGGCATCGTAGCCGTGTATAGTGAGCTGGTAGCCGATGTAACCTATGTCGCTCCTCCGCCTTACCAAGGACCAGTTGTCGAGCTTTCCCAGCCTGAAGGAAGCGGTCTCAACGTCCACCCTTGCGAACTTCGCTATCTCCTCAAGGGGCACCCACATGTAGCGCCTCATCTTGAGCTCAACGGCCCTGAGCAACCTGAAGTCGAGGTCTTTGAGGTTTGGATAGGCTTCGAGGGCCAGCAGTTTGCTCACCATCTTCCTCCCCATCGGATCGGCGGATTCATTTATAAACATAACACCCGGTGCCGTATGAACCGGGCCACCGCAATTCTCTTAAGTCCTCCCGCTCATCCCCACCGGAGGTGGGGGTATGGAGCTAAGCTATCAGGAGAAGCTCACGCTCATAAAACTTGGGGAGCTCAAGAAGGCTAAATTCGAGGAACTGGTGGAGAAGACGGGCCTTGAGCAGGTAGCGGTTATGAGGGCAGTTCTCGGCCTTCAGGCGAAGGGTCTGGCAAAGCTCCACGAGAGGAGCGAGAAGGTCGTTAAGCTCACCGAGACCGGGAGGGAATACGCCAAAATCGGCCTTCCCGAGTGGAGAGCCCTGAAGGTTCTGAGGGAAAAGGACAAAGCTACGCTCGACGACCTCAGGGAGGTTCTCAGCGAGGAGGAACTAAAGCCCATCGTCGGCCTCCTGAGGAAAGAGGGATGGGCGAGCGTTAGGAAAGAGGACGGAAAGCTCGTTTTGGAGGTTACCGAGAAGGGCCTCAACGCCGGTGAAAGACCGATAGACAGGGCTCTGAAACTTCTGGCAGAGAAGGGAAGCGTACCCGCGAAGGAGATAGAAAAGCTCGTCCCGCTCAAGGAGCTCAAGAGGCGGAAGATTGGAGAGGAGGAAACCGTAACCGAGAGAACCGTGGAGATAACTCCCGCTGGAGAGGAGCTGGTAAGGAAGGGCATCGAGCTGAAGAGGGAAGTTTCCGTTCTAACGCCCGAGCTCATAAAGTCGGGGAAGTGGCGCGAGGTTGAGTTCAGGCGCTTTGACATCAAGGCCCCCGTGAGGAGGATTTATCCGGGCAAGAAGCAGCCCTACAGAGCTTTCCTCGACAAGATAAGGAGAAGGCTCATCGAGATGGGCTTCATTGAGATGACCGTTGAGAGCCTCATAGAGACCCAGTTCTGGAACTTCGACGCTCTCTTCCAGCCGCAAAACCACCCCGCCCGCGAGTGGACCGATACATACCAGCTCAAGTACCCGAAGAGCGGTTACCTGCCGGAGGAAGAGCTCGTTGAGAGGGTTAAAGAAGCACATGAACGCGGTTTGGCCGGTTCCCGTGGCTGGGGCTATACCTGGTCTCCGGAGAGGCCCATGCTCCTGATGCCGAGGGCTCACGGAACTGCCCTAAGCGGGAGACAGCTCGCTAAAGGCGTTGAAATACCGGGCAAGTACTTCACGATTCAGCGCGTCTTCCGCCCGGACGTCCTCGACAGGACTCACCTCATCGAGTTCAACCAGGTGGACGGCTTCGTCGTCGGCGAGGATTTAACCTTCCGGCATCTCCTTGGAATCCTCAAGCGCTTCGCGGTTGAAATTGCTGGAGCGAAGAAAGTCAAGTTCCTGCCCGACTACTACCCGTTCACTGAACCCAGCGTCCAGATGAGCGCCTACCATCCAGAGCTCGGCTGGGTCGAGTTCGGTGGAGCAGGAATATTCCGCGAGGAGATGACCAAGGCTTTGGGCATAGACGCTCCGGTCATAGCGTGGGGTATCGGCATTGACAGATTGGCCATGTTCAAGCTCGGCATTGACGATATCCGCTACCTCTTCAGCTACGATTTGAGGTGGCTCAGGGAAGCGAAGCTGGTGTGGTGAGTCCGGTGATTCACTACACGGAGCATGCCGAGATTCGAATGAGACAATACGGCATTTCGAGGGAGGAGGTAGAAGATCCCCTCCAAAGTCCAATCCTTTTGTTTTTTGATGTTGGGTCAAATCGCTACGTGGCCATTGGAAAGAAAAACGGGCATAGCTTGGTTGTCGTTTACGAGGTAGCTCACGGGGAAAAACTCGTCGTTACTGCTTATCACACAAGCAAGGTTGATAAAATCATCAGAGCTAAGTTGTCTACCGGGAGGTGGATTGAGTTATGAGTGAAGAAATCCTTGTTAGGTATGACCCCGAGGTTGATATCCTCTACGTTCAGCTATCAAAGAAGAAACCCGTTGATGCTGACATGAAAGGAGACGTCATCATTGACCTCGACGAGAACGGAGAGGTCGTGGGCTTCGAGATATGGCGCGCGAGAGAGCTAATCCTGCCAGAGTTTATGAAGTTCATCGAGAGGATAAAGGCAAAAGGAAAAGTTGAAAGCAAGGGGTGATACCATGCCGAAGTTCGACGTTTCGAAGTCCGACCTTGAGAGGCTCATCGGAAAGAGCTTCACCGTAGAGGAATGGGAAGACCTCTTCCTCTATGCGAAATGCGAGCTCGACGACGTCTGGGAGGAGAACGGTGAAATCTACTTCAAGGCAGATTCCAAGGACACAAACAGGCCCGACCTCTGGAGTGCAGAGGGAATAGCGAGGCAGATTAAGTGGGCCTTAGGAATTGAGAAGGGCCTGCCGAAGTACGAAGTTGAGAAAAGCGACGTTGTGGTTTACGTTGACGAAAAGCTGAAGAATATACGCCCCTACGGTGTCTACGCCATAGTTGAAGGCCTAAAACTCGATGAGGAAGCGCTAAAACAGATGATAAACCTCCAGGAGAAAGTTGCCCTAACCTTCGGAAGGCGCAGAAGGGAGGTAGCGATTGGGATATTTGACTTCGGCAAGGTGAAGCCTCCAATCTATTACAGGGCAGCGGAAAAGACCGAAAAGTTCGTCCCCCTCGGCTTCACCGAGGAGCTAACGCTTGAGGAAATCCTCGAAAAGCACGAGAAGGGGAAAGAGTACGGGCATCTGATAAAAGAGAAGCCCTACTATCCGCTCCTCGTTGACAGCGAGGGCAAAGTCCTCTCCATGCCACCTATCATAAACTCTGAGATAACAGGAAGGGTAACGACCGAAACTAAGAACGTCTTCGTTGACGTGACCGGCTGGGACCTGAGGAAGATTATGCTGGCCTTGAACGTCGTGGTGACGGCTCTCGCGGAGCGCGGTGGGAAGATCAGGAGCGTAAAGGTAATCTATCCCGAAAGCACAGACGTTTATGAGGCCTCTGTCATCATTAAAGACCTTCTTGATACACATAGATCCTCCCCCGAAACGGTATGGCTCCTAGTGAAAGAGATGCTTGGTTGGCCTGTATGGGAGACCCCCGACCTCTCCCCGAAGGAGTTCGAGGTTGAACTTGACTACGTTCGCAGGTTGGCCGGCCTTGAGCTGAGCGACGGGGAAATAAAGGAGCTCCTTGAGAGGATGATGTACGAGGTTGAACTCGAAGATGGAAGGGCAAAGCTCCTCTATCCGGCTTTCCGCGATGATATAATGCACGCGAGGGACGTTTTAGAGGACGTGCTCATAGCCTACGGCTACAATGCGATTGAACCAGAGGAGCCCAAGCTTGCCGTCCAGGGCAGGGGGGACAAGTTCATTGAATTTGAGGATGCCGTGAGGGAACTCATGGCCGGCTTTGGCCTGCAGGAGGTAATGACCTTCAACCTGACCAACGGGGAGGCACAGTTTTCAAAGATGCATCTCCCCTGCGGGGAGCACCCTGAGGAGTGCGCGGACTACTTCAACCATCCTCCCGCCGAGCTCGTTGAGATAGAGAACCCGATAAGTCCGAAGTGGTCGGCCCTGAGGAGCTGGCTTTTGCCGAGCCTGCTCGACTTCCTGAGCCAGAACACCCACGAGGAATACCCGCAGAAAATCTTTGAAGTCGGAAAGGCGACGCTGATAGATGAGAGCAGGGAAACAAAAACTGTAAGTGAGAGCAAATTAGCGGTGGCCTTGGCGCATCCGCGCGTTACCTTCACAGAGGCCAAGGAGATACTCGACTCGGTAATGAGACACTTCGGCTTTGAGTACGAGCTTGAAGAGGTCGAACACCCGAGCTTCATTCCCGGAAGGGCTGGAAAAATAGTCGTCGGAGGGAAGGCGATAGGGGTTATCGGGGAGGTTCACCCGACAGTCCTTGAGAACTGGGGCTTAGAGATGCCCGTCGCTACCTTTGAGCTCTTCCTGAGGCCCCTCTACACCGAGCCCTACCTATGAGCCCTCCCCCAGGCTTTTCTTTACCATTTCATACATCAGTTCGAAGTTCGTCAAGTTTATCAAGAGTTCGGCATCAGGTACCTCCACCACAGCTGACCACCCTCTAAAGTTCGGGCAGGGGGTTATCAATCTTTTGGCAGAAAGGCTGAAAAAGTGCTAAATGATGCAGAAGATTTCTGGAAAATTTGAATAAATGACAAGAGACGGCATTTGCTGAGGCAATTTAAAGTTTATTTGCCCTTATCTTAAACTTCCTATCAAGTGGTAAGTCCTCGAAAGGCTCACTCCCAAGCTCAACAAGGGGAGTATCGGTCTCGATGACGGATTCAGCGTTCTCCATTCTCACTCGAAGGCTCTTTAAATTCCCGTCTCTGATTTCAGCAGATAGATACGTTCCGTCTTCGGCCCTTCCCTCGATAACAAAATTCGCTCCCAGCTCAACGGCGAGCCTCTTTATAAGTGCTGGCGCCGTCTCCGGTGTTATGTACTCGGCCCACCCTTCTCCCCCACTGATTTCTACAGCGGGGCACTTCATCGAGGCGCAGAACTCCCCGATTGCCGTCGCTATTCCCCTGGCAAAGTTCTCCAGAGGCTTCCCCATTATGGCCTCTCCAAAGCCCGCCCAGCTGGTCGTTACCCTGAGCTTCTCTCCAGCCATCTTGAAGGTAACTGTGAGGATACCGCGCTCCCCCCTGAAGGTGTATATCGCTTCCCCTTCACCAAAACCAACGTCAAACTCGAACTCGTAGCCGAAGTTGAAGATGAACCTCGGCACCTTGAATCGAACCCTATCACCTCTCAGCTCCTCGAAGTACGGGAAGAATGGCAGGGTCTTTTTGGGGTCGCTGAGGATTAATCTGAGCGTCTCCCAGTCAGCGGAAACTTCAACTTCCCAGCTTTTCGTTTTCACTTTCCCTCACCGCTCTATCTAAAGAAAAGCCTCAAAAAAGGGTTTCTTAAACCTCAGGTTTAGAACCGGCTAAAGCCTTCCACTTCTCCCTCGTCCTCTTCCAGCAACCCTTTGGCATGAGCTCGCCCTCGGGACAGTAGCCGAGCTGTATACAGCGCGGCCCGAGCTTCGCCCACTTTATAATCGGCCTAAGCTCCTCGTTCTTCGCTATCTCCTTTAGCATCTTCCATGCGACTTCCCTTATCTCCCACTGGGCCCTCTCGCAGGCCCTCAGACCGAGGAAGTGCTTCAGCTCGCGGAGGTTCATCGTGACAACTATCTTCGTTCTAACCCCCTGGGGCAGGATGAAGCGCGCGTCCTCCTGGTGAACTCCAGCTTTGTAGCTCTCCTCGTAGAGTTCCATGGCGTTTTTCATGAAGTCCTTCCATTTTTGGTAGAGCCCGGGCTTCCCCTTGACGCTCTCTGGAATCACGAAGGTCTCCTCCACATCACTTGGGTTTAATTTTATATAACGCTGTGACTGCTGGGTATAACTTGCCAGCCTATGTCTAACAAGTTGGTGTGAACACACGCGAGAACATCCCTCAATTGCAAAGGTCAGCGTCGCGTGCTCAAGGATTGACTCGTGGCCGTAGCCGAGGACCTTGGGGAGGTGGCTCTCAACGTCCTTCCAGCTCATCCTCTCGAAGGCCCCGGTTTCCCAGCCCTCCCAGTAGCTTATGAGGGCTGCCCAGGTGACAGTTTCTAAAGGTTTTCTTGTATAGTTGACAAGGGTCACCCGGATTTTATCGTCCATGCCAGCCACCGGGAATAGGGGGACGTGGAGTTTATTAGGTTTTTGAGGGATTAAGGGATAGACTTCAATATTTTGAGACCTTCCCTTGAGGCCTCCTTAAAGCCTCTCAACCAGTTATTCTCAGCACGTCCCCCTCACCTCCCTCAGCAACGAGGAGGTAAACGTTAGCGCTGTCCTTGGCTTCCAGCACGAGCAGGAAGTTGCGACCCTTCTTAAAGAGGATGCCGTTGGGAAGCGCCTTGACCCTGTGGTACCCGGAACCCTCAAGCGAGTTCATGTAGTCGTCTATGTACTTCCCGGGGCTCTGGGGGTAGTCAAGACGGAAGGCCTCGGTTATTCTGGACTCTTCGGGTGTTTCTCCGTACTTTACCTTCGAGATTATAATGGATGTCTCCTTAGGGTACACGTAGAGTGCCAGATACACCCTCCCGGAAAGCGTTATGTTTGAGGGAGAAACGCCGGGGAGAATTAGACCGGTCCAGTTCTCGGAAAAGCCTTCGAGCGCCTTAAAGTAGCACGTTGGCCTATTTTCCGTCCAGTTTGAGGGTTCAAAGTTAAAGATGCCAACGAGCACGTGCATCGGGCTCCCGTTTACAATCTCGTCAACGGCCACACCCTTAAATCTCGCCCAGGGCGGAAAGCCCGGCCCGCTGACGATTGGCGGTTTGACACCGCTCACGTTCACGGATACCATTGAGAAGCACTGGGTATCCCCGTGATACCGGATGACTTCCACTGTTACCGCCAACAGCACCAGCAGCAACAGAACTACGGCGTGGGATCTTCTCATTGAACCACCTTCCTGAGCACCGCTCAATTAAAGCAGAGCGGTAAAGTCCTTAAAAGGATTTCACAAACGTTCGCTCTGAGCGGAAGCGTTGGATCCCGAGAGCAACAGGAGGCACCGAAGCATAGCGGACATCAGTCCAGGTCGTTTGCGTCATTACCTTTGGAAAACCCCTCCAGCTCTAAATTCAAAGAATTTCAGAATAGGGCCATCCAATACGACGAAAGGGTTATTAAACTCCCTCCCGAGCCTTGGACGGTGATGCAGATGGTGGTTAGCCTTGCCGGAAGGGATGTGCTCTGCCTTCAGGACTTCACGAGGGAGGAGATTGAGACCGTTCTCAAGACGGCCGAGATGATGAAGATATGGAACAAGATTGGAAAGCCCCACCGCGTTCTTGAGGGGAAAACTTTGGCAATGATCTTCCAGAAGCCTTCGACGAGGACGAGGGTCTCCTTCGAGGTAGGCATCTATCAGCTCGGCGGCTACGGCCTCTACCTAAACGCCCAGGACTTACAGCTCCGCAGGGGTGAGACGATAGCGGACACGGCGAGAGTTCTCAGCAGGTACGTCGATGGAATAATGGCCCGCGTCTACGCCCACAAGGACGTGGAAGACTTAGCCAAGTACGCGAGCGTTCCAGTCATAAACGGTTTAAGCGACTTCAGTCATCCGTGCCAGGCTTTGGCAGACTATCAGACAATACTCGAAAAGAAGGGCCGCATAGCCGGCCTCAAGATCGTCTACGTCGGTGATGGAAACAACGTTGCTCATTCGCTCATGATAGCGGGCACAAAGCTCGGTGCTCACGTCGTCGTGGCAACCCCTGAGGGCTACGAGCCTGACGAGAGGGTCATCAGGTGGGCCGAGAAGAACGCTTCCGAGAGCGGTGGAAGCTTCGAGCTCCTCCACGACCCTGTTAAAGCTGTTAAAGACGCCGACGTCATCTACACCGACGTCTGGGCGAGCATGGGGCAGGAGGCAGAAGCAGAGCAGAGGAGAAAGATATTCAGGCCCTTCCAGGTCAACAAAGACCTCGTAAAGCACGCCAAGCCGGACTACATCTTCATGCACTGCCTCCCGGCCCACCGCGGAGAAGAGGTTACTGATGAGGTCGTTGACAGCCCGAACAGCGTCGTCTTCGACGAGGCCGAGAACCGCCTGCACGCCCAGAAGGCGGTCATGGCCCTCGTCATGGGTGGGATTAAGGTTTGAGGGCTTTTCTTTTTCCTGTCTTATGCCTCATGTACTCTTCATCTTCTCAAACCCGGAGCACGGGCGGAAGGCTTAAATATTCGAATCGCGTTTATTATAATCATGATCCGTAAATTTGTTGACAGGAAGAAGGAGCTTGAGGCTCTTGAAAAAGCATATCAGCGGGGCGTGAAGCTCTTCATAGTCTATGGAAGAAGACGGGTCGGCAAGACGGCACTTCTCAGAAAGTTCCTCGAAGACAAGAGGGGCATCTACTTTCTATGTTCGCAGAGGGGTTATGAGAAGGACGTTGAGAGGTTCTCCAAAGAGATTAGCAAGCTGTTTAATCTGCCCCTGAAGTTTGAGAACTTCGAGGAGGCCTTTGAATTCCTTGCAAAGCAGGGAAAGCTCGTTGTGGTAATCGACGAGTTTCCTTATCTCATTGAGGCATACAAGCCAATAGTCTCTGTGTTTCAGAGCATAGTGGACTTAACGCTTGAGAATTCTGAGATTATGCTCGTTCTTTCAGGTTCAAGCGTTGGAATGATGGAGCGAGAGGTTCTGAGCTACAAAGCCCCCCTTTACGGAAGGGCTGGGGGGATAATGAAGGTAAAGCCGTTTGGCTTTTTTGACATGGTCGAGTGGTACGGGGAGGACTTTGAGAGGCTCGTCCGCATCTATGGAGTCACTGGAGGAGTGCCGAGGTACATGGAGTTAATACACGAGGGGAGCGATGAAGAGATAATCCGGAACTTCTTCAAGCCAACGGCGTTCCTTTTCAATGAGGGGAGACTCCTTCTGATGGAGGAACTTCGAAGTCCAACGACCTACGGCCAGATAATAGAGGCGATAGCCCTTGGAAAGACCAGACTAACGGAGATAGCAAGCTACGTCCTGATGGAGCCAAAAGACCTTCCGGCCTACCTCAGGGTTCTCTCGGACTTAGGGATAGTTAAGAGGGAGGTGCCCGTGACGAAGAAGACCGCCAAGAGGGGAATCTACGTCATTAAAGATGAATACTTCAGGTTCTACTACCGCTTCGTCAGCCCCCACTACGAAGAAATAGAGGCCCTAAACCCGGAGCCTGCAGTGGAGGACTTCCGCCGAAACTTCAACACATACCTCGGGAAAACCTTTGAGAAGATCGCGGGTGAGTTCTTGGTCAAGCTGATCAAGGAGAAAATGCTCCCGCCGTACACAAGGTTCGGCCACTGGTGGCATAAAGGCGAGGAGATAGACCTCGTGGCCCTGAACGAACGCGAGAGGAAGGTGCTGTTCGTGGAGGTCAAGTGGAAAGATCTGAATGTGAGGGAAACTAAGGGGATTCTCAAAGACCTGAAAAGAAAGGGCGGGCTCGTTGGTCTCGACGATTGGGAGAAGAGCTACGGGATAGTGGCCAAGAGGATAAGGGGAAAAAGTAAGCTCAGGGATGAAGGCTACCTCACCTGGGACTTGGGCGACTTTAAGGAACTTGTTGAAAGCTCATCTTGAAGTCCTCTCTTAATGAAAGTGCATTTTCATAAAAGCGACTGTTTGTGAAAGTGCGGTTTCACAAACGGCGAACCTTTTAAACCTCCCGCCCCACCGGTTATCATGCTCGAAAAGCTCTTCAGCCTCGGCTACTCCAAGACCTTCGCGGAGCGCTATTATTCCCTCTGGGGCGAGAGGGCTTTAAAAATAGCCGAAGCCATGGAAAGGCCCCTTCCGAGGTGCTTCCGCGTTAACACACTCCGCATCGAGATTCCGAAGCTCACAAAGCTCCTCAACAGGAAGGGCTTCCAGTTCAAGCGCGTCCCCTGGGCGAGGGAAGGCTTCTGCCTGACGAGGGAGCCCTTCTCGATAACCTCCACGCCCGAATATTTAAGCGGCCTCCTCTACATTCAGGAGGCGAGCTCGATGTATCCACCCGTGGCTCTCGACCCGAAGCCCGGTGAAACTGTTGGAGATATGGCTGCGGCACCGGGTGGAAAGACAAGCTACCTCGCCCAGCTGATGGAGAACGAGGGCGTTATCTACGCCTTCGACGTCGGCGAGGAGCGCTTAAAGGAGACGAGGCTCAACCTCTCCCGCCTCGGCGTCACCAACACGGTTCTCTTCCATAAATCGTCGCTCTACATAGACGAGCTCGGCGTTGAGTTCGATAAAATCCTTCTCGATGCACCGTGCACCGGTTCCGGAACGATACACAAGAACCCGGAGAGAAAAGCAAACAGGACGATGGAGGACGTCAAGTTCTGCCAGGGTTTGCAGATGAAGCTCCTTGAGAAGGGTTTGAGCGTCCTCAAGAAGGGCGGAATTCTCGTCTACTCCACCTGCTCCCTTGAGCCGGAGGAAAACGAGTTCGTAATCCAGTGGATATTGGACAACTTCGACGTCGAGCTTTTGCCCCTTCGCTACGGCGAGCCGGCCTTGACTAAGCCCTTTGGAATCGAGCTGAGCGAGGAGATAAAGAAGGCGAGACGCTTTTATCCCGACAGGCACGGGACGAGCGGTTTCTTCGTGGCGAAGATAAGGAAGCTCTGACTCAACTCCCTGACTCCTCAACCAGCTTTTCCTCGATTTCCCTGAGCTTTTTAAGGACGTCCTCGCTCAGCCCTTTCTCAAGCTCTTCCCTGGCTTTCTTGGCCAGCTCGAACTTTGAACTGAACTTCCCGAGTGACGTCCAGTGGATCTTCTTGCCCTCGACGAATACATCTATGTCGCACAAACGCTTGTAGCCGTGGTATTCAATCCCCTTCAGCAGGAACTTGATCTTTTCCGGCTTCTCCCAGGTTAAAAGCTTGAGCTTGTAAACGGGAACGCGCATGAAGGGCCTCGGGTAATCCCAGTCCCAGCCCTCGCCAACGACGAAGCCTAAGTCTAAATCCTCGATAACCATCATGAGCCTCGCGATGTTCTCCTCGTACCGCTTTTCTGTGTCGTATATCTTGATGGTAAGCTCGTTCCACTCGGGGAGGAGCTTGAAGAGCAGCAAAGGCGCGTCGATGCTGAGCTCGCGGTAGACCTGAAGGAAGCCCCGTCTTATCAAAACTGCCCCTTCGATTTCTTCAGGCCCTGTCGGAGAGCTGAGTCTTTTCTTCGTGATCCCCACTACGGTATCACCGGCTTCGCCTTCGTCGAGGGCATCTCTGAGGGTGGTTACTTTTCCGCCGTACTTTTCGGCTATGAAGCTCAGGGCTTCCTCAACCTTCTCGGGAACGCGGAGGAATATTAGCGTGCTCTCCACGTGAACCCTCTCCACTGGGAGGTTCCGGTTTATCACCGTGCTTATGACGTAAGATACCCCGTGCTTTATCAGAAAACCGGTCTTCGGCGGGAGGGTCTTCTTTATCCATTCTTCTGTAACGAAGAGAACCGTCTCGAACTCGCTGCTTCCCTTTATCGCCTCGTCGGTCGGTATCTCTTTGACTGAGAACATCTCACCTATAGCTTTCTTTACAGCATCGCTATGAGCTGTCCTGAGGAAGATTATGGAAGGCCCGAAGCGCATAAACCTCATCACAGCCCCCTCCTCAGCTTGTAACCCCTATGAGTATCTGTTCCAACCGGGTAATCAATCCTTACAGTCTTTCCGCTGGGGAGGAAGAGGAAGTTGACGCCAAGGACCGCGTTCAGTCCCTTTGGAATGACCCTGAAGTTGTGGCCGTAGAGCTTGAAGTCCGCCTCAACTCCGGCAACGTCCTCCCAGGTGTGTCCCAGTGCTAACTTAACCCCTTCTATCTCCACAACGGTTCCGGGCTCAACGACGGCATCGCCGAAGAAGTCCCTCACGAGTTCTGGATCATCCTCGTTGCCTGGGACGATGTACAGGCAAGCCCCAGAGCCCTTGAGAATTCTCGCGAGCTTCCTCAGGGCCCCCCTGTAGGACTCCCTAAGCCCCGGCCTGCGCTCTAACTTGATGTTGTCGGCTAAGTCGCCGGTGTGGATTACATAGTCCGGTCTGGCTTCCTCTATCAGCTCCCCTATGAAGCGGTACGAACTCTCGGGGGTGTCGCTGATGTGCATCACCTTCGTCTCGCTGGAGGAGGAAAGCTCGGCGAGCACCATTCTCCTGGTCTTCAGCCTCTTGAGAGCCCCCAGCAGCATAAAGAAAATTGATCCTTGGACTATATTAGCCTGCCGGCTGGCGCAGTGATTTCTAAGAAGGGACGGAGGGAATGGCTACCAGTTTGGCAGGTGCGGACGAGCGGTTTCATTGAGAGGATTGAGCGGGCTTCCCCGCGACTCTGTCCAAGACCTCCAAAACCGCCCATATGTCCGGGACTTCAAACCCCCTTTCGTCGATCCTCTTAACCCCCTCCGCTTCCGGGTTTATCCAGACCGCCCACATCCCGACCCGGAGGGCCCCCTCGAAGTCCTCCGCTAAGGTATCGCCAACGTGGATGGCCTCCTCCGGCCTGACGTCAAAGGCCTTCAGCGGCTTCATGAAGATCTGAGGGAGCGGCTTGAATGCCTGCACCTCGTCCGCGAAAAAGGTTTCGTCGATGTAGCGCATGAGGCCGAAGCGTTCGAGCAGGAGGCGCGTGTAGGAGCCGGGCCAGAACATCACGTTCCCCGTGGCGGTTACGATGAGGCCCCTTCCCTTCAGCTCGGCCAGGGTCTCCTCGGCACCGGGGATGACGGCCTCCGAACCGACCCCTAATACGGCCCTCGCAGCAGCCCTCCTAACGGCTTCAACGCCTGCCCCGAAAAGGCCCGCTAAAAGCTCCTGACTCTCCTCAAGGGGCCTGCGCGGGTTCCCCTCGCCCCTGGCCCTCATGCCCTTTATCATCTCTCTCGCGAGGGTTATGCCCTCCATCGCATCAACGGGGCATACGCCGAGGAGATCCCCGAGTTCCATCGCCATTGAATCGAGCATGGGGTTTATGTCGAGGAGGGTGTTCCAGACGTCGAACGAGACGAGCCTTATCATAACCCAGCCCTCAGCGCTCCGCGGCAAGGTAGACGCCGTCCCTCTCAAAGGCCTCGAAGACCTTTCTCCCCTCCTTCGTCCTCAGCTCGACGAGGACCTTCTCTGGGCTTCTGTCGACCTCCACCTCAACCCTCCTCGTGCTGAGAACCTGTATGAAGGCATCTCCAAGTCTCTCGAACTCGAAAACGAGCGCACTGCCTTCCCAGCGGTAACCGCGGTAGGAAACGCCGCCCATCCTGAACGTCACCTCAAGAGCAACCTTCATTCACATTCCTCCGATGAGTGCTCTGGAGTACCTCGTTCGCGGGGGTTAAAAAGGTTTGGAGCTAACTCCTCTTGAGCCTGAGGATCTGTTTGGCGAACTCCTCAAGAACCTCCCTGCGCATCCCCTCGAAGAACTTTATCGAGCCTGCGTAGCTGTGACCGCCGCCCTCCACGCCAGCGCTCGGAAGCGCCTCCTGGAGCTTTGGAATGATCTCGTTGAGGTCGAAGTTGTATGCCGCCATTCCGTCGGCCGCCCTGACCACCGCGAAGTCCGGGCCGTAGGCGAGCGTTAGTATCGGCGCATCCTCGCCGTACTCCTCCTTGAAGTGGTCGTGGATTAAGCCGGAGAGCTTTCCCGGCGAAGGATAGGAGAACTTCGGCGCGAAGAGCTCGACGTCTATGGTGTTGAACCTTATTCCGTTGGGCAGGACGACGCTCTTCACGTGCGGTAAAGAAGCCTTCAGCGCCTTCTCCTGCTTCTCCATGACCTCGGGGTAGATCGCGTTGATGAGCTCGCGGTGTCTCTGGAGGTTGCCCGTCAGGAGGAGAATCTCGTCTATGATGCCATGGCCATCCATGAACTTCCAGTAGAAGGCCTCGTGGTCTATAACCTCCGCTATCTTCTTGAGATCCTCCTCGGTCAGTCCCTTCGCCTTCTTGGCGATCCTGAGGTACTGGTGGAACTCGGGAGCTTTGCTTCTGTCGCCGGTTCCGGCAATAGCTGGGAGGTGCTTTATCCTGTCCTCAACTTCAGGGTTGATGAAGCGAGCAACTTCCGTCGCGAGCATTCCAGCGGTAAGCTCGTAGTAGCCGCGCTTGACGTGGTGCGGGTTCACGTGGACGTCAACGTACTCGTCTACCTTGGCCCTGTCCTCGCTCACCCATTCGCGCGGATCGTGGTGGTCTATGACCACTATCGGGACGCCGTAGGCTTTTATGCGCTTGTAGGCTGGAATGTCCTCGCTCGTCCCGCCGTTGTCCACGATAACTAAAAGCGGGAGCGGGTCGCCGAACTTCTCGTGGTCCTCTATCATGAAGATTATGTCCTTCAGAACGTCCTCCACCTCGTAGAACGGGGCCCTGCTCGGCCTCCTCTTGAAGAGCTTCCACCTTGCACTTGGATCGGGGGAGACCTGCTCGATGAGCGGCACGATAGCGTACTCCAGCGCGAGGCCCGAGGTGTAGCCATCCGTATCGGCGTGGTGCCTCAGGAGTATCGGCCGCCCCTCGTACACCGCCCGCCTTATCATGAACGCGGCTTCCATTATCTTGGGCTTCAGCCTTTCGAGAACCTCACTCTCCACGAGGAAGCCCACGTCCCTGGGCCGGGCGCGCCTGTCAAGCTCCTCCTCTATGCGCTTCTTTACCTCCGCAGCATCGGGGCCCCAGAGGCGGCTCATGTCGCTCGTCTCGATCTGTATCTCACCCGAGTGGAAGGCTATCTTCCCCACTATCTCCACGACGTCGCCGACGTTTACGTTGGGGTAGGCCCTAACGCCCGGAGCTTCGAAGGCGGCCGCCCAGGTTATGCCGGTTCCGTCGGTTATCGTGAAGACCGTCGGCCCGCCCGTGACCTGGATCTGGGCTACCCTTCCCCTGATCCTCACGGTCTTTCCCGCGAGATCCCTGCTCAGCTCGCCTATCGGGGTGACGGGGAGCTCTTTCCTCACGGTCACCTCCTTGTAGTTCCTGAGGGCGGACTCGATGAGGTCTATCTCCCCCTTGTCAGGCCTCAGGTCGATGACCTGGGCGAGTACGGTATCTCCGGGCTTGTACTCCCTTCCGCCGAGGAGGTTCTTCCTCTTTATGAGCCCGGTAACGTGGGGGTTGAGCTTCACGAAGACGCCGAAACGCTCCACCCTCTCTATCGTCCCCTTGTAGACGTTGCCGACCTCAACGTCCTCGTAGTCGCAGGTCTTGTCGAGGACGTAAACGACCTTGTACTTCCTGAGGCAGTCGGGACAGACCCAGGTGGTTTCCATGCCCGGCTCCCAGGGCCCTTTGATCTTCCCGCAGATGTCGCAGGCCAGAACCTTGCCGGTTCCGCCGCAGACCGGACAGGTGTCGTAGACCGGAACGGTCCCCTTCCCGTGGCACTCAGGACAGGGGATCTCGTCGACCTCGTCCTCGACGCCGAGGTAATCGAGGTTCCGGTAGCCCTTCAGTTTGTCCCCTATTTTAAAATCCGCAGGAACGTAACCCCAGCCCCCGCAGACCGGGCACTCCTTCTCGCCCACCTTAACCTTCCCGGTGCCGTGGCACTCGGGGCACTCCTTCACAACCATTGCCCTCACCCTCCACTTGGGGGCCTTGGGCCGGACGCTTATAACCTTTTGTCCCCCGGCACTAACCTTATAACGGCTCCCGAGAAACCGGAAGCGCGATGATGAGTGAATCCAATACTGATGGGATGATGAGCGTTGAGGCTGAGCGCGAGATCCGGGAGAAGCTCGACGAGATAAACGAGGAGCTCCAGTGGATAAGGGAGACCGAAGAGAGAAAGTCGGCCCCGGACAGGCTCGGCTGGGACGACATAGCCCAGGAGATAGTGGGTGCGGTTGCATTCGCCCTGCCCTTCCTCTTCACCGACGAGGTCTGGAACGTGGCGAAGACGATCTCAATAGGGCGCTCCTTCCTGGTCTTCCTGATGACCATTGCCCTGGCCTACATCTTCATAGCCAAATCGCGGATAGGGAACCTCAAGCCCGAGGAGGTGTTCCACATCCCCAAAAGGCTCATAACCGTGGCCCTCATCTCGTACGCGGCCTCTGCGGCCTTGATCTACGTCTACGGGATAAACCTGATAGCCCGCTTCAGTCCTGAGCAGTTCGCGAACGCCACGGTCATAGTGAGCACCTTCGCGGTGATTGGGGCAATAACCGTCGACATGGTGAGGTGAATGAGGGTAGTAACCGGGGAGAGGTTCGAGGACTTTGCGGACGAGAACGCGCTGCTCTTTCCTGAATACGGGAAGAACCGCGACGGCCTGCTGGATTTCGCTGGCTCCCTCAGTGGAGATGAAACCGTTGTGACGTCGAGCCTCGAACTCATCGACCTGATAGCCCAGCGCTTCAAAAAGGGGGAGGAGAACGTCCTCGTGTACTCCAATACGGGGAAGTCTCTGACGCTCAAGGAGGTCTACGAGCTCAGGAAGTATCTCGACTTCGACGTCAGGGGCGGCTTTTCTGGGAAAGACGCGAGGACGAGCGTCCTCTTCGTCGAGGGAAAGACCGACTCAAAGTTCTTCAAGGCGGTCTTCAAAAAGCTCTTCGAGTTCAGGGAGAGCAGGGAGCCGCCGCGCTGCCTGAGGTTTATAGAGAGGGTCTTTGAGAGGGACAACTTCGACCTCCTATCGAGGGACGGGGCTTACCTCGCGGTCCTTCCGAGCGAGGGGAACTCGGGCGTTATAAGAAACCTCGGGAACTTCCTTCGGGCGATGGACGTCTTTGGGTTCTCTGTGGAGAGGGTAGGGGTCGCGGTGGACGTTGATGAGAGCAGGGAGAGCGCCCTCGCCTCGATAACGGGAAAGCTCTTGAGCCTCGGGGGCGAGGAGAGTGCGGCCGGCTACAAACTCGGCGGAACCGAGGTCGTTCCCCTCATAATCGGCCTTCCCTTCGCGGATGAGGACGTGGACTGGAGGAAGCCGACGGTTGAGGATCTGATGCTCCACCTGATAGCCAGGGAGGGCCTCCTCGACAGGATAAGGCCGGCCCTTAAGGCCCTTGACTCAAGCCTCGGGAGGAAGCTGAAGCCCAAGGAGGTGATGTACCTCGCCCTATCTGCCTACGGCCACTGGGGGAACTTAGAGGGATTTTACGAGCTCTTCGTCATGCGCTCCCGCTTCAGGAACCTCAAGGCAGTCCTCAGGGAGGCCGGGTTGATGAAGGCCCTCCGCTACCTCGCCTGGGCCGAGGGAGGGTAGCTGTTTAAAAGCAGAATTAGATTTTTGAAGGATTAAATAGTTGAAGAATTCTTTCAAAATCAGAGGGCCCCCTTCCTCCTCAGGAGAGCGAGGTAGCTCGTGAAGGCCCCCGCTGAAATCGTGTCCCCGAGGCCAACTGTTGAGACCGGGTTCCTGACCAGCCTGGTCGGTATTATGACGACCTTGTACTCCCTCGTCCTCAGCCTCCTTTTGGCCTCCTCAAAGCGCAGCTTGACGTACTCGCCGCGCTCGTTGTAGGGAACGCCCAGCCCCCTTTTGAAGTCCTCAGGGGATCTTATGTCTCCGAGGGATGCCCTCGCGGCTGCCAAGGTAGCCGCCAGCTCAAGGCTGCTCCTCAGCTCTTCCTCACTAAGGGGGTTGTTCGAATGGGTTATGTACATGATGTAGTAGATCGTATGGATCTGCAGTACTTCGAGGTTCATCTCGTCTATGAGTATCTTGCCGCCCAAGACCGTGTCCTCTATCCTGTTGTATGTGAAGATCCTGTCCGAGAGCTCCGGGTAGCCCAAGGCGCTGAGGACGTAGGCTATCTCCGACTCGTCCATCCCGACGCTGTCAACGAGGGGAAAGAGGTTGTATATGACCTTCTTCCTGAGCTCGCGGTTCTGTATCGAGGCGAACTCAAGGTGGACTTTGACGTCGTGCTCGCGCTTTAGTAGGAGTACGTCCCTCTTGGCCTCCCTGAGGTAGTAGTTGGCGTCCCTCCCGTCGGAATAGCGGAGCTTTATCCCCTGGTAGCCGGAGAGTATGGCCCCGTCTGCTACGAGGCCTATCTCGGGGAGGAAGGGCTTGAGCCCGGGCTCGGTGTATATCCTTATGCTATCGAACCTCGCCGAGACTATGAACCTCCCTGAGAAGGGCACGGTAACGGTCTCGTCCCCGAGCTTAAAGGTCGTTCCCGCGCGGAACTCGAAGATCCTGTTCACCTTAACCGGGTCGCCCTCGCGGTAGGCCTCGCTCGGGTGCCTGAAGACGAGCCTTCCGCCCTCGACGACGGGGTAGCTCAGGTTCTCCTTCCGAACGAACATCCCCGCCTGCCTCTTCGAAAGGTGCGGCGTGTAGACTACGACCCTCCTGAAATCGAGGTTCGCGAGCAGGTTGGCTATTATCCCCGCCTGGCCGCCCATCCTCTCGACGTCGTACTTAAAGTGGGAGTCGAACCAGCCCTGGAGCTCCTCGTTGACGAGGGGAACCTCTATGGGCTTGCCCGTCTTGAGGGCGTGAACCAGTCTCGCCACGAAGTCAAGGGGCTCGTTTATCTGCCGCGGGTACTCCTCCATCCTCCTCCTAACCGCCCCCGCCCCGAACTCGTCTATCAGCTTCTGAACTGTATCCCCCCGGAGATAGGTTATCGCGTCAACGTTTGTGTTGTAAGCTGTGAAGATCGAGAGTTCCCTCGCCTCGTCGAGGAGCTTTATCATTGTGTATCACCCTTGGTGGCTAAAGGACTCCGAATTTTAAAAGAGTTTCGGGAGCGCTTATCACCCTGAGTGTTGTAACAAGTTTTAAAAACCTCGATAATCATAATATCCCACAGGAAGGGGTGTTCTGAACATGGGCAGGAGGAAAATGTGGTCTGCAGCGGTGGCGCTCCTAATACTCTTCAGCGTTGAGGAGGGCTGCCCTCCAGGGGAGTTCGAGGCCGGATCTCATAACCGACGGGCCGCGGCCCGCGATAATTGGAATGAGCGTTCGCCACACCGTCTGCAACGGAACCGCAACCGTTGACGTGACGCTTGAGAACTACGGGGGAACGAGCACGATGGGAACCCTGAAGGTCTACGCCGACGGGAGAGAGGGCGAGGGCACGACGGTCGAGCTCGACCCCTACTACCCCGAGACCTTCACCCTCACCGTCCCAGCCGGGCCCGGGGATCACACCTTCAAAGCCGTCCTCACCTATCCGGGGGGAAGCGACTCAATGAGCGAGGCCGCTACCCTCCTGAAGGATTCGGACTGCGACGGCCTGGGCGACCGGGAGGAGTACGAGTACGGGACGAACCCCTTCAACAGGGACACTGACGGCGACGGCGTGGCCGACTCCCTGGACATGAACCCGGTCGGGAACTACATGGTGACAGTCTATATCCTCAGGGCGAAGGCGCTTGACGACGTTGACGGCTCGCTCACGGGCCACAACCCTGCAGACATGAGCCTCGACGTGACCGTTGACGGGAAGGAGAAAACGCTCCTCCTGACGGACAACCGGGACGACCGAGAGAAGAAAATCCTGCCAGCTTTCAACCCGCTCGTGAACATCGAAAACTACGCGATAGCCAAAGCCACATTCGACGTCCCGGACGGCAAAGCAATAATCCCGATAA
>WAKU01000081.1 GCA_015523195.1 Thermococcus sp.
GGTGGACATTGTAATGGGTGCTGCCATGATATGCATAGCCTTGGGCTTTGCCCTGTACGTGGACTACACGTTTTATCCACATCATTTAACAATGAGAGCAGTTGCGATGTGGATGGCCGTGGGCATAATGTTTATGGTGGTAACGGAGATGGTGCAGTTTGGCAGGCGTGGATCAAGAATAGAAAAGTCAGTGGGGGGATCGTCATGAGATCTCTAATCGTTGTTCAGTGGGTTGGATTTGCCCTTACAGTACTCTTCATAGGTGCCTTTCTCTTTGACCGGGCCTATTTCATCACACACCACCTGTTGGCGGTCTTTGCAGTTGCAATGACAATCCTCGCCGAAACCGGGATTTACCTGGAAAAGAACAAGGGGGGAATAACTTCAGAGAATGCCGTGCTTATCAGCCTTTTAGTCATTCTAATGATGGTAGCGGCCCTCTATATCGATCACACAGGAAGCCATGTTTTTCATAATTTTCATTTCTGACATTTATTCTCCCGGTGTGTGCCTTGGGGTCATCTCGTTCCTTGAGAAGCATCAAGCACCGTGACGTGATGGCTAAGAAGATAAATACCAGCTCTTTTACTCAGGTTTCTTTTGATCTGTTTTAATAGAAAAATGCAACTCGAAATGAATTAAAACTTGAAAGAAAAAAGGAAGAATCTTCGTTTAAAGTAAAAAGAAAAATTTATAATAGTAAGTTGTTGATAGGAACATAAAAGATCTTCCCGAAACGATAAAAGCGAGTCCAGAAACTCAGACTTTGGCTGATGAAGAGGGGTGAACACGATGCTTCCATATCTACTTTTTGCATTTTTGGTTGGCATAGCAAGGGGAACCGTGCTGCTGATCCTCGGTCTAATTGGGATATTTGTTTCGGTCTTAATGCCGCAGACGCTTATGAAAAAGATTGAACTCCTCACTTTCGTTGCTTCCTTGGTTTGTCTCAGGGCGGTTTACCTGGCCGATAACCTGACCCCGCTCTGTTTGTTGCTGGCGCTCCTGATCCCGCTCGGATACGTGGTGGTGGCCCTTAGGAGTGTAGAGACCACTGAGGCATTTTTGGCTGGACTTTTCGTATTTGTAGTAGTTTCCACGATTACTTCCGGTTCATACGTCCCCACGGTAGTCATAACAACACCCGCACTTCTGGGACTTTTGGTTCTCTACGGCATCGAGACAGCGAGGGGTGATAACAGGTGCACAGAAAAAGCCTGATCGGATTGGTCTTATTGGTGGTTTTGATGCTACATGGGTACGCCCTCTGCGGAAGCAGCGCCGCGGTTACTGTGAAGGCCACGATAAACGAGAACTGGACGCAGTTCAACTTGACGCCGGGAGACGTCATGGTAATAAAAATCTTGAACATCAGCACAGCCAACGTGACTTTCATCAGGGGCCCCGGAATCCTTGTGTCCCCGGTTGGAGGGGAGTACCCTGCCTTGGCTCCAATAGTGACGCTCTACTTCGATCTCAACGGCAGCGTTTATGCCTTCTTCCCTTCAAAGGCCCTCAGCTTGGGGGAGTGGAAAAAAGGAGGGAACGTTACCCTCATATTAACCGACAGAAAGATACTGCTGAAAAACGGGAACGTTGCTGAATCCTTTGAGGCGCCGACTAAAATCGAGTCCGCCCACTACCTGACGGTCAGAACAACCTCAAGGATGATGAACGCCACCTTGGAGATTGAAAAATTCAGCCCTCTTAGCAAAAAGCAGCAAAAAACCGGCGGGGTAATTCCTTCAATGGGCTTCCTTTATTTCCTTATAGTGCTTGGTGTGGGGGCTGTGGCCATTGTTCTGTACAGTAAGAGGTGATAGCGACAACCTGCATAGACCTAAGTTCAAACGGGATACTCCACGATATCGGACGGTGAGAAAAGGGAAAAGGACGCGGCTTTCCCTGCGAATCCTTCTTTCAAAACCTCATGCCCTGCAGGTAATGAAGAAAATAGGGGGCCTGAATATTCTAAATTCAAATCCTCCACTCAACCCCGAGCTCCTCGCTGTACGCATCGAGAACCTTCTCAAGGTACTCCTTGGCGGTTCCGACCTTGTCAATCTTAAAGCGCTCGGCCCACTTCTCGTTCCCGAACTCCTCGCTCCCCCGGGCGACCAAGTCTATGACCCTCATCGAGTCCCAGAAGACGGGGGTGTAGCCGGCTTTTTTGGCGAACTCTATGAGGCGCTTGATCTGCCTCTTGGAGTGCTCCTCCATGTCAACATTCTCACCATAAGCCTCCATGAAGAGAGCCTTGAGAACCGACTTCATCCACTTGCGGTGGAAGCGGCACCAGCCGACGTTGTCGTACCAGAACTCCCAGAGGGCGGAGGCTATTATTTTGTGGGCGAGCTCCCCGGGCTCAAGGAACACGCCGAACTGGTAAAACGTCCAGTAGCGGCCCTGAATCGGGAGCGGGATGTAGTTCCCTATAGCCCAGTACATCGTCGGGGTTATCTCCCCGTCCTCGCCGAGCGGGGTAAAGACCGCGTAGTCCTTGAAGCTCTCTCCATAACCGAGCCTGTCCCTGAACCTCTCGTCAAAGACGGCACTGGCCTTCCTCTTCCCGAGGCCGATTGTCTTCGCTATCTCGTTCTCGGCGAAGGCGACGCGGTGGGCTAATTCAGCAACTAACTTCGCGTTCCTCTCGCTCGTCTCGACGGGCCTCTCAAGTAAAGCCTCCTTCGTGAACTCCGGCTTATCGCTTAAGCCCACTTCCTCGGGCTTGAGGAGTCCGCGGTGGACGAGCTCGAGAACCCAAGCGGCGGTTCCACCGAACTCTATGGCATCGAAGCCCATTGCATCAACCGCTGGAACGCTTATGTCGCTCGCGCGGAGCGTTATAACCCCGCTCAGGGGGCCGTTAGCTTCCCTCGGTTCGTACTCTATGTGGTGGCCGTGGGCGTACTTCTTGCAGACCACAGGGCAGGGTTCACCACAGTTCGTCCAGTTCTTCGGCTCTATTGCCTCCTTGTTGAAGGGCTCCCAGTAGTACTTCATTATGGCCTCGTGTATCTTTATGCGCTCCTCCTTCTCGATGTAGGGCATGCTCCAGTTTAGGATGGGAACGAAGTCGCCCTCGGCAGGGTAGTTGCCGCCAAAGGTTCCTCCAGTTTTCAGCTTTGGATTGTAGCGGTACTTGACCGTTTTCTCGGCGATAACGTCGTTGTAGGGCTTCTTGTGGATGCCCTCAACTATGGCCTTGGCGGTTCTAAAGGAGGAGATGTCCTCCCCGGGAAAGGCCCTCTTCCTCGGCTTTCCGCCGAATATTATCCCAACGACGTTGTGGGCTCTGAGGAGAACGGAGCCAGAGCCTCCCCTCGCGGCCCAGTCCTCGCTTCCCTCAACGCGCTTGCCCTTCCTCAGGGTCTGGGAGAAGATGGCTCCGTAGTTGGTGTTCAACGAAGCCGGCCCGACGACCGCTATCCTGTACTCAAAGTCAAAGAGGTTCCCAAAGTTGTCTATGAGGTACTGGGTCAGGGCGTAGACGCCTTCCTCACCTTTGTAACCCCTCCACACTTCAATGATCTTTTCAAGTTCGATCTCGTGGAGCTCCACCCTGACGTTCGAGCCGTCGTTGTAGAGCATGACGATAACCGGCTTCTCGGCTTTCCCCTCGAAGGTAACGAAATCAACCCCAACGTTCTTGAAGGCGTAGGCCGCTCCACCCATCGTTGATGGGAAGAGCGTTCCGTAGAGCGGTGAGCGGAAGAAGAAGACGAGTCTATGGGCCCCCGGGAGGATTGAACCTGAAAACGGCCCCATGCCCATAACCACGGTATTCTTGGGATCGTAGGGGTCTATCGAATGGGTTCCGAGCTTCTCGTGGAGCTCGATGCCGTAGTCTACGATGCCGTAGACCCCTTCTCCCTCGTACTCCTCCGGGCTGACGCTACCGTCGTCAAGATTGACGTGAAGGACTGTGAACCTCATAAACCCCACCTCTGTATCACTCCGAGTGTTGGATTTGGGGGAAGAATATTTAAGGTTTCCGGCCAGGAGAAAAAGAATAAAACCCGGGAGGGGGTCACTCTATCTTCTCGAACCTGTCCTCAAGCTTCTTGAGAACGCCGGGGAGGGTTGTGTACTCCATGTCCTCGAGTGGCAGCCTGTGGGGCTCGAAGGGGCCGTGCCTGCGTATGTAGTCCGTTATCTCAAGGGCCTTCTGCCTGGTGTAGTCAAAAGCCGGGTCGTCGAAGAGGTCAACGGGCCCGATGAGCTCTCCCTTCGGGCTTATCTGCCATCCGAGGGCGACAACCCTCGGCGGACCGTCGAAGCGGGTTGGGTTGGCGTAGTTCATGGGGACGGGCAGGAGGGGTCCGTTGTGGCTCCCGCGCATCCAGCCGCTGACGAGGTGCGGGAAGGCGAAGGGCTCTAACACCTCACCGAGTGCTGGAAGGCCGCTCTGGGCCCTGACTATCGCGACGGGGTCGTCTTTGCCGACGTACTCCCCCGCTATCTCGTAGAGCTTTTCCGTGCTGACCACCGCGACGGGCTCGTCCTTGCTTATCTTGTGCCCCTCCTTCGGGTAAACCCTCTTGATAACGTAGCGGCCCTTCGCTCCTATGAGGGCTAAGAGGTCGTAGAGCTCCTCGGGGGAGTTGAGGACAACGCGCTTGTGCTTGAGGATGTCCCAGACTTCAAACCTGAAGCCCATGTGCATGTGGGGGTCTATGACGAGGCCGGCGGTGTTGAAGGGGTCTGCGAACATCCTGAATATCGGAAGGTTAAATGCACCAGGCTCGGTCTTGTCCATGTGGAATGTAACCACCGGCTCGCTCTTCCTGAGGGTTATCTCCATCTCCGCGACTCCAGGCCCAAGACCGCGGACGTTCCCGCTGAAAGCGTCCTTGAGGAGGTCCTGACCCGCTCCGTAGAGGCCCAGCTCCTTGGCGACCTCCGTCGCGGCCTTGAACGTCTCCCAGGCGAGGCCGTGTATCTCCGGGCTGTCGGTTCCCTTCGTGTGGGTCATTATGAGCTGGAGGTCATCGCCCGCGTGGGCGACGTGGAAGTCTATCAGCTTTCCCTCCTCCTTCGCCTTGCCGAGGATTTCCCTCGCTTTCTCCATAAGTTTCGGATGAACCCTCGAATGGCCGGGCCAGCCGCCGATGTCTGCTTTTATGACGCTGATGGTTATTTTCTTCCCGACGAACATTGCAACCACCGATGAGATTAAGGGCACTGCATCTTATAAAACGTTGATATCACCAGGAATGACACCAACGTGGACGGGGCATACCTTAGAAAATATTTCGGGAAGGGAGGGCAAAATTTATAAACCGCCCGGTCAAGCTACCCCTGGATGGGGGCGTGGTGTAGCCTGGTCCATCATCGCGGGCTCCAGAGGTATGAGGACTTGCGGGTTTGCTGAGCGGGGATGAGCCTTTGGAGCTCTGACCCGGAGAAACCCGCGGACCGGGGTTCAAATCCCCGCGCCCCCACCATCACAGCCTTTTCTGACGAATGTTGAGGCATTTGAAAGTGCACGCCAATATTATCCCCCCGTTCATGAGAAAGGGAATTCTTTTGGTCAAGCTTTGCGCAAGCAAAGGTTGCTCAGTGGTGACCGCTCTCATCACCCCTCAGGAGGGCTTGGGCGTCATCATCGCTGGGCATAAAAACGCTCCTGACCTTTTAACCATGGTGGTTCAATGATGCCCTTCATTCCTCCGATCGTTGCAAGGCCGGGGCTCGGATGGCGATAGATGAGGCGGCAATGCGTGCGAGGATCGGAGGGAAAGCCCTGACACTGTCCGCTTATAGCCTTCAGCCCCTCCCTATCCCGAACTCCTCTGCGAGCCCGTAGAACAGTTCGTCTTCACCGAGCTCTTCCCTGAGCTTTTTGAATTTCTCCTTCAACCTTGGAAGCCTGTCCTTCGAGCGCCTCAGCATGGAGTTGCCGATCTCAATGGCAAAGCGGAGATACTCGTCGTCCACGAGAACCCTCCCGTCCCTTCCGAGGGGGGCGGTTAGGTACTCCGTTGCGTTTATCTCGACGAGGTACCTCCTTGAGATAGCCTTGAAGGTCGTGTACTTGAAGCCGCTCGCGAGGCCGAGCTCGTGGAGCCTCCTGGCCTTCTCCATGTCCTCCGCTATGACGTGGAAGATCGGCGGCTGGCTCTTGAGAAATATGAGGCCTTTCCTCGCGTTCTTGAGCGCTTCCCGGGCCTCCTCAAATTCAATTGGTCTGTGAACCTTTATCAGCCACCTTGAGAGGGGCTTGGCCCCCAGCGCAGGCTCTTCGATTATTCCTATCCTGCCGGAGCATGAGCTTGTGGTGTGGATTCCCTTGATGGAGTTGATGAGGAGGAGTAGCTCGGTTATGTCCTCGTCCACCTTTCCTTCATTCATCGCCGTGAAGAGGCTCTGGAGGGCCTCGCGCTTGGCCTTCATCTCAAGACCACCCCCGAACGTCTTTCGGGCTGGATTTCAGTTTTAAAGCCTTCTCTTGCCACATAACCGTTTATGGGGACGTTTTTCTGGATTTCTGGCGAAAACTTTATAAAGCTAACCCAAAAGCTTTAGCTGGGCGTGGCCAGGGTGGTGTAGCCTGGTTAGCACAGGGGACTGTGGATCCCCTAGCCCGGGTTCAAATCCCGGCCCTGGCCCCACAACAGCAAACTTTTCTGGCGAAAAGTTTGATCAAAAGAAACGTTGCTGGGTAAAGTTTCACCAAAGTTTGTACGTGCTTTTCATGTGCTGTAATTCTGGGGGCTTTCACACTCGAACTGAGGTTTTAGGTAGGGTTTACTTTTAGTAGCGCCCGAAGGGCGCGAGGGGGATAAACCCAGCAGATGTCGGTTATTCTACCCAAGAAAGCCAACTAAATTCTCTCCATTACAAAGCACGTACGAACTGCTCCAAGGCGATTAGATGGAGTCAGAACCATTTGGTCAAGCTTTGCGCAAGCAAAGGTTGATAACAACCATCAAAAAATTCGAGATTGTTATTCAAAATGAAAAGATCAAAGCAGGCTCTCAATAAGCCTATAATCCTCTTCTGGAATTTCCCTCATCGCCTTGCCCATCAGGTGACCGCTCCAGCGCTTCTTGTTCGTGATGAACTTCATCTTTGGAATGAGGGGCTTGAAGTCGAGCTCGCCGAGCTTTATGGGCTTGATCTTAACCCTGAGCGGGTAGGTCTCGTTTAGATGTGGTGGGCTCTTGAATATTCTGCTTGAGTCCGTGTAGGGCTCGCTAACGACCTCAAAGATGCCCACAATCTTTGGCTCCAGAAGTTCTTTGTTCTTCCGCTCCTGCTTGACGTAAAAAACGAGTTTATCTCCGGGCTTGACTTTGGCGATGGTGTTTTTGTGCCTCTTCGGCACGCCCCAAACGTTCTTCTTTTTGACAATCTCCCAGTTGTCGCGGTTGGTTATGCAGAGCCAGCAGGGCATAAAACCACCCAATGAATGTATACCAAATGGGGGATAAATAATTTGCCATTTAACATGAGATTACGGTTTCACCGCAACGCTAAAATACTTCAACTAGTAATTACGCAGGGGATAGAGTCGCAGGTGGGATGGCCATGACTAAGGATAAAGCCGAGAAAATTAGGACTGTTCTTGGAGAGCTTGAAAAGGGTATCAAAACTGGAGAAGCCGTTAAAGCCTTCCGCGAGATTTTCACGAGGTTCTGGGGATTTAGTTATGAAGACGAGGATATAGAAAGGGATTACCTCGACAGCTTTGTTGAAGAGAACACCGGGGCTTTAAAAGTCATTGCCATCACTAAACCTGAAGAGGGAGCTGAGTTCTTTATAATCTACGGTGAGACCTGGAGCGACACCGTGAAATACAGGCAGAGGTTAATAAAGAAGCTCTTGGAGTTCACAGGTTCCCTGGGGCTTGACTTTGCGAACTTCCTCCTCGTTCTCGACGTTAAGAAATCGCCCAGAGGCCCCCGCAAGTTCTGGAAGCTTATCGTCCCCGTCTACCAGAGGCACCTGGAGAGCACGAAGCTCAACATTTACACCATTGACCCGGAGGACAAGAAGCTCCGAACTTTGGCATGGAATCTGGCCCAGGTCGCAGAGGAGCTTGAAAAGAAAAAGAAAGTGCCCCCTGCAAGTGAGATCAGGGCCCTGATAAACGAACACATGCTCGTGCAGCCGCTGACCGAACAGTTCTTTGAGGACTACAAAAAGTACTATCTGAAGCTCAAGGAGTGGATAAAGGCCAATTATGGCGATGCCTTGAGAAAGGCCTGTCCGAAGGACTACCTGTCAACCGTTGACGAATCTGTGAAGGTTTCGAGAGACAAGGCGGAGGAGATTTTCGTGGAGAGGGCCGCCAAGACGTTCGCCCACACCTTCTTCAACAGGCTCATGTTCGTCTACTTCCTCCAGAAGAAGGGATGGATGGTCAATGAAAAATATGTTAAAACGGACTTTGAGAAGGCAGCGCTATTAAACCGCAGGAGGTTCATAGTCTGGTTATGGGAAATCTACGATGATCTAAAACATTCGGGGGAGCTCTCGGGGTTTTACAAGGATATCCTGAGGAATCTCTTCGTGAACGTCATGAACAAACCCCGCCAAGATAGGCGTTTTGAACCTAAGCTCCCGAATAAGATATTCTACCCTTTCCTGCTCGTTCCTTACTTTAACGGTGGCCTGTTTAAGAACGTCAGAATTGAGAGCGTTGATCTCGATGAAATGATTAAAGACATCGATGATAAATTGATCAGGGACGTAATATTCGACTTCTTTGAGGGTTACAACTTCACCGTCACCGAGGAGACCCCCTACGAGGTCGAGGTCGCCGTTGACCCGGCAATGCTCGGCAAAATCTACGAGTCCCTCATCGCGGAGGAGGAAAAGGCCGGGGAGGAAGAGGAGAGGAGGGCCTCAGGGATATTCTACACCCCCAGGGCAGAGGTTGACTTCATGTGCAGGATGGCAGTCTACCAGTACCTCCTCAGGAACACGGGGGTTGAGGAGGAGCTCGTGAGGGAGTTCGTCTTCACGCCCGCCCACGAGTGGGAGCCGGGGAAGCTGTCATGGGGAGAGATTGAGGACTTTGAAAAGGCACTCAACGAGGTTAAAGTCGTTGATCCTGCCGCTGGAAGCGGCGCTTTCCTCGTTGGAATGCATCACCTCCTCATTGAGCTCCACGAGAAGCTGACGGAGGACAGCAGGGCCACCTACAAGAAGAAGCTTGAGATAATCAGGGACAACATCTACGGTGTTGACATCAAGGAGTGGGCGATAAGGGTTGCAAAGCTCAGGCTCTGGCTGGCCCTCATAGAGGAAGAGGAGAGACTTCCAAACGAGCCGATACTGCCCAACCTTGAGACGAAGCTGACTGTTGGGGATTCCCTTGCACCTCCCCACTTCGTTCTGAAGGTCAGTGGGAGAAAGAAGGTGGTTGAGATACCCCTCGCCAAGTTCCGTGAGGGCCTCAAGCTTCTTGGTGCAAGGAGGGGCGCCAGCGAGGCCATAGTAGCCTACAAGGGACTCGTGAGGAAGTACTACATGGGCGAGAAGATAGACGGCAAGGCCGTAACGCTTAGGGACATAGAGAAAGCCAAGTGGGGAGTCCTCCAGGAGTTCCTTGAGATGGCCCTCGAAGAGGAGCTGAAAGCGAAAGAGAAGAAGGAAGTCAGACTGCTCCTTGAGGCAGTGAAGAAGGAGGACTTCTCCGCCCTCGAGAAGCCTCCGTTCATCTGGGAGCTCGACTTTCCGGATGCCATGCTCGAAAAGAAGGGCTTCGACATCGTGATAGCTAACCCGCCCTATGTGAGGCAGGAGAAGATCTACCCCGAGTACTACGATTTAGCCGAGTTCCAGATGCTCCCCAAGAAGGAGCAGGAGAGGTTGAAGAAGGACTACAAGAACAAGATAAAGACCCACATGGAGACAATCATAAAGGAGAAGTTCAAGGGCGAGATGAAGCTCCCGGGCAGGAGCGACCTCTACGCGTACTTCTTCATCCAGTCGGTCAACCTGCTGAACCCGAAGGGCTCGCTTGTCTTCATCACATCTAACTCTTGGCTCGACGTTGACTTCGGAAAAGCTTTACAGGAGTTCTTCCTCCGCTTCACCCACCTGAGGGCGGTGATTGACTACACGAGGAGAAGCTTCGAGCAGGCTGATGTCAACACCGTGATAACCGTCCTCACGAGGAAGCCCAAGGAGCTTTTCAACACGGTTGGGGAGGAGTGCGTTAACTTCATTCTGCTGAAGAGGGGGTTCGAGGGGGTTGATTCCAAAGTCTCAAAGAAGCTGCTCGAATGCTACACCGGAAAGGTGAAGGGCGTAGAGGTGTTTGGGGGTAAGGTCTACAGCTACGAGGACGATGAGGCGAGGATAAGGAGCGTAAAGGCGGTGGAGCTCGCCAAGATGGGCGGATTTGAGGTCGGGAAGAGGAACCCCCTCCTCGGCACCTACAACATATTCGGCGAATACAGCGGCATGAAGTGGGGCGGAATCCTAATCAGGGCGCCGAGGATATTCTACGTGATTCTGGACAAGGGCAAAGGAAAACTTGTGAGGCTTGGAGAGATTGCTGATGTAGAAACTTATCTTAACACTGGTGGGGCAGATAAATTTTTTATTGTGAAAAAAGTTAGGGACATTGGAAACAATTATGTAGAAATAGAGAATACAGAATTCAAAAAAACTTTCCTAGTTGAAGCCCAGTTTCTGAGACCTCTTGTTAGAAGTCCCAGAGAGTTAATAAAGCGTATTGTCGAGCCAAATACCCAATATTACATTCTTGATATTCCTCCAGATATCGATGTCACAAAATACAAAGTTTATGAATACATAAAGTTTGGAGAAGAAAAGGGATATCATAATCGTTCAGGTCCAAGAAGCAGAACTCCTTGGTGGAAGTTGCCAAAACAAGCAAGAGAAGGAGCACCTATTTTGTTCCCTAGAAGTTTTAATATTGATTTCGCTATCTTTTACAATCCCCATAGAGTTGTCAGTAATAGGTTCTTCAGAATTACCAAGCTCAAAGTTGATGAAGTGTGCATGTACTTATCCCTAAATTCAACGTTAAACTATCTTATGTTGGAGGTTTTTGGAAGAAAAAACTTAGGAGAAGGCGCGTTGGAATTCTTAAAGCCAGATATTGAAGGACTTCCAGTGTTTACTGCCTTAGATGAATGTAATGTAACCATATTAGATCCCATTAGAAGAACTGTCTTTGAGGAGCTCGGCCTTCCAAAGCCCAACCGCGACTTAAGCAACATCAACCCCGAAGAGGTCTCCCTCGACAAGGTTCTCCCTGACAGGCGCGAGCTCGACAGGGTCATCTTCGAGGCCCTCGGCATGACGGAGGAGGAGCAGCTTGAGGTTTACAAAGCCGTTGTGGAGCTCGTGAAGGCGAGGCTGGTGAAGGCGAAGACGTTTTCGAAGAGGAGGTGAAGGAGGGAGGATGATATTATGGATGAGTCCGTTCTCATTATTTATACCCCTTTAGGATCTGAAGTGGAACTTCCAACTATTGAAGAAAATCCCGAAAAGTATATGAAAATAGAACAGCTAAAAGGAGCTAACGCTGAAAGGTTTATCAAATTTTTGGAGGAGAATATTAGAACCCTAGTTAAATCTTGGTATCCGCCTAAACACATTAGAAACCACACACTCAAAAGAAAAGTTTCAGAAATTATTTCTTCAGAGTCTCAAGAGATAAAAAGGATAATCCTTAGGGATATTTTATTTGATTTCCTTAAACATGGAACTGCGACATCTATGCGAGCTGAAGGGAAGTATGTCGTTGCAATAGCATATTCCAATGTTCTTTACTTACTCCACAGTAAGCTTAAAGAGGAAAGTGCTGTCATGGAAAAACCAGGTCAGGTCAATGTTTATGAACGGTTTTTGGATAGAGACAACATTTATCGCTTTGTAATATTTCAAAAAGAGAGCGAACAATTGAGAACTGGGGTATACTTGAAGCATTCGTCCAACAAAACATTCCTTAGTTGGTTGGGAATTCCTGAGAAAAAATGGCCTTTACCAGAGGAATTTACTGTCAGATTCGTGGGCAAGTATGGGGATTATGAAATCTCCATTGGAATTAATAATGCTCTAATTTTTGAATTAGAACGTAACCTCCAAGGTGGAACAGCCAAAGTCGGGGATATTGAACTAAACTTGGAGCAGAAGGTTCTGAAAATCAAAGGACTACCTCTTAGGATAAGATATGTCTCAATCCCTGCAGTACATAGGAGATTTTCAGATAAAAAACTCGTCCAGCTCTTTGAATATATAAAAGAATATCAGTACGGTATAGAGTACCAACGTGAATACATTGCCAATGTCATTAACGAACTCATGAATCTCAATCAATTTTTAGATCCAAAGAGCTTTGCCCTCAGGCCCCTGATCGAGCGAGTAGATGGGTTATATCGGAGAGTCCTATTGGATGGGGGATATGACGAAGTTCTTCTATTAGAAAAACCGGAATTTGAAGATTTTAACAGCATTTTGATCTATGCAGCGAAGAGGGTATACCAGCGTTTTATTGAGATTGACGGTGAATTCCTGGATGAGATCACAAAGAGAATAATCGGAGATGAACCAACAAACATACTCTTTGTGAAGAAAGATATCAATTTATGCTCTCCAATCAGAATTGGTAATTTGGCAATTTATAACACAATTCCAGATGAGGACTTCATGGAGGTACTGGAATCCATTGAATGGGACAGTTTATCCCCCACTTACAAGATATTACTAAAGCTTTCCATTCTTAACTTGTTAACAACCCTCGAACCGGACTTTTGGATTTTCAATGAAGTTTTTGGATATATTGAAAAGTATATGAAACCTCTTGAATTGGGTGAAATTCCAGAAATGGAAAATATTGTTGAATATAAAGCAGCCGCTATCCTTTATGAGGACTACTCTCGCTTAAGACCAAAACCTGTAGAAAGTATCGTTTCCGAACTGGAGGAGGATGTTCTTAAAAAGCTCAATGATAATTATTTCAAGTTCTATCTTATTGGAATAGACGAAAGTACTCGCAAAGTACAACCAATAAAAAAGAGCGATTTTGGGGATGATGCATTTTTCAAAAATATTTATCAACCACTAAAAATTGAACTAGAGAAAAATGGGATCATACTATCTGAACCAAAGAAAATAATGGTTCAAGGTGGATTTCTGGTAATATTCTCTGTAAAGTGGAAAGATCCATCAATAAGAGAAAAACAAATCGCAGAGGGATTCAAAAGCCTGACAACTTCCCATAACTTCTAAAAGCAGTATGAGGGTTAAACATGCACGAGCTCGATAAGGCGATATTTGAAGTCTTTACGGGTTCAGGAGGGACTATTGCTGCGAATCTTAAGCCATATCTCAGCCTTGCCATTGCACTATACGAGGTTTTCAAAATCGTTGTTGACTTCATCCAATGGAGGAAGAGAGAAGAAAGGAAAAGGAACCTCAAAAGATCCCTCGCACTCACGTTCCAGAAAAAGCTCGACAGGGCTCGTGATAATCTAAAAAAACTGGCGGATGATGTCTCATACGCGTTTGGAGCACTCTTCTTGTACTCCGTGGCAATACCTCCATTTGAACCTGAAGAGAAGGCCAGAGACATAATCAAACAGCTCGAAAATGACTATATTGAGATGACAAAGAGCATGAAGGAATTAATGATGTTGGTTAAGAAACACGAAAAAATGATAGTTTCAGCCCTTGAGCTGAATGGAACCCAAATTATGCTGCTCGAAGGTTTAATCGAGGCTTTTGAAAAAGAAAAACCTGATATCGAAGCGCTAGCCGATTATCTTCCTTTAATTGTCCACGAAATGCGGAAGACCGAAAAAGAGCGAAAGACCTTCAGCCGTGAGCTTGCTAAAGGAATAGGAAAGTTCAACTCGGCTTCCGGGCTCGTTGTGATAAACCACGCCCTCGGAATCAACCGGCGGTACAAGCGGTGCTTCAAAAAAGCCGCCAGACACGGCTTTAAAGAGTTCTCTCAGAAGTTCAATGAATGCCGATTTGGTTAATTTCAGATAGGTTCTTCCACTGTAATCCTCTTAACGCTTTTCTAATGCAACTAACAACCGTGTCCTTACGCACTCGAAGAATATCATCCAGCTTGTCTCCGCCACCATCATCGAGTAGAGTTTCCACAAAGGAGTACCTTCGCTGGGCTTTTTGAACATAGGATTGTGATGAGAAGCTAACTTTTTCCGAACCTCTGGGCGTTTTAATCTCCGGCTTCTCTCGCAGGTCGTAGTCGGCCGCGTTTCTCAGTTCTCTCAGATACACCATGGAATTATGGGCCTGTCTGATCCTCACGTCGTTAATTTCTTCCTTGAGTGCTTCAAGAAAGGCTATGATGACTGCGTGCGGATTCTTACCCTCAAGCGCAAGGATAAAGTCGTCAAAATTCTCGTCGCGTAGAGATTGAGGATATTTTTCCAGTCCCTTCTTTAAAACCTCTCTTAGCTGCAAAAAGGCGGAGTAATAATACCTTCCAACAACGGTTCTGTTGATAGCATCGCGAGGAGGCGTACCAGAGTCCTCGTTTAAAGAACTCAGGTAGTCCCCAACTAACTTGAACCCTTTGGGGTCAAAGTCGGGCATGTCACTCTCACCGTCATTCAAACAGGGAATACACGAGTATCCTGTTGGACACCTTGGGGTCCGCTGATAGGAGCTGATACTCGAAGTCCTCAGACATGTCAACGGCTTCCTCGGAATCCCTAAACTTTGCTATTATTACAACATGGGGGTTGATACCCCCCTCTGGTGTTCCCGCAGTTACTTTTATTTCCCTGACTTCTGGCTTATTCAACCATTCGGGGAGAATCCTCCGGAGATAACCGATTATCAGCTCTTTGTGGGGTATCGGGGTCTTAAGTAGGGATTCGAGATCCACCTTAAGCTTTCCCGTCCACTCTTCTTGAAGGCTCGAAAGGAGAACCATCTCACGGAGGAGTGGCAGCTCAATACGGCCACTTTCTTTCATGAAATCCCCGGCTGTTATTAAAGTGACTTCTTAAAAATTATAACGAGTACATCATGACAACACAAAACCCTCCATAAACCTTAAATAAATGAAGGCCCATCACTAGTGATGGGGTGTTCACTTTGTTTAGCACACGCCCGGTTAGACACAAGAAGAACCTCCATGGAAAACAACACAAGGAAGCGGTGGAAAAGCTGAGGGAGGCTATGGAAGACGGTGACTTCGCGGCAGTCCTTGGGCCGAGAAGAGTGGGAAAGACTAGTGTTATCAACGTTTTCTTAAATGAGTATGGCTCGGAGTACAAGTACCTCTATTATGACCTCGCATTTGGAATGGGAAGGGAGGCGATAAGCTACACCGAGCTTACGCCGGTATCAACCAACATTTCGGAGGAGGAGCTTGAGTACTCGGCGACACTTAACCTGGGTCTCGTCAAAATGGACATAAAACCCAGGGGAATAGCGGAGTTCCAAAACGCCTTCCTAAACCTCCTGAGGTATCTCAATAAGGAGGGAAAGAAAACGGTAATCATTTTTGATGAGGCCCAAGTCCTTCCGAGATTTGCTCCCCTGAATATGCTTGGAATGCTTCAGACTATCTCTGATGGCTTTGAAAACGTTACAGTAGTTCTGTCGGGCTCGATGCCAGGTTTGCTGGAGAGGATAATCAATCCAACGGGTGATAGGCCCTTCTTTGCGAGATACGTTGAGAGGATAAACATCCCCAGATGGGACGTTAAGGAGAGCGTGGAATACCTAAAAAAGGGCCTCCCAGATTCTTCGGAAGAGGAGCTCATGGAAGCTGCGAAGGAACTTTCCAACG
Source organism: Thermococcus sp. (assembly GCA_015523195.1). Classification (GTDB taxonomy): domain Archaea; phylum Methanobacteriota_B; class Thermococci; order Thermococcales; family Thermococcaceae; genus Thermococcus. The sequence continues at coordinate 15,764 of WAKU01000081.1, forward strand.
TGCCAGGATTTTTGGCATATTACGGCAAGCTTAGAACCAAGGGAAGAACCCACGAGGAAGCCCTCTCGATGACAGTTAATTACGCGGTTAAGCTCTGGAAGGAAGATTTGAGGAACTTCATCAGAATTTACAAGTCCCCCGCCTACATTATTGCCCTAAGGACTATTGCTAAAGGTCCCTCCTACGGGGTGGCGACTGAAGAGATAGTAACTGAAATAACTTCAACTTTAAAAATCTCTGAAAGGCGTGCCAAGGAAGTGTTAAAGAACCTCGTTGACGGAGGTTTTCTTGTGAAGCCCAAGAGAGGTCTCTATCAGATCCCCGAAAGGCCCCTAAGAAAAGCCGTGCTGGAGTTTAAAGCTGAAGCTTCATGGGAGGGTTATCCATGAAACTCCTCCTTAAAGATTGCGTTAGGTATGTTCCACACGAATACAAGAACGAGGCCGAACTTGAGGCCATGGTCTTCGAGCATTATCGAGTGATCTTTGGAGAGAACTCATTGATTTTCCCAAAGAAGAAAATCAAAACTCCAGCTAACATCGGTACGATTCCAGACGCGTTCGTTGTCGATTTCAAGAGTAGGAGATGGTTCATTGTTGAGGTCGAACTCAGCAGACATCGGATTTATGAACACATAATCCCCCAGCTAACGAAGTTTCTAAATGCTCTTAAAAATCCAAACACCAAAAACGGACTTGCCGATGCCTTCTACAACTACATAAAGACTGACCCATACAAGATAGCCCTTTTGGAATCCAATGGGATAGAGAGGGACAGGTACCGGGAGATATTGAGGATACTTGAAACTACCCCTGATGTAGTGATAATCATCGACGAGGTAACTAAAGCCGTGAGGGAAGCAGTGGAGGTGCTCTCCTATCCAGCGCACTTAATCGAGTTCAAAACCTTCGTAAGGGAGGACTCTAAAGAACTAAATGACCACATCCATCTGTTTGAAACACTCTCCTCCACTTTTAAACAGGAAAACACTCCAGTAGGGAAACTATTCCAAAACAGAGTGCACAAAAACGAACTTGTGGATCTGATGAGGGAGGGAATAATCAGGCCAGGTTTTAGGATTTACAGGGAATACAAGGGGACCCTCTACACGGCAGAGATCCTTGAAGATGGTCGGGTGAGACTCCTCAACGACAGTACCGTTCATACAAGCCTCTCAAAGGCAGCAAGCCACATAACTAAAGGAGCAGTTAATGGATGGAGATGGTGGAAGTACAAGGATGAAAATGAAACTGAGCATGTAATTGATGACCTACGTCATAGATTTGACTAACAACCACTAACTTTTTATGGGTTGTTAGTTAAATTGGAAACTATGAAGCCCATCATTCAGTTCCTGCTTGCGGAGTTTGGAGGAAAAGTGATAACCCGTGAGGAACTTGAAAGACTGGCCTCCAGTTTCAACGAGGATCTCGATTATCTGGTGAACTACCTGATCCAGTACCGCTACGTCGTTCGTATATTACGGGGCATCTACTACGTGAAAACGCCTGTTGAGTTTTCAACCGGAGGTTCCCCCCCAATCTATCAGCTTCTAGCCCTGGGAATGAATAAACTAACGAGGAACTGGTACTTTGGCCTCTTCACGGCCCTGATTCTGAACGGCCTCACCCACGAAACCTACACGACGGTCTTCGTGATAAACGACAGAATCACGAGACCAAAGCCAATCAACGTGAATGGAACGCCTGTTAGGATAATCCGGAGCAGGAGGAACATCTTTGACTTTGGGGTAGTTGCCAGGGACTCCCTCAGGTTTTCAGACCTTGAGAAGACCCTCCTGGACTTTCTCTACTTCGCCAACTACGGCACAATACCAAAGTCACTTGCTTTGAGGATATGGCGGGAGTACCGGGACAGGACCAACAAAGATAAACTTCAGAAGTATTTGATAAGATATCCTCGGTCGATAAGGATGGTGGTCGAGAATGGTCGATGAATCCCTCCTCATGGAGATCCGGAAGAACGAGAGAAGGGGTTTCGCCAGGTTCGTATCGGGAAAAACGGAAATTAAATCAATAGACCTCGTGGAGTGGGACTACATAATCCACACGATTCTCAAGGAGCTTGAGAGGGATCCCCTCTTCAAGGAGAACTATATCTTCAAGGGTGGAACCTGCCTCGTAAAGTGCCACTTAGGTTACTACCGCTTCAGTAGGGACCTGGACTTCGCGTATCGGCAGGGCGATGAGCTTAGAGATATGAGCCGGAGCAGGCTGAAAAAATTCCTGAACGAAGAAACAGGCAGAATTGCTGAGATCCTGAGGTGCGTGGCCAAGGATCTGGGCCTTGAGTTTCAGTACAATAACCACAGCGACTTCAACAACCACAGGTATTTCAGTTTTCTCCTCGGCCCCGGGTGGTTTAGGGAGATAATACTCTACTCTCCCCTGGGGGAGAAGATAAAAATCGAGGTAAATTACGCTGAAAGATTAGCGTTCAGGCCAAAAACTCTAAAAGCCCACACCCTCCTGTCCTGGAAGCGTGTTGAACTCACGCCGAAGGAGTACGAGAGGTACATTGAGTTTCTCGGCAACTATTATCCCGTACCCCTAACTGCCTATTCCGACAGAGAAATCCTAGTCGAGAAAGTTAGGGCCCTCCTGACGAGGAAAGAATTCAAACTCAGGGACCTCTATGACCTTTACAAACTTCATCAGAGGGGTCTTAAGATGGCCCGTTACAGAAAAGAGATAGCTGAAAAGATCAGGGACTATCTCGACTTGAGCTCCGTTGCATCTCAAAACCTGAGGAACTCGATAGATGCCCTCAACGAGGGAAGGTTTCTCCAAAACATCGAGCCAGAGATAGAACGGGATGTCGGGCTCATCGTTGAACCCTTCTCGAAGGAAGAGTTTTTGAACTTCGTTGAGGAGTTACGGTCGGAACTTAGTGATCTTATTGATGAACTGGAGGGATTGGTTGGGGTGAAAACCAATGGCTGAATCGGCCATACATCTTCTCGACAAATATGGTCTCGTTGACAACAATCAGGTGAGACTAGTAGACGTCCTTAGGGAAGCTTTGACTTCGAGGGACTACAACCAGATAGACGTTGCCGTCGGTTTCCTCTTCATAAGCGGTATGAAGGAGATTCAAAACGAGCTCGAGGAGTTTTTCTCAAACGGGGGTAGGATGAGGATAGTGATAGGAAACCAGACCAATCGGGAGACGTATGAGCAGCTGAGTATGGTTTACCACTCCCTCGAAACTCTAAAGAGACTGAAGGAAAAAAGCGAAAGCGAGAAATCGGATCTGGATGAGCAGAGCCGGGACATCGAGGCCAACGCAAACTACATGGAACAGACCTTAGAGAACGAGAAATTCCTCCAAAAACTGCTGGAATGGCTCAAAGACGAGAAACTTGAGATTCGCGTCTATGTGAAGGAGTTCATGCACGCCAAAGCGTACCTCTTCTACCCCTCAAGGGGGTCTGTTACGAGAATTGGACTGGTGGGCTCCAGTAACTTCACCTTGGCGGGATTCTCTGGGAACACAGAGCTAAACGCACTCGTTCAGTCAACGCACTTCGAGAGCCTCAAGGAATGGTACGAGGAGGTATGGAATGAGGCACTCCCCTTTAATCCCAAGCTCCTCGAAGTGATTGAAAGGAGCTGGGCAAACCAGGTTCCCGGAAACCTCCCGTTGCCATACGAGGTCTTAATTCGGGGCCTCTATGAGCTCTACAAGGAGGTACTGGAGGAGGACTCAAAATTCCTCCTGAGGAAACTGGATGAGACCCTCTATGACTTCCAGAGGGACGCCGTCAGAAGGGCCATAGCAATAGTAAACAAATATGGTGGAGTTCTCATAAGTGATGTGGTCGGCCTTGGAAAGAGCTACATAGGCTTGGCCCTACTGGAGCACTTCTCTCTCTTCGAACTCCTCCATGGACGCTCAAAAGAAGTGGCGGTGATAGCTCCTCCGGAACTGGTTAGGTACTGGGAAGGTCTTCTCAACGAATTCCGCATTCCGGGGAAGGTGTTTTCCGCGGGTTTATTACCTCGCAGGGAACTCTCACCTGAAAAATATCAGGAGATGGAAAATTACATTCGGAGCGTAGAGACTGTTTTAGTGGATGAGACTCACCACTATGCCAACACGAACACAAAATCCTACAAAAACCTTCAAGAGCTCCTCACTGGCAAGAGGGCCATCCTCCTCACCGCCACCCCCTACAGGAAGCAGTACAGAGACATAATCAACCAGATTCGCCTTTTCCTGCCTGAGAGAAGACACCCATTCCCAATAACCCCCCAGACATGGGATGAACTGGTAAAAGCTATCGAAAAAGGGGAGATAGACCCATCGTACGTTCTGCGGGAGATCATGATAAGAAGAACCAGATACGACATCCTGCGCCTTTATGGAGGTAAGGGTAACTGTATAAAAGTAAAGAAGCGCAAAGAACCATTGTGCTTCCCTAAAAGAACGCTTTCAGTCCTGACGTACAAAATCTCGGAGGTCTACCCAATTGAATTCGTCCCAAAGGAGCTCGTCTCAAAGATAGCCTTTGACTCCTCAATAAAACCGGATGATATTTACACCCTCTTCCTCGCAGGTATTAGCTCCATGAAATACGCGAGGTTTGCCCTCTATGACTATGTGATACCCCACTACAAAGATGCCGAGCCCTACAGAAGCCTGTCATCTGTTGGAAGGAACCTGAGAGGTTTAATGAGAATCCTCTACCTCAAACGCCTTGAGAGTTCATGGTATGCCATGTACCAGACCCTGAAAAGGGACATAATAAAGACCGAGAACTTCATCAAGTTCGTGGAACACAAGTTTATCCCTGCTGGAGACGAGTTTGAGGACGTTCTCCTTGGAAAGATAAATGGAAATAGAACACCCAAGGTTCTCAGTGACGAGGAAGTTGAAGAATTCATCAAGGAATACACCATCTCAAGAACTCCACAGTACAAGGCTGGTGCCTTCAAGAGGAGCGAACTTCTGGATGACCTCCGCTACGATCTGGAAAAACTCAAGGCCATGGAAGCTGCCCTGCGGCCTCTAAAGGAATACCTCGAAAAGAATCCAGAACGGGACCCCAAATTAATGGCCCTTGCTGAAGAAGTCCAGAATCTGTGGAAGGAAGGGAAGAAAATACTGGTTTTCAGTGAGTTTGAGGAGACCGTTCAGTGGGTTTACAATGGGCTCCAGAAGATCATAGAGGATAAAGAACTCAAACGCAAGATGGCTTACGTAAGTTCGAGCACAAAAGGGATCGCCGATAAGATAAGGCGGTTTGCACCGAAGGCTAACAGGTACGAGGAATACTTAGACAGAGAGGACGAGCTTGACGTTTTGATCTCCACTGACGTTCTCAGTGAGGGCCTCAACCTTCAGGATGCTAACGTTGTCGTTAATTACGACCTCCACTGGACTCCGATAAAGCTCATACAGCGCATAGGCAGGGTGGACAGAATAGGAACCAAACACGATGAAATTCTTGTCTACAACTTCTTCCCAGAGACCAAACTCGAGGAGAACCTGGGTTTAGTTGAGAAGGTTAGGAGAAGAATTGCGGAGTTCAACAACGCACTTGGTGCCGACGGTAAAATCCTTGAGGAGACAGAAGAGTGGAACCCGTCCGCAATAGAGGCGATTTACAGGACCAGCAACCTGGATGAGATTGAGCTTGAAACTGATAAGTCCCTCCTCTCGGTCACGACGTTTGCAGAGAAGCTTGTCAGAGAATACATGGAGTCTCACAAAAAAAGATTTGAAGAGCTGAAAAAGAGATACTCAATGAGAAGTGTCGCTCTCTCAGACTCTAATGAGCTGTACGCGTTTTTTGTTCTCTCCAACGGAGTCGTATCCCAATATCTGATCTACCGGCTCGTCAATGGAGAATGGAAGAAGCAGAACATACCAATAGAGCAACTAATCGGCAAGACCGGGCTGTCAGAGAAAACGCCACCTTACAATAATGAAAAGGCCATGGATGTTTATCGCAAGGTTGCAGGGATTGCGATGAGGGACTTTAAGAGGCTCCTCAAAATAAGCGGAAGTTCCCTTGAATACAGTGAAAGGCGATCCTCCAAGTATCCCCCCAAGATCAGGTTGATACTCCAGAGACTTCAGAGCAGGCTGGAAAAGACCAAAAAGCCTGGAGAGAGGGAAGTCATCTCAAAATTATTGGATTTGATTCAGTGGGGCTACCTAAATCATGAGCCGTTTAAAGATGCACTGCTGAAGGCAAAAATCCACAGAAACACTCGTACGGAAGAAATAATCGAGCTTTGCCAAGAGCTGATAGACCGTTTTGGCATCGCTACCCGTCGTAAAAGTTTGCAGGAAGAGGCTAAAAAGAGAGAACTTGAGGGAACAAAACCACACATTGTCGCCGGATTATTGTTTGTACCCCGGAGTTCTTCTTGATTTTTTATCATAATTTCAGGAAGATAAATAAAGAAAAGAACCGTGTACTGTAACGGGGTGGCTATGATGAAAATGCATGAGACGGTGGTTGGAGCTACATTTCCAATCCCGAAGTGGTTTTTGAATAGAATAGTCGAAGAAGGTAAGACCGTCTTCGTGAAGCCGTCCACGCTGAGAGTCCAGCCCGGCATGAAAATAATCTTCTATGCCTCAAGAGAGGGGCAGGGCTGGCACGGTGAGGCGGAGGTCGAGAGTGTCGAGCACTTTACGAACGTTGAAGATATTATCAAGGAGTACAAGGAGGAGCTTTTCCTCACTCCTGAAGAGCTGAGGAAGTACGAGAGGGATAGAGCGAAGTGGCACTCCCGGGGAAGAAGGCCGAGGCCCTGGATGGTGGTTAGGCTGAAGAACATACGGAAGTACCCGAAGGTTGTCAAGCCGAAAAGATTCATCGCGGTCTCGGGAAGATATATCAAAGAAGATGAGTATAAGGAGATTTTGAGGAAGGCGGGGGTTTAATTCTTTCTCGTCAGATCTCAAAATTCGGTCTCGATTAGCCACTCCTTTCTGTACCTTTCTTTGACGCTTTTCTATGGGTTCTGAAATCGTGTTTTCTTGCATTCTCATGCATTCTGAGGTTGTTCTATTAACGCTCGCTCCTATCCAAACCCCTAAAAACCCCGGCGATTATATCCACCCGGTGAAGGAAATGTCGTGGAAAGACAGGCTCGGTCTGGTGCACATCTACACCGGCAACGGGAAGGGAAAAACGACTTCAGCCTTTGGATTGGCCGTCAGGATGCTCGGTTCTGGCGGAAGGGTGATAATAATCCAGTTCCTGAAGGCTGGCAGGGCTTACGGAGAGCAGGTTAAGATAGAGGAGTGCGGGGCAGTTATAGAGTCCTTCGGGTTGCCAAAGTTCGTCCACGGGAAGCCGAGCGAGGAAGACATAGAAGCTGCAAAGCGGGCCCTTGAGAGGGCCAGGGAAGTTGCCTCAAGCGGCGAATGGGATTTGGTTGTCCTCGACGAGCTCTGCGTTGCCCTAAGCTTCGGCATGCTCGACGTGGGTGAGGTTAAGGAGCTGATAAGGAAGAAAGCCCCCCACACAGAGCTCGTCCTCACCGGAAGGTACTGTCCGGAGGAGCTCTTCGAGCTGGCCGACTACGTGACGGAGATGAGGGAGGTAAAGCACCCCTACCAGAGGGGCGTCTTAGCGAGGAGGGGCGTGGAGTACTGATCACCTCTTTATCGTCGTTACCCCGGGGATGTGGATCTTAAGCTCCACGAGGCGCATGAGCTGGATTATCAGCACGGCAAAGACGAGGTAAATTCCCGCGACTATTAGATATATCTGGGCGTAGAGGAAGGTCTCCGACGCGGTGACGCTCGCCATGTACATGAGCTCGGGAACCGCGAGGAGCATGGCCAGCGAGGAGTACTTGAGGAGGTAGACCATCTCGTTCGTCCAGCTCGGGAGCATTATCCTGAAGGCCTGCGGGAACACGACGTGCCTTATTATCTTCCACCTCGTCATGCCGAGGGAGAGAGCAGCCTCTATCTGCCCTGACTCTATCGAGTTGAAGGCTCCCCTCATGTACTCTGCCTGGTAAGCCGCGCTGTTGAGCATTATTCCAAGGAGGGCCGCTATCGTGGGGTTCATGACGAAGTTCGGGAGGTACTGCCTTATGAGGAGGGGTAACCCGAAGCCGATTATGTAGAGCTGGAGGAGCATTGGGGTGCCCCTTATGAGCTCTATGTACGCTACTGCCAGGGCCTTGGAAACGCCGCCCCAGTATGTTCTCGCTATAGCCAAGAGAAAGCCCAATACAAAGCCCCCGAGGAAGCCGAGGATCGTCAGCTCAAGGGTGACTTCGAGCCCCTTGATGAGCTGTCCTAATATGAACCCGTAGTCCATCATCCCACCTCACAGCGACAGGTCGGCTATCCTCCTCAGGAAGCCCCTGGTTTCCTCCCTCTTCGGGTTGTAGAGCAGCTCCCTCGGCTCTCCCCTCTCCCAAATCTTTCCGTTGTAGAAGAAGAGCACCTCGTCAGCAGCGTTCAGGGCAAAGCCAATCTCGTGCGTAACTACCAGCATCGTGACCTTCTTCTTAGCGAGCTCCCTCATGACGTCAAGCACTTCCCCCGCGAGCTGGGGGTCTAAGGCGGAGGTCGGCTCGTCGAAGAGTATTATGTCGGGCTCCATCGCGAGGGCCCTCGCTATCGCTACGCGCTGCTGTTGACCGCCGCTCAGCTCGGCCGGGTACTTCTCAAAGGCGTCCTCCTCAAGGTGAACCGCCTTTAGAGCTTTGACCGCTATCCTCTCTGCCTCCTCGTCGCTCAGGCCCTTCACCACCTTGGGCCCTATCTTGACGTTTTCGAGCGCGGTCAGGTGCTTGAAGAGGTTGAAGTGCTGGAAGACGAAGCCTATCCTCGCGCGGATTTTCCTTATGTCCACGTCCTTCGAGAGGACGTTTATCCCGTCGAAGATTATCTCCCCCTCATCGGGCTCGACGAGCCTGTTGATGCACCTGAGGAGGGTGCTCTTCCCGGCACCGCTCGGCCCTATTATAACTTTAGTCTCACCCCTCCTCACGCTGAAGGAGACCCCTTCAAGGACCGTCTTTTCCCCGAACCTCTTCTTCAGGTTTCTAATTATCAGAACGTCAGATTCTGACGTTGGAGGCACCCCCCGTTCCCTTTATCCCGTACTTCTTCGCAAGAACACCCGCCAGATAGGTGAGCGGGAGAACCATTATCAGGTACAGGAAGGCGGCGAGGCCGTAGTAGCGGAAGGGCTCACCTGTTATCGAGACGAGGTACTGGGCCTGCCTCGTGAGCTCGACTATGCCTATGGCGAGGGCTATCGAGGTGTCCTTCAGGACTATGACGTATTCGTTCATCCACGCCGGAACGGCCATCCTTATCGCCTGCGGCAGAACAACGTACCTGAGGGTCTCCAACTTGGACATCCCGAGGGAGTAAGCTGCCTCTATCTGCCCCTCGCCAACGGCCTGTATGGTGCTCCTGAATATCTGGGACTGGTAGGCTGAAGAGCGTATCCCGAGGCCTATAACCGCCGCCCAGAAGGCCGGCAGGCCTATTCCAGTCAGGAGGGGTATCGAGAAGAATATCACCATGTATATCGCGAGGAGCGGAATCCCCCTGAGGATTCCCTCGTAAACCATAGCTATGTATCTCAGCACCTTACCGCCGTAGGTCTCCATTATCGCCACGGGAAGCCCAACGAGGAGGCCGAGGATTATCGAGAGAACCGAGAGGATGACTGTCATCTTCGCCCCTTCGAGGAGCATCCTCATTGCAACGTCGAGAGAAACCGCGGTCCCTATCAACGCCGGCACCCTCCGGAAAAGGGAAAGGGGAGTCAGCTCCCGAAGTACTCCTCGACGAGCTTGTTCCACTCCGGAGAGTTCATTATGCCTTTGAGGGCATTGTTTATACCGTCGAGGAGCTTTTTGTTGCCCTTCTTGACCGCTATTCCGTAGTGCTCGCCCGTCTTTATTGTGTAGACGATTTCAACGCTGTACTTCTTGGAGAACATCTTCGCGACCGGGCTGTCGAGGACAACGGCGTCCACCTGACCGTTCAAAAGGGCCTCCGTTGCCGCGACGTACGTGGGATACTCCTTTATCGTCGAGCTGTTGCCGAGGTGCTTCTTGACGTAGATTGCCCCCGTTGTTCCCTTCTCGACGCCTATCTTCTTGCCCTTGAGGTCGTCAACCGAAGAGACCTTTATACCGGAGTCCTTCCTTACGAGGACGGCTTGATCAGCCTCCCAGTACGGGATGCTGAAGTCAACTACCTTTTCGCGCTCCTGCGTTATCGTCATGCCCGCTATGACAACGTCGACCTTTCCCGTCTGGAGGGCTGGAATGAGGGAGTCAAAGTCCATGTCCTTTACCTCGACCTTGTCGTAGCCCATCTTCTTGGCTATGAGCTTTATCAGGGAGATATCGAAGCCGGTGATCTGGCCGTTGCTTGCGTTCTTGTACTCGAAGGGCGGGAAGTCTGCGCTCGTTCCAACCACGAGAACCTTCTCCTTTGTTCCGGTGCTGATGCAGCCGCTCGCGGCGACCGCTAACAGAAGGGAGACCGCTATGAAAACGCCGATATAGGGGGACTTCCCCTTCATGAAGGGTCACCGCTCTAAATTTGGCAATCCAGTTTAAAAGCCTACTTTTATCCGGTTGTTAAAGTTCCAAGCCGAATCCCCCCATGTATCATCGGGCCTGGGGAGAAGGGGTTTCACCTTCCGGGTCGGGCATGTTTCGACGTTGACCGAAAAGCTTTTTAGCCGGGAGAGCATAAGGTAAGCTGGGAAGGTTTTAGTAACAATTTTTAAGAAAAGGGGGTGATAGCATGAGTGAACTCATCCAGCAGATCGTCCAAGTTCTCAAGGATCAGGTCGTTCAGGACACGGTCGTCCCGAGGAACATAAGACGGGCGGCCGAGCAGGCCATAGAGATACTCCTCGACGAGAGCAAGGAGCCGGCCGTCAGGGCGGCCGACGCCATAGTCATCCTTGAGGAGATAAGCGAGGATCCGAACATGCCCATGCACACGAGAACCATCATCTGGGAGGTTCTCGGGGCCCTTGAGCAGGTGAAGTGAGCTTTATTTTTTCGCTCATTTTCCGCAAGGCCTTTCAGTCAGGTGCCAAAGCTTCGCGCTCTCCTCGACGAGTTCGGCCTTGTAAAAGGCCTCCCTAAGACTTCTGCCGACGGTGACTACACCGTGCCTCTCCATTATAACCGCGTCGGCTTTTCTCAGAGCCTCTGAAGTCACCTCGGCGAGCTCCTCGGTCCCAGCGGGTCTGAAAGGGGTTATAGGTATCTTTCCGAGGTAGAGCTCCGCCTCGGGGGTTATTATCGGAAGCTCGTCCCTCAAAAGGGCCGAGACCGCTATCGAATAAGGCGGATGGAGGTGGGCTATGGCCCTAACGTCGGGCCTCTTCCTGTAAACGGCTAAGTGGAGGCGGTACTCCGAGGAGGGTCTTACGCCCGAGAGCTGGTTTCCGTTCATGTCGATAACAGCCACCTGAGCCTCGTTCATCTCATCCATAACAGCACCGGTCGCTTTTATGAAAACCCTGTTCCCGAGCCTTACGCTCAGGTTCCCTCCGAAGGCGGCGGTTAAACCGCGTTGGTGAGCAAGACGGGAGTATTCTACCAGCTGGGATTTAATTACATGGCTCACAAAGATCACCTCACATCTTTTTAAGGAGCTCTATAAGCTCCTCCTTTGGAACTCCGTTCCACAGAGAAACCCGGTTTAGGATATCGTTCAGAGTTCCTTTTGCAATCTCACTGTGATATGGGACGGTTATCTTGTGTTTGCCTGCTGGAGTCTCTTTTTCGAGCCTAACGTGGCTTCCTTTTTGCCTCACGACTTTGTAGCCGAGCTTTTTGAGTAGTTTTATCAGTTTCTCACCACTAACTACTGGCAGTCTGCTCAACTCGGGACACCTCGAAGTGTGAAAGTGTCATAACAATGATTTCCTCTCCCCTCTCGATTTCCTCCTCAAAATGAAGCTCAACGGCCTCTCGGAGGTTCTCCATGAGCTCATCGAGGGTTTTCCCCTGGGTGAATATATCCTCCTCGATCCCCCTAGCACACCAGTATTCCCCGTCAAAGTACACATCAAACTTCACTATCATATCCTCACCGCCTACTGTTTGCCCTTTTGATACTTATACCTTATCTCCAATCTTAACCCGGTATCCGCAGTCGAGGCAGTGGGCCTCCCTTCTCCTCCACACCAGTTCTCCCCCGCAGATGGGACAAACGTTCAGCTTTCCGCCCTCCTTCCAGCGTCCGAATGTCTCGCCGTCTATAAGAAGGTACGGTCCCTCCTCGTCCTCCGAAAAGTCACCCAAGACAGGTGTGCTGATTAGCTCCCCGCTCTCAGCGTCCACCATAACGGGCTCCAGACCGATGTTTCCCTCGTACTCAAGCTCGTTGGCCGGCAGTATCTCGGCTATCAGGGCGTTGAGCTTTCTGTCGTGGTAAACGACGACTTCCAGGGCGTCGCTGAGTTCTCCCGTTGAGGGGATGATGTCGATTACCGTCCCGTTTTCCCGGGGAAAGACCAGCACGACGAACCAGCGGTTCCTTAAAACTGCCAGCCCCCTGTCCGAATGAAGGCTTTCCAGTCCGAGGTTTACGAGGATTTTTCTGATTTCCTCGCCGTTCGGGAGTTTCCTGTTTCCCAGGATGTGCTCCTCAATCCTCTTCGCGAGGGGCATCGCCAGCGTCACTGGATCGAGCATTACCACCACCGGGTCTGGGTATGGAGAAAAATTTATAAACCTGCTCTGAGGATTACCCTTCGGGCAGAGGTCCCGCGGTAGCCTAGCCTGGGAGTGGCGGCGGACTGTAGATCCGCAGGTCCCCGGTTCAAATCCGGGCCGCGGGACCACCAGAATTCTGCCGGTGTTCTGCCCTCCTAATCGGCTGGTTTTGCTCCGGTGCCTCTCAAAGAAGGCCAAACCCTGATCTTCAGGATGTTTTGAATGAAGCTAAAATCCTGACTTTTAGTTAAATTTCCATGCTGTTGATTGGCTCCTCCCCATCCCTTCCCCCGTGGTATGTTGCCAATTCACCTCATTCTCGTTCAAAATGTTCTCCGTTGAAGATTTCAGGAACCTTTTTTGTGAAGTTGGTTCTGTATTTTTAGCCGTCCATGGGAGCACAATGTTCCCCCTGTTATTTTTTCATTGGGGGTATATACGACTCATTGATGGGCTCATCATTTTTCTTACAACTCCTCTCGTTTTTGAATGTATGGTTGTTGATGTAGTTTGTATATTGTTGCAGGAAATCTCAAAGCTTTGGCCTCATTTTTAGAAAAGCATTTAAACATTAAGTTCTAATAAGATATGGTGAAAAGGGTGTGGGATGAACTTTTGAGGAAGCTGGTTTCCATTCCCTCCCGGTTCGGTGAGGAGGGTAGAGTATCACAGTTCATAGGCTCCTACCTTGAGGAGCACGGCCTGCCCGTTGAGTACCAGGAAGTTGAGGGTTTTGGAAGCAACGTTATCTCCCGTATAAAAGGTAAGAGAACCACGGTGGTTCTCAACGGTCATATGGACACCGTTGGTCTCTCCGATGGATGGACGAGGAACCCTTGGGGTGAAGTGGAGGGGGACCGTTTCTACGGCCTCGGGAGCGCCGACATGAAGGGTGGGCTCGCCGCCATAATCTCCGCTTTTGTAGAGGTGTCCGAGCTCCCGAGGAGGAAGAGGCCCACCGTTGTGTTCACTGCAGTCGTTGACGAGGAGGGCTACTCCCGGGGTGCATGGCGGCTCATAGAGAGCGGCTCAATAAAGGACGCCGACGTCGTCTTCGTGGCCGAGCCCACAAACGAGGCGGTGATGCTCGGGGCCAGGGGAAGGTTCGTTCTCCATCTGAAGGCCCACGGCAGGAAGGCCCACGCCGCACGGCCCGAGGAGGGCATCAACGCGATAGAGGAGCTCTCCAGACTCACCTCGTACCTGCCGACCGTGAGGATGAAAACCCACAGACGCCTCGGCAGGGGTTCATACTGCACCCTCTACATCCACGGTGAAGCGGACGGCCTGAGCGTTCCCGACTACGCCGAGGCGATAGTTGACAGGCACGTTGTGATCGGGGAGGACTGGGAGAGGATAGAGGCCGAGGTAAGGGCCGCCATGGAGAAGCTTGGAATAAAGGCCAACATCGAGGTCAGCCGCTTTAACAGACCGACGCCGGAGATGCCTCCCTACGTTGTTAGGGATAACAACCGCTTTGCCTCCACGTTGATTAGGGTCTACAAGTCCCTCTGGGGGGAGGAACCCCGGAAGACCTACGGAAAGAGCGTTGGGGACTTCAACTACTTCGGCGCTTACTTAGGGGTGCCAACCATCGTCTTCGGCCCGAGGGGCTCAAACTGGCACGCCGCAGACGAATGGGTCAGCCTCTCCTCCGTCCAGAGGGTTCAGAGGACGTACGTGGAGCTCATGAAAACCTTGGGGACTTCAAGGGGGACGCTCACATAACGCAGCACTCGTAGATTATCTCGACGTCCCTCAAGGTCTTTGCCCACTCTATGATTTTCCTCGGCGGGTTTGTAAGCCTGTTGACGCCAGCTAAAACCGCCCCCCTGTCGAATTCCAGCCTCCACCTCCCGAGCGGGCGCATGCAGCCGATGCTCAGCTCGCCGTCAAAGCGCTCCCTCGCGTACCTCACCACCTCAAGGCTCTCCTCAACGGAAGGCTTTGGAACGTCCTCCATCTCGGTTCCCTTAGTCGGGATGAGAACGTCAAGGACGAGGACTTTTATGGGGTACTTCACCAGCAGGTCTATCGCCTTATACTCCCAGTGTATCCTCCCAAAATCCAAGCCTATGGTTATGTGGGGCGCAACCATTATCCCGTTCTCTGTGAGGAGGTCGAGTACCCTGAGGTAGTCCTTTACGGTCTTGTCTATCTTGTAAACTCGCTTTATTACCCCGTCGTCTCCAACGAAGTCGAGGGAAACGACGTCAACCCAGCGGAGCCACCTCAAATCGTTCTCGTCTATAAAGCCGACGTGGGCGTTGAGTTTAAGGTTCGTGCGACGCTTTACCTCCCTTATCTCGTCGGCGTAGAAGTCGAGGGGCACTTTTAGGCGGCCGTCCATCCCGCCGCTCAGCAAACAGCCGAGGTAGCCTCTTTTAGCAAGGTCGAGGCAGTAGCTCAAAAGCTCCCCCCGCTCCGGCTTCCTCATGCCCTCAAGGTAGTGTCTGCCGCAGTGGGCGCAGTTCAAAGCGCAGGCATTCCCCGTGACCGAGATTGAGGGGAATTTAACGCCGGGTATGTAGATTTTGAGCTTTTTTCGTCCCGTCGTTTAAACCACCTCCCAGAACGGGGGGTTGCACAGGGCGGAGCCCCCTAACAACATTTGCTCCGGCAAAGGCTGATCAAAAGTTTTTAAACCTGAAAAAGTGCGGAGATGAGTTCCTACGTGCTTTTTAACCCGAGACTCCATAAAGTGGGCTTCACTGGAAATTTTACCATTTTCTACTGAGTTTTTTCTCGCTTGCGCCCGTAGGGTGCTATTAAAAGCAAACTTCCTCCTGAAATGCCATTTGAACACTGAAGCCCCTATTGAACGAGAGTTCTCGGTGAAGAGGTAGGAACTTTGATGAAACTTTTCCCCAGAGAAGTTTCCTCGGGGGGAGGAGGTTGGCAAGGACGTGGGGGGTGACACCCCCCGGTCCTGCGGGGGGAATTTAACGCTTGGAATGTAGATCTTGAGCTTTCTCTTCATTTATGGTCACCTCAAAGCAGTCTGAAGGCCTTCGAGGAGCCTGTTGAATTCCTCAATATTTAAGCCAGCTTCCTGATAATTACCCTCAAGAGTCCTTTTTAGCCTCCTGTGGAGCGGAAGCACAATCAACCTTCCGTCCCGCCCTTCAAGTACTACACGCGAGCCCTTCTTCCTAACGGGCTTATAACCCACCTTTTTGTTTATGGCCTCTTTCCCAGAAACGTCGTGGGAAAGCTTGCTCATACCGATACCTCAACTACGGCGCTCTCACGGTGTTTTTTCAGGATTCCCCTTTGGGCTCTCTTGAGTTCCCGTTCCTCTACTGTCTCAAGGTACAGCTCGATAGCTTCCCTGATGTTTTTCAGAGCCTCTTCCATTGTCTCACCCTGGCTGAAGCACCCGGGGAGGGCGGGGACGTAGGCTACATAACCGCCTTCAGCCTGTGGCTCAAGGATGGCCTTAAGCTTCATACTACCACCGAGGGATTTAGAAGGCGGGAGCTTAAAAATCTAAAGGAAGTTAAAACGGCAAAAATGGGAAAGAAACTCACTTCTTGGCTTCCTCGTGGTTCTTGAACAGCGGCCACCAGGCCTTCTCGCCGAAGAGGCTCATGAAGGCGGGCCCTATGAAGTAGACCGCCATCGTCGCCGTCAGCAGTATTCCCGCTGCTAATGCGAAGCCCATCTCCCTCGTTCCCCATGTGCTGCTGAGCATCAGCGCCCCATAGGTGCTCGCTAAAACAACCGAGAGCCCTATGACCAGCGTGTCCATTGTTCCAGCGGCGACGATGAGGGACTCGTCCGGCTTCCTGCGCTCGAACTCGTCCCTCGCTTTGACCAGGTAGAAGCTGTTGTAGTCTATGCCGACGCCCATGAGCACTACGAAGACCATCAGCGGAAGGAACCACATGACCTGCTGGTTGAAGACCTTCTCGAAGAGCCACGTTGAGACCCAGATGCTCGTCATGACGCCGAGGAATATCGTGCTCATCGTCGAGGCAACCGCAGGAAGTCCCTTGAGTGTGGGTATGAGCGACAGGAACATGAGCACTAAGGCCACTGGAATTATCCTGTGCCAGAAGATGTCGTTTATCCTGTCCGAGAGGTCCATCGAGAGTGCCGCTCCGCCGCCGACGAGGCCGGCCTTTATCCTTGGGTTTTTCTCTGCCAGTCCCCTGACATAGGCTCTGAGCTCCTTCACGAGCTCCCTGGCCCCCTTGTCCGTTGGTCTGTAAACTGTCTCCACCTGGATCATCACCTTGTCGCCCTTCGACGAGATGAACCGGTCGCCGCCGAGGGCCTTTATCGCTGAGAGCGTTAGGTTGCTGACGGGTTCTCCATAGGGCCGCGTTGGTGAATAGACCGCCTTAACTCCCTTCATCGAGGCTATATGGGCGGTCATCTCGTCTATGAGCTTGAGGTCGTCGCCGGTAACGTTGCCGTTGAACTCGATTATCACGTAGTTGGGCGACATCAGCGATGCGCCGAGCTTCTCCTCGCTCAGCTTCATGAACTTAAGCGTGTCGCTGTCCTTTGGAAGGAAGAGCGTCAGGTCGTGAGTCCCCTTGAATGTCAGGAATGTGTAGGTGGCTGGAGTGGCTATGAGGAGTGCTATCAGGAGGACGACCTTTGCGTGCTTGATGACCCACTCCGCTATTCTGCTCCTCTCGTGGACGTCCATGGCGCTTACGTGCTTTACATGCCTCGGCCACCAGAACCAGCTCTTGTCTCCGATCAGCGCTGTTATAGCGGGGATGAAGGTGAGGCTTGCGATGAGCACCGTGATTACCGCGAGTGGCGCTATTATGCCCATCTGCTGGAATATCGGGAACTCCCACGCTAAAACGAAGCTGGCGAAGGCTATGATGTCTGTGAAAGCGCTGGCCAAAACGGCATCCTTTGCCCTCTTCAGAGCCTCAGCGACGGCTTTCTCATGCTCGTAGCCCTCGGCAACGTACTCCTTAAAGCGGTGGACGTAGTAGGTCGAATAGTCGATACCGAGGCCGAGGGCGGTCGTGATGGTCAGCATCTGGGCCCAGCTTCCGATGTTCAGTATTCCGCCCCTCGCGAGCAGGTACGCTATTCCCAAGGCTGTCAAAGCGGAGGTCGCGACGCCGGTGAAGGGCAGGAAGGTCGCGAGCAGGGCCATTCCCATCAGGATGAAGAGGACTATCAACGCCATTATCATGCTGGCTTTTGTCGTCGTGGCGTTGTCCCTCTTTCCGTACTCCGTCATCTCATGCATCTGGATCGGCGTTCCCCCAAGGGCGCCCTCGACTTTGGGGAAGTACTTTCCGAACTCCTCAAGGGCTATCCCCTTCACGCGCGTCGCGTTTCCGGCCCTGTACAGGTAGAGGTCGTCGCTCGGTCCCGGCTTCCCGTGGGGAACGAAGGTGATGAGCATCGTTGTGTTGTCCCTGCTCTTGAGCATGCTCAGGTAGACGCCGGCCTTCTCCTTCACCGTCGGGAAGAGCTCCTCAGTCAGGGGCTTGACGTCCTTGGGGGTTATCTTGCCCGGATCGTCCTTGAATTCGAAGGCTATATCCGCGAGCTTTGTGGCGTTGAAGGTTATCTTTATGCCGTAGGGGTTGTTGCTGGCGTAGGAAGTGACGAAGGTCCTCACCGTCTCCTTGACGAGCTTCTCTATCTCCTCACCGCCCATCGGGTAGTTCTTAACTACCGTCTCGGTGATGTTCATGAAGAGCCCTTTAAACTCCTCCGGTGCGCTTATGTTGCTCATCTTCTCCCTGACTCCCTGGAGGAAGAGGTTCTCTGCGAGCTGCCTCGGATTGGAGCCTTCGTAGAGCTTCCTCACGAGCTCGGAGACGTTGAAGTTTGCCCCACCGCTCATCTTTGAAGCCAGTGCCGAAACAACCTTCACCGTTGCATCCTCAAGCTTCTCACCGCTGATTATTCCCTCCGGGTCTTCTGTGGCCGTTTTAACGATGAGCTCGGCCACATCGCCGGCGTTCGGAAGCCCGGCCTTCTCCAGCTGCTCCGTGAGTCCGGCCTTAAGCATCCCAATGGCGATTTCACCGAGAACCTGGGGATTTCCGTTGCTCTCGTAGATGCTCCTCAG
This sequence comes from Thermococcus sp., assembly GCA_015523195.1. GTDB lineage: Archaea > Methanobacteriota_B > Thermococci > Thermococcales > Thermococcaceae > Thermococcus. The sequence goes on from WAKU01000081.1 coordinate 34,532, forward strand.
CAGGTTCTCGTCAACCTTGACCCCCATCTTCGCCGTCATCGCCTTGAGGACTGAAAGGGTGGCGTTTTCAAGAACGGCAGGGTTCCTTGAGAGAACCGCTGTGGCGTTTCCGTCGTAGGCCAGAACGGTGTCAACTATGAGCGGGGCGAACCGGGAGGCTTCGCTTGGAAGGTTCTCCTCCATGCCCGAGAGGAGGAGGTTTCCCTCAAGCTCCTTCGTCGGCCCCCCAATAAGGAGCTCCCTCAGGACTTCCCTCGCGTTCGGAAGCTTTGAGATGGGGTTGTTGGGGGCGCTGCCGATGAAGGAAAGCGCAACCTCAACGGTAGCGTTCTCGACTGCCCCGGCGCTTGGGTTCGGCCCGAGCGAGATCGCGGTCTCTACTATCCCGGAAAAGCTCTTCGCATCAAGCTCACCAAAGCCCTTCACAACGACAGTCTGGTTGGCCTGCGCTATGGCCTTTGGAAGGCTCTGGAAAGCGGAGGTAGCTATCCCCGCGACAGCTTTGGCCAGCTCCCCGGGGGACATGCTCTGGAGGGCGTACTCGCTCCCGGCCCTTCCGTCGAATGCCCTAACACCGAGGTAGAATGCCCTTCCGTAGGCCTCAACAAGGGGAGCCTGATCAGAGGGCGAGCCTGCTTTTACGATCCCCTCAGTGACGTTGGCGAGGAACGCATCGGTGATAGCTTGGCTTCCCGCCTTTGAGTAAACGGGGTAAACCGAGTTGAAGACCGCGTAGACGAACTCCGGAGTTGTTCCCGTCTGGTTCGCTATCGCCCCCGCCTCGGCCTGGGTGAGGTTTCCCCTGCCGTAGGCTCCGCTCGTCAGCAAGGCTCTGTGGACGGCTGCAACCCCCATGTACGCCCGTCCGTAGGTCGAGTTGAGCGCGTAGAGGCCGCGGTTGAGGTTTGCGAGTGTGGAGTTAAGGGATCTGAGCATTTCAGCAGTTGAGGTCAGGTTTCTCCCGAGGGCAACGTAAGCCGTATCCGTTTTGTTTAGCGCGTTCCTAAGGAGGATGGTCTGGTTGTAGAGGGATGTAACGTTCCCCTTTAAGGTTAGGTAGCCCCTCGCCGCACCGACCAGACCCTTCTTCACCATAGCCGTCGTGTTGTCGAGCTGGAACGTCGCGTTGAGAAGCCTGCCGAATCCTTCGTTGCTCTGGACTGCCGTGGAGTAAAGGACCCCAGTGAGGTTTGCGGTCATCCTCGTCAGGTTGAGGGTTAGGTTGGAGGTCATGTTCCAGAGCTCGTTGAGGGCGTCGTAGTAAGAGGTTACGTTGTCGGCGTATTTACCTTCTACCCTCTCCTTGAAGGCGTAATAGGCCTCTTTAGCCCTCTCGTCGTTGACGCTTATGTTCGTGATGAGCAGGTAAGTGGTGTTCTCGTTCTGGGCCCTCGTGAACTCCTTTGACATTATATCCTGCACCTTTATGGACTCTATCTTGTGGGAGACCATCTGCTCCTCGCTGTAGTTGGTGACCTTGCTCAGCTTGGCCGCGAGGGGGCTCATGAGGATTATCACCACTATCCAGACGAGGAGCACGAGCTTTGCGTGCTTTGCTATCCACTCGTTCCAGGCCATCGCAACCACCCCAAAGCCTTTTAAACGGTTATCACATATGTGTCAATTGTAAATCTGTCCTTTCAAGATATGTTTAGTTCAGACATATATGGGACGGGTGAAGTTTATAAGCCTTTCGCAGGTGGTGAGAACATGTCCGCGGACTCCAGCCTCGTGAGGAACCTCTTCACCGTCCCCCTGAAGAACCTCATACTCCTCATCATAGGCCTGAAGGGGGAGGCACACGGCTACGAGATACTGAAGGAGATAGAGAAGGTTACCTTCGGCAACTGGAAGCCCAGTCACGGGAACCTCTACACCATGCTGAACAAGCTGGCCGAAGAAGGTTTGATAGAGCCGCGGGAGGAGTACAGGGGAAAGAGGCGTGTTGTCAGGTACGCGCTTACCGAGCGGGGCTGGCTCTACCTGAGGGAGGCCAACGAGCTCGCCCTGAAGTCCCTCTACTTAGCGGTTCAGTACCACGAGAGGCTCCGCGAGAAGCTCAGGGAGATGGGTTACGGAAAGGAGATCCCTGCCGAGGCCATAGGGGAGTACGTGAAGCTCCTCGACGGGATCATCGGCGTTTTGGAAGAGAAGAAAAGGGAGCTCGAAGAGCTGAAGAGGAAGAAGGAGCTCAGAGGAAGGGGTCCCTGAACTTCCGCCCCGGATAGACGGCTATGCCCTCAAGCTCCTCCTCTATCCTTATGAGCTGGTTGTACTTGGCGTTCCTGTCCATCCTCGCCGGGGCACCGGTCTTTATCTGGCCCGTGTTGAGGGCGACCGCGAGGTCTGCTATGAACGGGTCATCGGTCTCGCCCGAGCGGTGGGAGACGACTACTCCCCAGCCGGCCCTGTAAGCTGTGTAAGCAGCGTCGATGGCCTCGCTGAGCGTTCCTATCTGGTTGACCTTTAGAAGGAGTGCGTTTGCCGCTCCCATCTCGATCCCCTTCCGTATTCTCTTCGGGTTGGTGACGAAGATGTCGTCGCCGACGATCTGTATCCTGCTCCCGAGCTCCCTCGTTATGAGGGCGAAGTTCTCCCAGTCCTCCTCATGGAAGGGATCCTCAAGGGAGACCACGGGGTACTTGCTCACGAGCTCCCGATAGAGTTCGAGGAGCTCACCGCCGTCGTATTCCTTCCCGGCTACAACGTACTTCCCGATGTCGGCGTGGAAGAACTCGCTCGACGCCGGATCCATGGCGAAGGCTATCTCGTCGCCCGGCTTGTAGCCGGCCTCCTCAACGGCCTTGATGAGGAGTTCAAGGGGCTCGTGCGGCTCCTTCAGTGGGGGTGCAAAGCCGCCCTCGTCGCCGACGTTGACCGCGTCTTTGCCGTACTTCTCAGCGATGACGCCCTTGAGAACGTGGTATGTCTCGGAAACCCAGCGAATTCCCTCGCGGAAGCTGTCGGCTCCAACGGGCATGATCATGAACTCCTGAAAGTCGAGCTCGTTGCCGGCGTGTACGCCGCCGTTTATGACGTTGCTCATCGGAACCGGCATGACGTAGGCGTTGGTGCCTCCGATGTACTGGTAGAGCGGAAGACCGAGGGCGTTTGCCGCTGCCCTCGCAACTGCCAAGGAAACGCCGAGGATCGCGTTTGCGCCGAGGTTGCTCTTGTTCTCTGTGCCGTCGAGTTCAAGCATTAGCGTGTCGATGTCCCTCTGCCAGGTGACGTCCATTCCTATTACCTCTGGCGCGATTATCTTGTTGACGTTCTCGACGGCCCTCCTAACGCCCTTGCCGTGGTACCTCTTTCCGCCGTCGCGGAGCTCAAGGGCCTCGTGGGTTCCCGTTGAAGCACCGCTCGGAACCGCTGCGCGTCCCATGCTGATCGGGGTGTAGACCTCGACTTCAACGGTTGGGTTACCCCTGCTGTCGAGTATTTCCCTCGCTATTACGTTCGTTATCTCGAACGGGTTCTCCATACCAATCACCTCGGGTGATAACTCCATCGGGGGTCTTATAACGGTTTTGAAGGGAAAGCTTCAAACGCGCTTGAAGCCATGGTGCCCCTTAAATAGGATGACGCCGGAGTGGATGGTGGTGAAGTGCATGAGGCTCATCACCGGGCTTGTGATAATCCTGCTGATGCTGTCCCTTCCCCTGGCGGTCGCCTGTTTCAGCCCTAAGGATAGGTATGCCGTTGAGGTTGTTCTAAACAAGCCCGGGATAACCTACAACCCCAATGCAACGGTTCCAGGCGTTCTTAACGTGGGTGAGAGGAGCTTTGTCATGAGGCTCTGGAACGGAAGCGACGGCCTTCATGTGAGGGTGGAGATACCCCAGAAGAGGGAAACCGGAGCTTACTGGAGCTACTCCGGGGTTCTCGTGATCACGGAGGGGAACCTGAGCCAGCTGACAAAGATGGGCTGGATCGGAACGTCAATGGTCAAAAACGGTTCGAGCGTTAACGTCTTCAAAAAGGGCAACGTAACGCTTAAGATCACCCTCCCGAAGAAGGAGTGCAGTTCCGATTCGGACTGCGCCACCGGAGGCTGCTCTGGCGAGATCTGTGCACCCAAGTGGGAGGCGGGAAAGATCGCCTCGCCGTGCGTCTACGCTAAGTGGTACGACTGCCTCAAGCTCACGAGCTGCGGCTGTGTGAACGGAACCTGCTCTTGGAAGCCGAACCCGGCCTTTGAGAAGTGCCTCAAGGAGCACGGGGTCGATCCGAGCAAGGTGATAAGGGCCGGAAGGGTGAGGGTTGAGGCAACCGGACCTAACCCAGAAGAGCTTGAGAAGGCTCTTAAGGAGTTCTTCAGCGTTGTGGGAATAAACTGCACGAACATTACCCTCCTCTCAGGCTCAAGGGAGGGCCCGGCGTACAGACCAGAGGAAGTGAACGCCTCCAAAGTCGTGAAGGCGGCCCTCAGCGAGCTCCTCAGGGACGGCGCGGTAAAAGGGCTCAGCGATCGGGACATCGAGGAGATCTCGGCGATAGCGAACTGGGGCGATGCGGGCTGGAACTCCCGCATAGGCTGGTACGAGACCAAGAACGGAACCTTCGCCTGGATACCGTACTACGAGAGCAAGGATCCACAGCTCGTGAGGTGCGGAGGGAGTTCAGGAACAGGAAACGCCTCAACTGGCTGGATTGGACCGCCGGTTCAGAGCAACGGCTCTTCATCTGGTGGAGCAAGTCCCGGAACGGGTGAGCTCAACCCAGGGAGCGGGCCGAACGCCACGGGAGGTTTCGGCAACCATACGGTGAGCCCAAACCCTTCCATTAATGTCCCTCAGAACGAGATGGCCTCAACCACAAATACGAAAACAGGCTCCGCCATCTGCGGGCCGGCGTCTATCTTGGGGATTGCAGTATTAGTGGGAATGATAAGGAGGAGAAGGTAAGTTTTCTTGGCTTTTTCTGCTTTTCTCTTTTTGTTTGGATGGAAGTTATGTCCTCAAAAAAGTTTATAAATACTTATAGCATGTTGATAGCGAATACTTATCGGGAGATGAGCGCATGAAACGGGCAATTGGTATGTCAATAATTTTCACCATTCCAGCTCCGGAGGTGGTCTCGTGAAGCCCAAATCGCTGCTATCTCTGTCCCTTTTGCTCCTCTTTCTTATCTCTGGAATTGAAGTTCCCCATGTCAGCGCCGGAGAGGATATAACTGCCCCCGTGCCCCTCTACCTGCTGACGAGCAACTTCACGTATCAGGTGTACGTTGCTCCCCCCTGCTTTCAGTTTCCCGACAGGTATCTCGTTGAGTACGCGGTGATCAACGGAACGGCCTGGAGGATTGAGGGCTCCCTCTACAC